>NZ_JBEOYE010000137.1:0-19348 GCF_040296945.1 Streptomyces sp. NPDC001941 | reverse complement strand
GCCGGGTGCCCGCCCCGGCGTGCCCCTGGTGGTGGCGCGCGCGGTGAGCGCGCCCTCCGGCTCCGCCGCGCGCGAGCCGCACCGGTACCGTCCCGACGCGCCCGCCGCCACCGGCACCCGCCCCGCGTCCGCCCTGCCCTCCGTGCGCCGCACGGTCCAACTCCTCTCCGCCCGGCCCCTGGTGACCGGGAGCGGGGGCGGCGATCTGTCGAGCACGGCCGCTCCGGCTCCCCGCCCGGCCGGCCGGCCCGTGGTTACCCCCCGCTGGCCGGGCCTGCCGACCACGGCGCCGGTACAGCGGGCCCCACAGGGGCCGCACGGATCCCCCGCCACACCGGGAGCGCCCCGCGCCCTCCCCGCGCAACCGGCGCGGCGCGCGGCGGATACGAGGACGTACGGGACACCAACAGCCCCTTCCCACAACACGGTTGCTCCACATCGGGCCCCCGCGGACTCCCCGCGCGGCCCCGTCGTCCGGCCGCACCCCGTCGGCACCACCCCGCAGGCGCCCGTGCAGCGTGCCGCGGGCGGCCCTCGGGGTCCGCTGCCCGTCACCGGGCCGCAGGCGCCGCCCGTCGCCGCCGGGCCCCCGCTGCCCGGCTCGCTCCAGGCGGCCTCGCCCCAGCGGCCCGTGCCCGTGGTGCGGCCCCGGGCGCTGGCGCAGCCGGTGGTCGCCCAGCGGGCGGAGGCCGTGCCCGGCGCGGGCCCTGAGCGACCGGCCGGCGGGCCGCCCGCGCCGGACCCGGCCAAGGGCGGGAAGAAACCCCGTACCGGTCGGCCCTCCGTCCAGCGCAGCGCGGAGAAGGGCCCCGGCGACACGCCGGACGCGCCCGCCGCGGCGGCCTCCCGGGGCGACAGCGAGGCCGTGCCGCAGGGCGCGGACACCGATCTGGACGACCTGGCGCGCCGGCTCATCGAGCCCGTGTCCCGGCTGCTGCGCACCGAGTTGCGGCGCGGCCGGGAGCGCGCGGGGCGGCCGTTCGACGGGCGCCGCTGACATGCCGCCGAGCACCCGCACCGACGAGAAACGGACGAAGGACGCATGACGGACAACATCTTCGCCTCCAGTGTGTTCTTCAGGCTGGCCATCGGCGGCAACGACCTGGGCGCGTTCCACACCTGCTCGGGGATGGGCGCGGAGGTCGAGATGGAGACCTACGCCGAGGGCGGCAACAACGGCTTCACCTGGCAGCTGCCCGGCCGGGTGACCTGGTCCAACATCACGCTGACCCGGCCGGTGACCTCGGACACCGCGAAGATCGGCCGCTGGCTGGACGAGACGCTGCGGCGGGTGGAGCCCAAGGACGGCGAGATCGTGGCGCTGCGCCCCGACCTGAGCCGGATCATCAGCTGGCAGGTCTTCGGGATCGTGCCGGTGCGCTGGCAGGGGCCGTCGTTCGACCCGAGCAACTCCGAGGCGGCCGTCGAGACGCTGGAGATCGCGCACGAGGGCCTGCTCCCGTCCTGACCCGGGCCGCCGCCCCTCCCCCACCCGCCAACCCACTGCTTCCGGAAGGGAGTTCCCCGCATGGCCTTCTCGGCTCGCGCCAGCCGCGCCAGGGCCCAGCTCACCCTCAAGGAGCCCCCGGCCGCCGTCGGGTCCAAGCCGGGCGGCACGATCGCCCGCCTCGACCTCCAGTTCAACCCCTCCACGCTCCAGCTGAGCAAGAGCACCGAGTGGCGGCGCTCGCCGTCGCGGATGGCGGGCCAGTCGGCGCTGCCCGAGTTCGTGGGCAGCGGGCCGCGCACGCTGAGCCTCGACGTGTTCCTGGACGCCACCGCCAAGCACGACAACTCGGTGGAGCAGGCGGTGGAGAAGCTGATGAAGGCGTGCGTGCCGACGCCGGCGAGCCTGGGCCGCAAGAAGCCGGCCAGCCCGTGGGTGCGGTTCGAGTGGGGGTCGGCGCGCACGACGTCGTTCGACGGGGTGCTGTCCAGCCTCTCGGTCTCGTACACGCTCTTCGACGTGGACGGGAAGCCGCTGCGGGCGACCTGCTCGCTGTCGATCGAGGAGGCGAGCACCGAGCCGCCGGGGCAGAACCCCACGTCGGGCTCGCGCACCGCGCGCAGCACGCACACCGTGGTGGCGGGCGACAGCCTGGCGCTGCTGGCCTGGCGCGAGTACGGGGACGCGACGGCCTGGCGGGTCATCGCGGAGGCCAACGACATCGACGACCCGATGGCCCTGGTGCCCGGCACCGAGCTGGTGGTGCCGGGCGTGCGGGACGCCGAGGACGGCGAGGACACGGAAGACACGGAGGTCGCCTGGTGAGCGGCAAGGAGACCGGGGGCCGGTCCTTCGCGGCGGACCCGATCGTGGAGGCGCCCGGCGAACTGCCGCCGGTGTGGGCGGCGCAGCTGGTGAGCTGCGTGGTGGACGAGAACGTGGGGCTGCCGGACACGGCGGTGCTGACCTACCGGGACCCGGACCACGAGTTCCTGAAGTCGACCGGGATCACCATCGGGACGCCGCTGCGGGTGTCGGTGGTGACGGTGAAGGGGCAGGCGCGCGAGCGGCTGTTCAACGGCGAGGTCACGGCCCTGGAGATCGACCGGGACCGCACCGGGTCGTTCACGGTGGTGCGGGCCTACAACCGGGCGCACCGGTTGCAGCGCGGCCGGAAGGTGGTGGCGTTCCGCAACATGACCGCCTCGGCGATCGTGCGGAAGGTCGCGGCGGGAGCGGGCCTGCCGGTGGGGAAGGTGGAGGCCGCCCCGGTCACGTACAAGCAGCTGTCCCAGGCGAACGTCTCGGACTGGGACTTCCTGCAGTTCCTGGCCGCCGAGAGCGGCGCGCAGGTGCGGGTCGACGACAAGGGCGTGCTGCAGTTCACCAAGCCGACCCGGGCCTCTGGCGCGCCCGCGCCGTCGACGTCGTCGGTGAACAGCCCGCTGGTCCTGGAGTACGGGCGCAACCTGCTGGCGCTGCGGGCCGCCCTGTCGGCCGGGGACGGCGCGTCGAAGGTGCGGGTGCGCGGCTGGGACACCACGACGAAGCGGCCGCTGGTGGCGGAGCAGCCGTCGCTGGTGAGCGACACGGTGGTGCCTGGCCTGAGCCCGTCGAAGGCCGCCGTGTTCGGCTCGGCCGTGGTGACGGTGGCGGACACGCCCTACCGCACCCAGGCGGAGACGACGGCGGTCGCCAGGGCGACGGCCGACCAGGTCAGCGCGGGCTTCGGCGAGCTGGAGGCGGTGGCGGAGGGCAACCCGACGCTGCGGGCGGGCAAGGCGGTGGCGCTGGGCAACGTCGGCCAGGCGTTCTCCGGGCGGTACACGGCCACGGCGGTGCAGCACGTCCTGGAGCCGGTGGGCGGCTACCGCACCACGGTGTGGGTGAGCGCCAGCCCGGACCGCTCGCTGACGGGCCTGGTGACCGGGGCCAACGCGCCGGGGCGCGGGCCGCGCATCCCTGGCCTGGCGGTCGGCGTGGTCACGGACGTGCGCGAGCCGGCCGGGTCCGAGCGGGGCGCGGTGCGGCTGAAGTTCCCCTGGCTGGACGACACGTACGTCTCCGACTGGGTGCGCACGGTGCAGTGGGGCGGCAAGGGCGGCGGCGGCGTGGTGAGCCCGGAGGTCAACGACGAGGTCCTGGTGGGCTTCGAGCAGGGCCTGCTGGACAGCCCGTACGTGATCGGCGGACTCTACAACGGCGTGGACAAGCCCTCGCCGCACGACGTGCCGCTGGTCGACAAGACGAGCGGCAAGGTCAACCGCCGATCCATCGTGTCGCGTTCGGGCCACCGGGTGGAGCTGCTCGACGCCCCGGCGCCGGGGAAGTCGGGGATCCGGCTGCGCACCGCCGACGAGCGCCTCGAGGTGGTGATGGACGAACGGCTCGACACCATCCAGCTGACCGTCTACGGCGGGCGCAACCGGCCGCTGACCTCGGTCCTGCTGGACAAGAAGGGCATCACCCTGGACGCCAGGACCGGCAACGTGACGGTGAAGGGCCGCCAGGTGGACATCAGCGCCACCGACGCGGTGAACATCGACGGACGTGCGGTGCAGGTGACCGGCAAGACGGGCGTCACCGTGGACGGCGGTCTGCTCGGTGTCCTCAAGGCCCGCCTGATCCGCATCAACTGACGTCCCGACAGATTCCGAAGCAGCCCCGAGGAGCACCCGATGCCTGCCGCAGCCCGCACCGGCGACCAGACCACCCACGGCGGTGCGATCACCACCCCGCCGCCCGGCGCGGCCGCGAAGGTCGACACGGTCCTGATCGGCGGCAGGCCCGCCGCCGTGGTGGGCAGCCTGCACGTCTGCGTGATCCCGCCGCACGCCGCGCTGGGCCCGGGCAACGTGGTGATGCCCAACCCGGCCGCGCTCACCAAGGGCGCCGTCCTGATCGGCGGACTGCCGGCCGCCCGGATGAACGACCAGACGACGTGCGGCGCGAAGATCGTGCTGGGCGCGATGAACGTACAGATCGGGGGTGTGGTGTGAGCGAGCGGTTCATCGGGCGCGGCTGGGGCTTCCCGATGCGGGTCAACGCCACCGGCGGCATCGCCATGGTCGAGCGCGAGCGGGAGCTCGAGGAGGCCATCCGGCTGGTGCTCGGCACCGCGCCCGGCGAGCGGCCGATGCGGCCCGAGTTCGGCTGCGGCATCCACGAGTACGTGTTCGCGCCCGGCGACGGCGACACGGCCGGGCGGGTCGCCCAGCAGGTCCGCGAGGCCCTGGAGCGCTGGGAGCCGCGGATCGCCGTGGACGACGTCGTCGTCGCCTTCGACTCCGTCGAGGCGGGCACCCTCTACATCGACGTGCACTACACCGTGCGCACCACCAACGACCGGCGCAACCTGGTCTTCCCCTTCTACACGATCCCCTCCGAGGCGGGGACCGAGGAAATGGTCGCGGACTGATGGCACTGCCCTCCCCCAACCTGGACGACCGGCGGTTCCAGCAACTCGTCGACGAGGCCAAGCGGTACGTGCAGCAGCGCGCGCCGGAGTGGACCGACCACAACGTCTCCGACCCGGGCGTCACCCTGATCGAGACGTTCGCCTACCTCGTGGACCAGCTGCTGTACCGGCTCAACCGGGTCCCGGACAAGAACTACCTGGCGTTCCTCGACCTGTTGGGCATCCGGCTGTTCCCGCCGTCGGCCGCCGGGGCCGAGGTCGACTTCTGGCTCTCGGCGCCCCAGCCGGAGGCGCTGACACTGCCCGCGGGCACCGAGGTCACCACCGCAGCCGGGGAGACCGAGGAGGCCGTGGTCTTCGCCACGACCGGTGAACTCGGCATCCTGCCGAGCGAGTTGATCCGCCTGGTGACGGCGCCGCGCGGCGGCGAGCAGACCGACCGGACGAGCACGCTGGCCGAGGGGCACGACATCCCGTGCTTCCAGGCCGCGCCCGAGCCGGGCGACGCGCTGCTGTTCGGGCTGCCGACCGCCGTGCCGCGCTGCATCGTCGCGGTGCGCCTGGACAGCCGGGTCGAGGGCGTCGGCGTCGACCCGCGCCAGCCGCCGCTGGTGTGGGAGGCCTGGGACGGCGGGCGCTGGCAGCGCTGCGAGACCGGCACCGACTCCACCGGCGGCCTCAACCGGCCCGGCGAGGTCATCGTGTACGTGCCCGCCGGGCACACCGCGTCCGTCGTCGGCGGCACCCGGGGCGGCTGGCTGCGCTGCCGGGTGGTCGAGGCCGAACCGGGCCAGCCGTTCTACTCGGAGTCCCCCACCGTGCGCGAGGCGTCCGTCTTCACCGTCGGCGGCACCATGGCCGTCGAGCACGCGGAGACCGTGCTCGACGTGCCGCTCGGCGCGTCCGAGGGCGTCGCCGGGCAGACGTTCCGGCTGTCGCGCCCACCGGTCCTGCTGGACGGGGAGCCGCCGCTGGTCGAGGTGTCCTCGCCGGAGGGCTGGCAGCGCTGGGAGGTGGTCGAGCACTTCGGGCGCTCCGGCCCCGATGACCGGCACGTGCGGGTCGACGCCACGACCGGCGAGTTCCACTTCCCGCCGGTGCTGCGCGAGCCCGACGGCAGCCTGCGCGCCTGCGGCGCGGTGCCGCCCAAGGGCGAGCACGTCCGGGTGGCCCGCTACCGCACCGGCGGCGGCCCGGCGGGCAACGTGGCGCGCGGCTCCATCTCCGTACTGCGCAGCTCCGTCCCGTACGTCGCGAACGTCACCAACCGGGAGGCCGCGCGCGGCGGGGTCGCCGGGGAGGACGTCGCCAACGCCAAGCTGCGCGCGCCCGAGGCGCTGCGGATGCAGGAGCGCGCGGTGACGGCGGAGGACTACGAGGTCATCGCCCGCCAGGCGGCGCCCTCGGTGCGCCGGGTGCGCTGCCTGCCCGACGGGGACGGCGGCCCGGGCGCGGTCCGGGTCCTGGTGGTGCCGGACGCGGTGGCCGACGAGGGCGACCTGCTCCGCTTCGAGCAGCTCATCCCGTCCGACCAGGTCCTCGCCACCATCACCGCCGAGCTCGACGAGCGCCGGCTGATCGGCACCCGCCTCGTGGTGGAGCCGCCGGTCTACCAGGGCGTCACCGTCGTCGCCCGGCTCTCCGCCCGGGCCGGGGAGGGGGACGAGGTGCGCGACGCGGCGCTGGCCGCGCTGTACCGCCACCTCAACCCGCTGCGCGGCGGCCCCGACGGCACCGGCTGGCCGTTCGGGCGGCCGGTGCAGTACGGCGAGGTGTTCGGGGTGCTCCAGCGGGCCGTCGGGGACGTGCTCGTGGAGGACATCCGGCTGTTCGCCGCCGACCCGATCACCGGGCGGCGCGGCGCCCCCGCCGAGCGCATCGACACCGGCCCCGGCACCCTGGTCTTCTCCTACCAGCACCAGGTCGTCGTCACCGAGCGGGAGGAGCGCGGATGAGCCGGGCCTCCGTCCCCGGGCTGCCCAGCCGCCACCCGATCGGCGAGCAGCTGCCCGCGATGTACGCCGAGGACGACTTCGCCCAGCGGTTCACCTCGGGCCTGGACACCGTCCTGGCCCCGGTCTTCGCGACCCTGGACAGCCTGCCGTACTACTTCGACCCGCGCGTCACGCCCGCCGACTTCCTGTCCTGGCTGGCCGGGTGGGTCGGCGGCGTCGACGACCCGCGCTGGCCGGTGGCGCTGCGCCGCGAGGCGGTGGCCCGCGCCGTGGAGCTGCACCGGTGGCGCGGCACCCGGCGCGGAATGGTGGAGGCGCTGCGGCTGGTCCTCGGCGTGGCGGCGGAGGTCAGCGGCGACGGCGGGGCCGCCTGGTCGGCCACGCCGGGCGGCGAGCTGCCCCCGGCGCCCTCGGCGGAGGTACTGGTACGGGTGTGGCCCGAGCGCGGGGAAGAGGTGGACGCGGACCGGGTAAGGGACCTGGTGCGCGCCCTGTGCCCGGTCCACACGGTCTGCCGCGTCGAGGTCCTGTCCGGGCCCCCGGCCGGCGAGGGGAGGTGAGGGCGGTGCGCGAGTGCCCCGCCTGCGGCGCCTCGAACGGCGCCTCGGAGGACTTCTGCGTCAACTGCGGCGCGTACCTGGGCTGGTCGGACTCGACCCCGAGGCCGGGGAGGGGCGGGGCGGAGCCGCCCGAGCCGGAGCCCGCGCCCGAGGGGGAACGGGAACGCGAGCCGCAGTCCGGTCGCGGGACACGGGCGGGTGCCCGTTCCGGTACCCGCGGCGGTGCGGGTGCGCCGCCTGTCGTGGTGCCGGATCCCGTGGTGCCGGATCCGGTGGCCCCGGATCCCGTGGCGCCGCCCGCGGACCCGCCGGTTGCGCCGCCCGTGGTGTCGCCACCGGTGCCGCCCGTCGTGCCGCCGACCGTGCCGCCTTCGGTGCCGCCTGTCGTGCCGCCGTCGGTACCCCCGTCCGTGGCTTCCGTGCCCGCCCCCGACGCGCCCGCGCGGCCCGCTCCGGAGCCCGAGCCGGAACGTGCTCCCGAGCCTCCCCCCGTACCGTCGGCGCCTCCCGCCCCGGACCGTGGGCCCGCGCCCGCGCCCGGCCCGGAGCGCCGGACGCCCGCCGGCACCGGCACGAGCGGGACCGGCGGCGGTGGCCCGGCCCCGGCCCCCGGAGTCGTACCCCAGGCGCCGCCCGTGCCTCCCCGGCCCGTACGGGACCCGGAGGTGCCCGCGACACCCGCGGAAGGACCACGCGCGGAGGCGGCACCGGCCCCCAGCCGTCCGGCCCCCACCCCCGTGCGGCCCACGGCCCCTGCTCCCCGGACGCCGGCCGCGCCGCCCCCGGCCGGGGAGGCGCGGTCCGACCCCGCTCCCGTGCGGCCCGCCAAGGCGGTGGCGCCGCGCCCGGTGGTGCGGCCCGTGCCGGTCGGCGAGCAGACGTCCGGCGTCCCGTGCCCGGCCTGCGGCACGCCCAACCCGCCGGACCGCCGCTTCTGCCGCCGTTGCGCCGCGCCGCTCTCGCCGTCCACCGTGGCGGCCCCGCTGCCGTGGTGGCGCACGGTGTGGCCGTTCCGGCGGCGGCGTACGCGGGCGGGGTCGGGCCGTCTGGTGCGGTTCCTGGTGGTCCTGGCCGTGGTCCTCGGCCTGTGCGCGGCGCTGCTCTTCCTGCTGCCCGCCGGGCGCTACCTGGTCGAGGACACCCTCGACAAGCTCGGCAAGCCGAAGGCGATCACGCCGACGACCGTGCGGGCCAGCGGGGCGCTGCCGGGTCACCCGGCGGAGGACACGGTGGACGGGCTGAGCAACCGCTACTGGGGCCTCCCGGGGGCCGGGGCCTCGGTGACGTACGCCTTCGCCAAGCCGTTCCGGCTGGTGGACGTGATCATCACCAATGGCGCCTCGGCGAAGGCGGAGGAGTACAACCGCCAGGGCCGTGCGCTCCAGGTCGACCTGGAGGTCACGGCGGAGGACGGGAAGAAGACGGTGAAGAAGCTGTCGCTGAGCGACAAGCCGGGCGAGCAGCCGTTCCACCTGGGGATCAGCAAGGTGGTGTCCGTGCGCCTGGTGCTCTCGGCGCCGGTCGGGCTGACGGGCGGCCGTCACCTGGCGCTGGGGGAAGTGGAGTTCTTCCGGCGGAGCTGATCCGCGGCGGCCGGCCATAAGGCGCGGTACGGGCCGCCCCAAGCGCTGCTTGCGCCGGGGGCGGCCCGTTCCGTCCGGCGCCCGGGACTTTGGTCCCAAAAATCGGGGCAAAGAGGATGCATCGGCCTGGTGAAGGGGCCGTGGGACGCCTGCCCGGCCCGCCGCAGGACCTTCTCCCCTGCCTCCCACAGGGCAGGAAAACGGGTGAAACCACCCGCGCAGGATGGCCCTCATAACGAGTGGCACCGCAGCACCAGCGCGGTCCTGCAAGGAGGTTCACACCATGAGCAAGGCGCTCACCCTTTCGGCCATCGCCGTCGCCGCCTCGATCACCCTGGCCGGTCCGGCGACCGCTTTCGCTGCCGATTCGGCCCCGAACCCGAACGACGGCTCGTCCCAGTCGCAGCAGTCCGACCCGTCGGCGAAGTCCGACGCGTCCGCCAAGTCGGACAAGTCCTCCGCCGCCCCCGTGGTCACCGTCACGTCGTCCCCCAAGGACCCCGCCGGTTACCAGGCCGGCGACAAGGTCACCTTCAAGGTCTCCACCTCGGGCCAGGCCAAGGTCACCGCCGCTTCCGACGCCCTCACCGGCATCAGCGTCTCCGGCTCCGGCGACAGCTACACCGGCACCGGCACCGTCAAGTCCGGCTGGGGCATCGGCACCGCCCACCTCACCGTGACGGCGAACTACGGCGACACCGGCGCGGAGGGCCACGCCTCCTTCTCCGTCAACACCGGCACCAAGCCCTCCCCCGAGCCGGGCAAGGCGTCCCTGAGCCTGTCCACGGACGCGGGCAAGGCCGGTGACAAGGTCGGCATCACCATCAAGTCCGGCGGCCTCAAGGGCGACGCGTACGTGAAGTCGGACGCCTTCGGCGGCCGCGTGGACCTGTCCCGCGGCAAGGACGGCGCCTGGCACGGCACCGCCACCGTCTCCGGCAAGGTCGCGGACCACGGCTACTACGCCGTGAACGGCTTCGTCGGCTCCCAGCAGGTCGGCCAGGCCAAGTTCACCATCACCGAGAACCCGGCCAAGCCGCCGATGCCGGGGCAGTCGCAGCTCAGCGTGAACCCGCGCAGCGGCAAGGCCGGTGACAAGGTCGGCCTCGTCCTGACCGGCTCCGGCAACCCCAAGAGCGACTACTACGCCGACTCCACCGCCTTCGGCGGCAAGGTCCACCTGACCCTCGGCAAGGACGGCAAGTGGCACGGCACCGCGACCGTCGCGCACGTGAAGACCGGCGCCTACCAGGTCCGCGTCAACTCCGGTGCCCCGTCGGTGTCGTTCGACGTGTACGCCAAGGGCACCGGCCCGGTGAAGCCGCTCAACCCCTCCGACCACAAGACCCCGAAGGGCTCCGTCAACACCGGCATGGCCCCCTCCAACGGCAGCGGTGACAACGCGCTGGGCATGGGCGCCGCGGCCGCCGGTGTCGGTGCCGCCGGACTCCTCGGCGCCGGTCTGCTGCGCCGCCGCCGCCACAATGGCTGAGCGGGCCACCAGCCGTCCCCGCCGGGGCCGCCGTCGCGCCTACGGCACGGCCGCCCTGGCGGGGGCCGCCACCCTCGCCGTCGCGCTCTCCTCCGGCTGCTCCAAGTCGGCGGACGCCTCGGACGGCGCGGGCGCTGCGGGGAAGGCGACGCCGGTGAGCGTGCTCTCGCCCTCCGTCCCGGACCACATCAAGATCCCCTCCCTCAAGGTCGACGCGGACCTGGGGACGGTGGGCCTGGACTCCAAGGGCGTCATGGACACGCCGCCGTACGACAAGCCCCTGCAGGCCGACTGGTACAAGCAGGGGCCCACTCCGGGCGAGAAGGGCGCGGCCGCGGTGGTCGGGCACATGGACACCCCGGACACCCCGAAGGCCGTCTTCTACAACCTCAAGGAGCTGAAGAAGGACGCCGAGGTGGACGTCCGCCGGGAGGACGGCACCACGGCCGTGTTCACGGTGGACTCGGTGGAGACCTTCAAGAAGGACGCGTTCCCCACGGACAAGGTGTACGGGAAGACCGACAAGGCCGAGCTGCGGCTCATCACCTGTGGCGGCGACCTCACCAAGAGCCGGCACTGGGACTCCAACGTGGTGGTCTTCGCCCATCTGACGGGCAAGGCGTAGCGGTACGAGCGGTATTCGAGGAGCGGACGCACACGCGTGTGTCCGCTCCTCGCGCGTACGCCCCGCGGTTCACCGCCCGTCAGGCGATGTGCTCGATCCGCCGGCCGTCCACCAAGTACTTGGGCAGGAAGGGCAGTTCGTCCGCGAGCGGGAACCCCGCGTCGTGCGCCAGGCACGTCATCGCCAGCACCCCCAGCGGCACCCGGGCGCGCGGTGACCCGGACGTGCCCCAGTACGCACGGTGGTCGTCGAGTGCCTCGGACAGCGCCGTGGCGAAGGCCTCGTGGTCGCCGGTGAGCAGGCGGTGGAAGAGCGCGGCCGGGTGGTGGTCGACCTGGTTCACGAAGTCCCCGGGGCCGTGCGTCAGGGCGTCGGGGGCCGACCCCTCCATGACCGCGACGAGGTGCGGCACGACATCATCGACCGTCCGGTCGGGGGCGAAGCGGACCCGGAGCGTCTCGATCCAGTGCAGGACGTACGCGTCCACGGAGTCGTCGCGGCGCAGCGCCTCCAGCGGCACCTCGCACAGCCGCCGCACCCTTTCGTGCTGCCGGCACACGACCGCCAGGTACAGCGCGTCGAGCCAGGCCCTGGCGTCGGCGGGCACCTGGGCGTCCAGGGCGGGGAGCGCGACCGGCCGGTCGTCGGCGTACGCGGTCAGCGGCGGCGTACCGCCGAACAAGGCGGTGCCGAGCTGGACGGCGAGCGCCCAGGGCTCCCAGGTCTCCGCCCTCGACGCCGCGGGGTCGTCGGCGCACCGCGCGTGCGCGAGGGCGACCGCGGCGCTGAACGCGTCGGCGAGGGCCGCGGGGTCCTCCGCGAGGCGCCCGGCGGCGTCCGCGGCCCGGCGGGTGAGGACGGCCGGGTCGGGGGCCGGCGCGGAGGCGGCGGTGGCGATGCGGCCGGCGCGGTCGAGGCCGATGAGGCTCTTCATCAGGGCGAGCAGCCGCGGGGGCGGCCGGAGCGTGAAGGAGCGGGTCTCCTCGTCGATGGCCGTGAGCGAGGTGAGCTGCCCGCGGTACCACCAGTAGACGCGCGGCGAGAGGGAGCCGGGTCCCTCCTGGTAGGCGCGCAGGCCGTACGCGGCGAGGCCGTTGAGGGCGTCGACGACGGAGCCGTCGGCGACGGGGTGGTAGGCGTAGAGGTGCCGGTTGGGCACGACGACGAGCGCGCCGCCGTCCGGCAGGTCCTCGCCGGTCACCTGGTGGGCGGCCCGGGCGAGGTACAGCGCCTGGCCGGCCACGAACGGGGAGTCGCCGAAGACGGTGACCATCCGGGCGCGTCCGGCGACGTCGACCTCCTCGTGGCGCACGGGGACGCGCATGAGGTTCTCCCGTGCGGCGGCGTCCAGTTCGGGCGCTCCGGCGCGCGCGACGTCGGCGTCGGTGAGGATGCGTACGCTGGTCGGCCCGTCGAGCGCGTGGGCGAGGACGAGGCCGTCGGCGACCGGGCGGGTGTAGCGCAGCTGTCCGGCGAGGTCGGGGGTGAGCGCGTCGGTCGGGAGCAGCCGGGGGTGCGCGCCGTCGAGGAGCGCGCGGGCGTCCTCGCCTCCGGGGCTCGCCTGGCGGAGGCGGTCGAAGTGGCCGGCGACGAGGGCCGGCCACTCGTCCTCGGGGGTCCGGGCGCACCGCTGGGCGAGGTGGTGCAGGCCGTAGTGGTGCCCGTCCCTGAAGTGGGGCGCGGCGAGGGCGCGCAGCCGGGTGGCCTGGGGGGCCGTGAGTGCCGGCAGGTCCGGGTCGGGTGGTTCGGGAGTGTTGTTGCCTATCATCACGGCGACTGTACGTGGTGGGCGCGGGCGGACGGCACACGGTGCGGGCGCCCGGGCCGTGGTGCGGAGGTGCGCCGCACGCGTGGTGCTCGCGTGCGGCGCACTCCCCTCCATCCTGCGGCTACCCAGGGTTCAACTCCTTTGACAGCCGCGTCTTTTGGTCACGTGTGCGGTCGTTCACCCGCCACGTGGTCAGCGGCGCAGCCGCAGTCGGTGGACGCCGCCGTACTGGGTGCCCGCGTACAGCGATTCGCCGTCGGTGGCGAGCGAGGTGACGTCCAGGTTCTGCAGACCGCCGGAGACGTTGTGCCAGCTGCGGCCCCCGTCGGTGGAGCGGAGCACTCCGCGTCCGCCGCGGGGCAGCGCGGTCTCCCAGTAGCCGGTGGACGCGGCGTACAGGGCTCCGCCCGCCTGCTGGATGTCGGCGATGTGGACGGGGAGCCGTCCGGTGTCGCCGGTCTGGAAGCGGCGTCCGCCGTCGGTGGACCAGCGGATGGCGTCGCCGCCGAGGAGCATGCGATTGCCGCTGAACTCGATGGTGTCCACGCGCCCTTCGGTGACCTTGGTCAGGTTCTCGCCGCCGTCGTCGGAGCGGTAGAGGCCGTCCGCGGTGCCCAGCCAGAGGCGCTCGGGGTCGCGGGGGTCGCCGGCGACGGCGGTGGAGTACGTGTCGTGCAGCAGGTTCTTCCAGTGGGCGCCGCCGTCCTCGGTGCGGAACAGGCCGGTGCCGTCGCGGTTGGCGTACGCGACGTACACGCGGTCCGGGTCGGCGGGGTGCACGGCGAGCCCGAGCACCGTGCCGCTGCTGGCGCCCTTCTCCTCCCAGGTGGCGCCCGCGTCGCCGCTGCGCTCCACGTGGAAGTCGCCGAAGGGACCCATACGGACCCGCCACACGGTCCCCGGGTCGGAGGGCGCGGCCTGGACGGCGCGGGTGGTGTTGCCGATGGTGCCCTCGCCGCCGCTGTCGCCCCAGTCCGGTCCGGTGACCGGGAGCGCGGCGCGGTGGGTACCGTGGTCGCCCGCCGCGAGGAGGTTGCCGTCGCTGACGGCGAGGCCGTTGACGGTGCCGCCCTGGACGCCGATGCGCCGGTAGTCGAGGCCGTCGGCGGTGCCCCGGTACAGGCCCGCCGAGGAGGCGGAGACGGTGAGGGTGCCATCGGCCCAGCGCGCGAAGTCGGTGGCGACGGACGTGGAGTTGACGCGCGGGATGGTGGTCCAGACGCGTCCGTGGTCGCGGCCGACGCGGATGCCGCCGCGGACGGCGGCGTACAAGTCGCCGCCGGTCAGGGTGAGTCCGCTGACGCCGGGCCCCTGCTTGTCCAGGGTGGTCCAGGTGCGTCCGCCGTCGTGGGAGCCGACGATGCCGTTGCCGCTCTCGCGCAGGGCGACGACCTGCTCGTCGGCGACGATGGTGACGGCTGTCCTGCCGCCGGTGGACTCGCGGACCTTGACGGCTTCCCCGGGCGTGCCGGAGGCGATGCCGTCACGCCGGTAGACCTCGCGTCCGGTGGTGAGGTAGAGGCTGTCGCCGCCGATGGCGATCCCGTACACCTCGCCGGGCACGCCGACGGGTTCCTGGCGCCAGTGGTCGCCGCCGTCGGTGCTCAGCAGGAGTCCGGCCCCGGTGTGCGCGACGAGGGTGCGGCCGTCAGCGGTGGCCTGGAGGTCCTCGATCACGGTGTCCGGGGTGTCCAGGGTGGTCCAGGTGCGTCCGGCGTCGTCGGTGCGCAGCACCGAGCCGGTGCGCGGGATGCCGGAGCGGCTGTTGACGCCGAGCCACCAGCGGTCGGCGTCGCGCGGGTCGATGACGAGGTGGGGCTGGTCGGCGACGTCGGTCAGGGGGAGCCGGTCGAGCTGGCGCCAGGTGGCACCGTTGTCGGCGGTGGCCCAGACGCCCTTCTTGCCGTACTGGCCGAGGACGGCGCGGCCGGGGGCGCCGGGGGCGGTGACGACGTCACCGGACTCCGAGTTGGGACCCACGGGCGTCCAGGAGCGGTCGCGGCTGTCGGCGGGGGTGACGTCGAACCCGTCGTCGTTGCCGGTGAGGGTCTTGCCGTCGGCGGTGCGTGCGGTGACGGAGACCAGGTGGGCGCCGGTGCCCCGGCCGGTGATCTCGGCCTGGTAGACGTTGCCCGCGCGGAGCTTGGTGGTGACGGTGTAGGGGCGGCCGTGCGGGGGCCGGACGGTGAGGACGGGCGGCTGGGCCAGCGCCGTCGGGGTGAAGACGACGGCGGTGGCCTTGCCGTCGCTGGGGTCGGGTCCGGCCTGCAGGAAGAGCGTGCGGACGGCCAGGAGGTACGGGACGCGCAGGGCGGGCCCGTCGGTGGGGCGCACGGTGACGGCGCCGCCGATCTCGGTGTCCTGCGCGGGGCGCCGGGCGTGCAGGCGGACGGTGGCGGTGGCGGTTCCGCGCGCCGGGACGCGCAGGGTGCGCGGGCTGACGGTGGCGTCGCCGGTGACCGTGAGGCGCGCGGTGCGGGCCCGCGGGCCGCTGTTGCGCACGGTGAGGGTGCGGGTGCCGCCGACGGTGTGCCCGGCGAGGTCGGCCAGGCCGTACGAGAGGGTGGCCGGGCTGGTCGTCAGGCCGGTGTCGGCCGCGTCCGCGGCGGCGGCGACGTCGAGGCGTCCGGCGCCGACGGTGGTGGGGCCGAAGTCCTTCAGCTCCTTTGCGGTGCCGACCAGTTCGGAGGTGACGAGGGCAGGGTCCTGGCCCGGGTGGAGCTGGCGCAGCAGGGCGGCGGCGCCGGCGACGTGCGGGGCGGCCATGGAGGTGCCGGACATGCGGTACACGCCGGGGGCGTACAGGGCCTTGGGCACGGTGGAGCGGATGTCGTAGCCGGGGGCGACGAGGTCGGGCTTGAGCTGCCAGTCGAGGTCGGGGCCGCGCGAGGAGAAGGACGCGATCCGGTCGGTGACGTCGGTGCCGGAGAGGGTGACGCGGACCGTGCCCGCGCCGAGCCGTGCGCCGAGTTCGTCGAACTGGGGGGCGTCGACGCCGAGGAGGACGACCGAGTCCATGCGCAGGGAGTCGCCGGATGCCGTGACGGTGTTCTCCGGGGCGAGCGGGACGCTGCCCGGGTCCCGGTCCGGGGTGCCGGCGAGGACGGGGCCGCCGCCGGACTGGCCGCCGAGGACGGCGACGGCGCCGCGCCGCTCGGCCTCGCGGGCGGCCTCGATCT
This sequence comes from Streptomyces sp. NPDC001941, assembly GCF_040296945.1. NCBI lineage: Bacteria > Bacillati > Actinomycetota > Actinomycetes > Kitasatosporales > Streptomycetaceae > Streptomyces > Streptomyces sp. NPDC001941. Next base: position 3,321 of record NZ_JBEOYE010000137.1, on the reverse strand, counting down.
CCTCCGCGTACAGGTCCTGGGTGGTGACGCCGATGTGCAGGTTCATGCGCACGGCCTTGCCGCGCACGTCGCCGGCCCGCTGCCAGTCCTCGGGGGTGCCGCCGCCGACGTCGACGAGCTCGGTGGTGACGGGCCTGGCGGGCGGGTTGGCGGAGATGACGCCGCGGTAGCCCTGGATCTTCTCGCCGTCCTGGTAGGCGGCGGTGGGCATGCGCAGGCCGCTCACCGAGGCGCCGACCGCGAGGACGCCGTCGGCTGCGGCGGGGCTGCCGACGGTGCCGCTGCCCGGGCCGTCGTTCCCGGCCGCGGCGACGACGACGGTTCCGGCCCTGGTGGCGGCGGTGGCGGCCAGGCCGAGCGGGTCGGTGCCGTCGCCGTAACCGCCGAGGCTGAGGTTGACGACGTCGGCGCGGTGCGGGTTGGCCGGGTCGGTGGCGGCCTCCAGCGCGGCGACGATGTCGGAGGTGGTGCCCTCGCCGTACTCGTTCATGACCTTGTACGCGGTGAGGGTGGCGTCCGGGGCGACGCCGGTGACGCCGTCGGCCGTGGCGGCGCGGCCCGCGATGATGCCGGCGACGTGGGTGCCGTGGCCGTTGTCGTCCATGGGGTCGGCGTCGCCGTTGACGTAGTCGTAGCCGGCGACGACCTTGTGGCCCTCGCCGAAGCCGCCGCCGAGGTCGGGGTGGCTGTAGTCGACGCCGCTGTCCAGGACGGCGACGGTGACGCCCTTGCCGCGCGCGGCCGTGCCGGCCGGGTCCTTGCGCTGCCACACCCGGGGCGCGCCGATCAGCGGCACGCTGGCGTCGGTGTGCACGCGGAGCTTGCGGTCCTCCTGGACGGAGGCGACGCCGGGCAGCGTGCGCAGCTCGGCGAGCTGGGACGAACGGACCTTCAGGGCGACGGCGTTGAGCAGCAGGTTGAACGTGCGGGGCTTCCCCGCGTCGATGCCGGCCGCGTCGACCTCCTGCAGGAAGGTCTTCTGACGGCCCTTCAGGGCGGCGCGCCCGTCGGCTATCCGGGACTTCTCGCTCGCGTCGAGGCGGCCGAGGCCGGTGACGGGCGCGGCCCCGGACAGGGTGACGATGACCCGCTGCTCCGGGTCGGGCGCCGGGTCGGCGGCGGCCGCCGGGGGCAGGGCCGAGATCAGCCCGCCCACCAGCGCGGCCGTGAGACCCGCGCCGAGGGCGCGTCGGGCGGGCGGCTTCGGTGCCGGGAGTCTGCGTCTGCCGGCCGCGGCCGGGCTCTTCGGGGTCTGCGACATGCCCCTAGGTCTTATGCGGAAGCGGGTGGTCCAGACAACGATTCGGGCTGGCCCATTGCGGCCGGTGGCACCAACGGGCCACCATCCGCCCATGCCCCAGCAACCTCCGCAGCAGCTCACGGCCGTCGGCGTGGACCCCTTCGACGAGCGCGTCTACCGCGCCGTACTCGTCCGGCACACGGCGGGACCGGCCGAGCTCGCCGAAGACCTCGGCTGTTCGGCCCAGCGCGTGGTGCGGGCCCTCGACCGGCTGCGCGAACACGGCCTGGTGGGGCGGCTCTCGGGCAGCAGGCGGCGGTACGCGGCGATCGAGCCGGCCGCCGCGGTGGAGGCACTGGTGCGCTCGCGCACCGCCGAGCTGGACTCGGTGCGGGCGGCGGCGGGCGATCTGTCGCGGCTCTTCGACGCGGCGCAGGCGGGCGGCACGGACGAGGTCGAAGTCGTCTTCGGCAGCGAGGCGTTGGGGCGCTGGTTCGTGCGGCTGCAGCAGGAGGCCCGCGAGGAGGTGATCACCCTGGACCGGCCGCCGTACGCGCTGACGACGTCGAACCCGGTGGAGGCGACGGCACTGACCCGGGGCGTCCGCTACCGCGCGGTGTACGCGCCCGAGGCGCTGGAGTGGCCCGGGGTGCTGGCCGACATCCGCGAGCTCGTGGGGCGCGGCGAGCAGGCGCGGGTGCTGCCCGGGCTGCGGATGAAGCTGGCGGTCGCGGACCGGCGGCTGGCACTGCTGCCGCTGTCACTGGACTTCGCGGGCGAGGTACGGGCCGCGGTGGTGCGGCCGTCGGCGCTGCTGGACGGGCTCGTCGACTACTGGGAGCTGTGCTGGGCGACGGCGACGCCGCTGGACGGGCGGCCGGACGAGACGGTGGGCGAGGAGGACCGGCTGCTGCTCACGCTGCTGGTGTCGGGCCTCAAGGACGAGGCGATCGCCCGGCAGCTGGGCTGGTCGACACGGACGATGCGGCGCCGGATCGCGGCCCTGAACACGGCCCTGGGCGCGGCCAACCGGTTCCAGGCGGGGGTGGTCGCGGCGCGGCGGGGGTGGGTGTAGGCGGAGTTCGCGGATTCCGCCGAATTCCTCGCCGTCCACGTCAAGAGAACGGGCCCCTGGTTCCTCTCCTTGTGCGAACCGTTCTTCGCAAAGGAGGTTGGCCGGTGGAGCTCGCCGGTGCAGTGTTGTCCGTGGTGGCCGTCCTGGCCCCCGCGATCAAGGGGTGGCTCGACAGCGTGGCGTACCGCAACCGTCTCCTGGCCCGCGCCGAGGTCATCCGTGCCCGGCGCGGCGACGCAGGCCGGGGGGAGGCCGGCCGTGGCTGAGGACATCCGCGTCCCGCTGACCGCCGAGGGGCTCGGCGAGCTGTTCGCCGGGCACCGGGCGAGCCTGACCCGGACCGCCCGCCGCGCCCTGCTGGCGCACCGGGTGCCGGAGTCCGCGGTCTGCGCCGAGGACCTGGTGCAGCACGCGTTCGAGCAGGCCCTGGGCCGGGCGGCGACGATCGAGCACCCGCTGGCCTACCTCCACGCGGTGGTCCGCAAGGAGGCCGCCCACCGGGCCGGGCGGGGCGCGGCGCACGCCCGCCTGGAGGCCCTGCGGGCCGCCGATCCGCTGCGGTTCGACCCGCTCACGGCCGGGGACTGCGCCGCGCTGGTCGCCAACCGCCAGGTGGTCTGGCAGGCGGTGTCGGAGCTGACGGCGGCCCAGGCGGCGGCGGTCTACGCGACCAAGGCGCTGGACTGCACGCAGGCCGAGGCGGCGGCGCTGCTGGCCAAGGCCCCCGGCACGGTGGCCACCCATGTGTCGCGCGGCGTGGCCCTGTTGCGGGCGTCGCTGGGCGCGGTACTGGCTGCCGTCCTGGTCTGCGGCACCGGTCTGCTGCTTGGCGGCCGGCTGCGCGAGGCGGTCCCGGCGCGGGAGCCCGGCGGGCGGGGCGAGGCGGCGCCGTCCGTCTGGGCGCCGCTCGCGCCGTGGCCGTGGGCCCTGCCGCTGGTCCTCCTGGGCGCCGTCCTGGCGGTGCGGCTCCTGCCGCGGGTGGCGCGGCGCCGGGCCGCCGCCCGGG
>NZ_JBEOYE010000136.1:0-19586 GCF_040296945.1 Streptomyces sp. NPDC001941 | reverse complement strand
TGCTCCCGGGCCTCCAGCGGCCCCGGGCCGGGGCGGCCCCCCCCGGGGGGGCGCCCCCTACCCCCGCCCCCCCCCCGACACCCGAAGCGCTGCACGCCGACCTCCCGGCACTCGAAGCGCTGGGCGCCGAGCTCCCGGCACACGGGGCCTGCGGCATTCGACGCCGCCGCACCGACCTTCTCAACCACCATCGGACGGCAAGGGATTCCGCCCCTCCGGCCGACGGTGACCAGCAAGAAAGACCTCACCATGTCGCACCACGCCAATCCGCCCGGTACGGGACGCAAGCTGACCCTGGTCGTCCTCGGCCTCACAGCTCTCATCGCCGCGATGCTGTGCGCTTTCGCGCTGCCCTCGCTCCACAGCGGCCCGCATCACGTCCCCGTCGGCGTGACCGGGTCCGCGCGGGCGGTCGAGGCAATCCGGGACAAGGCCGACGGCCCCGCGTGGGACGTGCGTGTCTACGAGAGCCGTGATGCCGTCGAGACGGACGTCAAGGGTGGGGACATCGCCGGCGGTCTCGCGATCACCGCCCAGGGCGTCGACGTCTACACCGCTACCGCCAGCGGCCCCTCGGCCACCAGCGCCCTCACCGCGCTGGGCAACGTCGTGGCGGAGCAGAACAAGACGCAGGCCACCGTCCACGACCTGGTGCCGTTCACCGACGACGACCCCCGCGGCGCGGGCCTGACCTCGGCACTGATGCCCATGATCTTCGGCGGGATCTTCCCCGCACTGATTCTCGGCAACGTCTTCCCCGGCCATCGCGGCCTGCGGCTCCGTCTGGCGGGAGCCTTGACCTTCTCCGTCGTGGCCGGCGGCGCCATCGCCGCTGTCCTGCAGTTCGGGACGCACTCGATCGACGGCGACTTCGCGGTCACCGCACTCGGGCTCATCCTCGGCATGGCGGCCATGTCCACGACCCTCCTCGGCCTCCAGGCCCGATTCGGCATGGCCGGCTTCGCCCTCGGCGGAGCCCTCATGATGCTGCTCGGCAACCCCCTCTCGGGGCTGGCCACCGGTCCGCACTGGCTGCCCAACGGCTGGGCCACCATCGGCCAACTTCTGCCCCCGGGAGCGTCGGGCAGCCTTCTGCGGGCCAACGCCTTCTTCGACAGCGCGGGTGGCGGTCTGCCGTGCCTGGTCCTGATGGTCTGGGTCGTCATCGGAGTGGCTCTTGCCCTGCTCGCGGACCGGCGCGGGAGGCGCTCCACGGGATCCGGCTCGGCGGCTGTCGCCGCGTCCGGACCTGGGGACGCCTCGCACTCCGAACTCGCCGTCTCCTGAAGGCGAAAGCGCAAGCAGAGAACGGCGGTCGGTGAGCAGGTCCCGAGGAGCGCCCGTGGTCACGGACCTCGATGTACGGGTCGTCGACGGGTGATGGTGACGGTGGCCGGGGTGCGGCGTGGCGGCGACGCATTCACCCCCGCCCGCGTTCGGGGGAGCGGGTACAGAGAACCGTTGGTGCACGTAGAGCCACCATGGCGTCACGGGTGACACGCGTGACGCCCGCGGCGCCACCCCGAAGCGCGCGGGTAGCACCCGGCGGGCGCGCCATTTCCCGGCCCCCGTGGACCAGGCAGGATCGGCGGCATGAAACTGCTCGTACTCGGCGGCTCTTGGTTCCTCGGCAAGGCGATCGTTCAGCAGGCCCTCGAACAGGACTGGGAGGTGACCGCGTTCACCCGGGGACGCTCCGGCACCCACGTGCCCGGCGTCCGCCCCGTGAACGGTGACCGCCTGAACCCCGACGACCTGAAGCGGCTGGCCGACCACGGCCCGTGGGACGCAGTCGTGGACACGTCCAGTAGTGATTTCGCGCCGCGTGACGTCCGGCTCGCTGCCCGCTCCCTGGCCAGGGCTGCTGCTCGGTGGGTCCACGTCTCGACCGTGTCTGTGTACCAGGGCTGGCCGCACGAGCCGCTGAACGAATCCTCACCGCTGCTCGACTGCCCGCCCGACGCGGACGAGTCGTACGGCTACACCGGGGCCGACGGCTCCCCGACGAAGTACGGCTTCCAGAAAGCGGGCGGTGAACGGGCCGTCGAGGAGTTCTTCCCCGACGCCAGCGTGTGCCTGCGGCCCGGCGTCATCCTGGGGCCGGGCGAGTACGTGGGACGCCTGCCTTGGTGGCTGAACCGCGCGGCCCTGGGCGGCCGGATGGTCGCCCCGGGGCCCGCCGACCAGCGGATTCAGCCCGTCGACGTCCGCGACGTCGCGCGGTTCGCGCTCGACCAGGCCGCCGCGTCCGGCGGCGGCGCCTACAACATCACGCACCCCGGCGGCATCACGTTCGACGAGTTCCTGGCCGCGTGCCTCGCCGCCACCGGGAGCACAGGAGAACCGGCCTGGGCGCCCGCTGACGTGCTCGCCGCCCACGAGGTGGCCCAGTGGACGGAACTGCCCCTGTGGAGGACCCACGAGGGTGTGTGGAGTGTCGACTCGCCGCGCGCGGTCGCGGCCGGCCTTTCGTGCCGACCGCTGCACGAGACGGTGGCGGACACGTGGGCATGGCTCCAGGCCGACGGGCGGCCCGTTGAACACCCCCGCTGGGCTGAGCACGGACTCAGCCCAGCGAAGGAACAGCAGATCCTCGACGCCCTTTCCGGCTGAGATCAGGGCTCAAGCGCCAGGCTCCCCGCCCTGCCCCCCCAACGTGAACGAAGTGGCGGTGCGTGTGAACTCCTGTGTTGGCGGCGACATCGACGTTTTCCTGTGGCAGGCGCTGCGAGTGCCAGCGTGGCGCACGGTCCGGGCGATGTCGAGGTCCACCGCGTCCGAGCTTTGAGCGTGAGCGGCTTCGGGACGACCCGGAAGGACCAGCACGTGCACGCCAGCCACGATGCCCGCGCGTGGTCGGCGACCGTCCCGTACAGGGCTTCTGGCCCTGTGCCCGGCGGCGGTGTCCAGAAGGTTCGTCGGCTCGTTCGCGTTCCCCGGCACGGGGACGACGCCGATCGCGGCCGTCATCCCCCCCGTCGAACGTCGTGTAGGCCAGGACACAGCATCGGTCCGGCCAGTGGTGCAGCAGGGCGACCATGGGCACCCTGCCCTTTCCATTGACGCTGTGCCCCGTGGGCGTCGTTCTCGTTGGTCACGGCCGGGAGGCTAGCCGGGTCTACGGACAGTTACGCTCGGCATCAGCGTGGGCCAGAGCATCGAGGGTCGGCTACTGGTTCCCACAGTTGCTGCACGCGTAGGACTGCTGACTTTCAACCGTCCCGTCGTCTCGGTAGACGTAGACCGTGGATTTCGTGCCGGTGCACGTGATCGTCTTACTTGGGTCGTTCGGGTCCGGTACCTGCCGCATGCACGGAAGGGCTCTGTCCTCGTGGTGCCCCATCAGTTGAACACCGCTCTCTCCTCGTCTGTCGGCCAGCGCTTCGTGGTGCAGCCGGAGCAGTGCCAGTGCCACGCGGGTGAGGACGCTCGCACCTCGGTCATGTCCTTCCACAGGTACGGGCGCGTAGGACATACGCCGCAGCGGGGAGGCTCAGTGTTGACAATCACGGTACGTCGAGGGTCGTTCACCATGCGTGCAGTCTTCCATCTCGGCCGCCGCCTTGTTGCGGATCTAAATGTGATGACTCGAAGAACCGGCTTGAGTAGCACGGGGGTTCGAGCCTTCATTCGAAGATGGTCTGCCTAGGAGTTCCTCAAGGACAGAAAGCAGGCGTAGTAGTTGAGGGTCGAGTTTCGGACCGACTACCACGCCTGTTGGTAGTTCTGATCAACAAGAAGGCCCCGTAAGGAATTTGAAACCTCACGGGGCCCTCACCGCCCTGGGGCGGGGGTACCGTTCAAATACGGCTATCCGAACGGCACATGTCAGGAGACATCATGCCCCAGTGGAGCGAATACAGCACGGGTGAACGCATCGCGATCATGCGCGGCGCAACCCTCACGCAGGAGTCCTTGGCCGAACTGACGGGCGTGTCCGTCCAGACGATCAGGAACGCAGAGCAGGACAAGACCCTCACTCTCCCCACCCTCCTGAAGATCGCTGGTGCCCTCCACACCCGCACCTCCGTGATCCTCGGTGAGGAAGCCCCCGTGCGCAGCATGGGTCTCGACGACCGCAAGGTTCTAGTGCGGCTGTCCAACACGGTGCACGACGTCTCGGCCGGCCTCCTCCCGACCGACCTCGATCCGGTCACCGTGGCGGAGCTCGACAGCCTGGTGCGCCATGCCTGGCAGCGCTACTGGGATGGCGAGTACGGGGAAGTCGGCGGATTTGCCGTCCAGTTGCTCCGCCAGGCCGCGGTGACCCTTCATGCGCTCCCGGACGGCGAGCAGGCGGCAGGGCACGCAGTCATGTCGGACGCCTTTCGCATCGCCGCGTACGTGGCGAACCTCTGGGGCGCGCGAGATCTGGCGTACGCGGGAATCGGCCACGCCGCCCAAGCAGCCCGCAAGGCTGCCGACCCCCTCCGTGACGCTCTGGTGGCCTCCGGGAGGGCGTGGGTGTACCTACGGGACGCCCGGCTCGACGACGCCCTGGCACTGGCGGAGAAGGCGGCTGTGGACATCGAACCCGTGCGGGGGAGGACCGCGACTCGGGATGAGTGGACCGTGTACGGATCTCACGTGAATTTCGCGGCGGTCGTCGCTTCCCGGATGGAGCGCTCCGACCTGGCTCACACATTCCTCGGGGAGTCGAACATGGCCGGGGCCCGGATGGGTGCGGAGCACGGCGCGTTCGGCACGCTGCACGGGCCGACATCGGCCGCCGTCCAGGCCGTCGGCATTAACGTGTCGTTGGGCGAGATCTCCAAGGCCAGTGACCTGGTGGACTCCCTGAACCGGCGCCAGTTGTCACAGCTTCAAGAGGCGGCGCAGCGCCGGTACGAGATGGATTTGGCGCAGGTTCTCGTGGCCAAGAGCAACTATGACGCGGCTCTCTCCGTCATCCACGACGCGGTGACCGCGTCGCCCAACTGGGCGGCCCACCAGACGCTCCCCTCCGTGATCGTGCGGAGGGCCGGGCGGCTGTCCACCAACCGACTGCGGACGGTGGCGAACCTGGTCGGAGTCCGGCCGATCGAGGGGGCGCCCTCGTTCGACCCGGCAACCCTGAAATCCGCCCTGTAATCAGGCGGCTACTAGCGGGTGTGGCACCCGGTCCGAATTTCATCGGTCGGCTACCACGCCCGCTTTCTGTTCCGAACTCCTCGCATTCGAAATGATTTTGGCCATGGCGAAGAGGACGGAAGAGCAGCAGGGGCGGCGCCGCGATATCGCGGATGCGTCGTCCGGCTACCGCACAGAGGTGATCCTCTACCAGGTCACCCACAATGCCGCAGAGGCGGCGATGAACCAGGAGTTCATGAGGCGTTACGCCCACGGCCGGGACTGGCACGTCGTGGCTTCCTTCATCGACACGGACCCGGCCGCCGTCGTCGAGCAGCGCCCGCAGTGGGTGAAGAACGTTCTCCCCGCGTTCGAGCGCAGCGAGGCGAGCGGTCTGCTCCTCCCCCTTCACGACCACATCGACGTGCGGCACTCGCGGGTCGAGGCCATGCGCGGCTGGCTGAGCGACCGTGGGGCGTTCCTGGTCGAGACAGGTCTACCCAATGAGGTCGAGCGGCCGCCTCCCTGCCCCGCCTGCGCCCCGTCCCCTGCGAGCCCGCGGACTGACGTCCCGTCACGGCCCGCCGTCTCCTGATACCGGGGCTGCGTGGCGCGAGGAGAGGAGCAGCACGGCGTGAACCTGTATCAGGAGAGGCAGTCGGCGGGGCCGTTCGTCGAGGGACGATCGGACGGCCTGGAGCCGTACGACGTCATGGTGGAAGACCTGACACGCTCGTACCCGATCGCCCAGTGCACCAGCGCGAGGGAGGTCGAAAAGCGGCTGCACCTGTTCCTGGGCGGCCTGGCGTGCATGGCGAACGAGGTCGAGGAGCTGGCCCGCCAGCTCGACGCGGGCAGCCAGGAGAGGGCGCACGTTATGGCGGAGCTGGTGACGTGCCGGAAGCGCATCGAGCAGCACCCCGGGACGTACGACTCGCACGAGTGCGCCAGGTACGGCCGCGCCCTGGCCCGGGATGTCGGCGAACGGCTCCTCGCCCACCTGGCGGTGCTGCACGACACGGTCAAGGGTCGCCGCCGCCCTGACGCCCTCCGCGGCCTGACGTCCCATCACGGCCGGCCGCGCTGAGAGCCCCCTCCTCGTCTGTCCCGTGGGCGGGGAGGGTCCGACGGGCCGGGCGCGATCGCCCCGTCTGGTGCGGGGCGGCGGCCCGTGGGGGGTCCTCCGCCCCGCACCGCCCGCTACTCCCGGCCGCCGCCGCTCTGACATCTGCGGAGGCCGGGCAGGAGGCCAGCACACGGCAGGACGGGGCTCGCTGACCCCGTTCCGGGGCCGGGTGCTGGCCGCCCCCTTCGGGGTGGCGTGGCGGGACGTGACGCTTCCGGCCCGCTACGCCACCCCTCCATCTCGACGACGACCAGGACCAGGAGCCCGTTCCCGTGACGACCACGCCCGCACTGTCCATCGATATAGACAAGGTCGCGGAGCGCTGCAACGCCGTGCGGCGCGCGTCCTTCGGGGAGCGCAGCCGGGGGACGCTGGACGAAGACGTGGAAGTCCTGACGGGCTGGTTCATCGCCGTGTATGCCCGCCTGTCCCCGGAGAACCTGATCAGGGCCGCGCCGTACCAGTCGGACGTCCGGCCGTGCAGGAGGCGAGCCAATCCGTGGACGGACAAGGCCCAGTTCCAGCGCGCTCAGATCTGGGCGCGCGCGGCGTGGAACGTCGGCCACCTCTACCACCAGCAGTACCGGACCGTCGCCGAGCTGGCCCGCCGCGCCCAGACCGCCGGGCGGGCAGCGTGAGCACGGAGTCGGAAGAGCCGGAGCCTGAGGAGCAGCAACCCCGCTTGTGGCGGACCGTGGCCTACGCGATCGTGCTCGCCTTGGCGTGGTTCCTCCTCTGGTACGGAGTGGCGACCCATCAGGCCGCCTGGCACCCGCCGAAGCGCCCGGTGCCCACTCCGGCCCACTGACCGGGTCTCCAGCCACCGCCTGTCGGTAGGCGATGGCCGGACACCCGCCCTTCCCCTCTCCCTGGCGTGGCCGTGGTGCGGCTCCGTGGCCCCGGTGAGAGGGCGGCCCCGGCCCGCTCTGTCCGCGCCCTGCTCCCGCGCGGCGGCGGGCTCCCATCCGGGGCCCGGGTGGCGCGGCTTGTGGGGAAGGTCGCCGCGCCACCCCCTCGACGTCTCCCTGGCGCCCCCGCGCCGGGGCAGGCCGCACCGCAAGCGCACGCGGACACCGCGCCAGCTCCGCTCAACGCCACCGGTGCGCGCGGGCGGCGCGCCCCCTGTCCCCTCGGGGGTCGCGTCACCCGCTCCGAATGTCCGGCCGCGCCCCGCCCGCTCCTGTGGGCGCGGCCGGGCTCCCTGTACCGCCTACCCCGGGCTACCTCCATGCCCCGGGGCGGGCACCTCGACCTGTGTGAGGACACCCTGTGAACAGCGAAGCCCGGCACGCGCGCGACGACGATGACGACCGCCACATGGTGCGCACCTTCAGCGCCTTCGGTCTGTCGTGCATGACTCTGTTCGTCGGCCTGGTCGGGCCGTCCGCCACCCGCGTCGTCTTACCGGACGGCGTCGCCGCGACATCGTTATCCCTGCCTGACGTCGACCCGTGGGAGCCGACGGCGTGAACGACCGGCACCTGACGCCGTTGCCGACGCAGCCGTGCGAGGAGTGCGCGGGCCTGGAAGCCCGGGGCCGGGATCTGCTGAACCAAGCCCGTGGTGCGGGCGTCTCGCTCCTCGCCTTCCACCACGTCAGCGAGCACGGCGTACGCGACCCGAACGCGAGGCCGTGCCCGTGCTCGGGCTGCGCGGCCGGGGGCGAAGGCTGCGCGCGGGCAGATGAACCGCACCTTGCCTACGCGGAACAGCTCCTCGGCATCATCAGCGACAATGAGCCCCACGGCCTCTTCCTGAAGGGCCCGTTCTATCCGCTCCGGTTCGACGACATGCCCCCCGGCCCCCAGGCGTGGCCACCCCCGGGAGCGTCCCGCCTCGGCCTGTGCAACCACCGCACGTCTCCGCTGACACCCAAGGTCCGCGCCGACGGGCGCAGCACGAGTCAGGCCGTCCTCGACGCGCTCACCGAAGCCCGGTACGCGGCCCGTGTCAACGGCTTGCCGATGCCCGCCCCCGACGCCGACGCGGCCATCCGCGACGCTCGGGGCGACGCCGTCGAGGAGTCGGCCGGCCGTGACGCGGCGTCAGGCCGCGGTCGTCATCTGCGGCTCGTCGAGTGAGGTCCGCTGCGCACGGGACCGCGCCGCAGCCATCTCCGGCGGGGGCGCCGGGCGTCGAGCGGGTGCACCACGCTGCGACGAGCGCGAGGCACGCGCCGACGGCCACGCGACGGGTCACGGGCCGGGGTGCTCGGGTGCGCGGCATGCCGTCAGGCTACGGCGGTAAGAGTCCCGATCCGGGGAGCGGTTCGCGCTGCTCCGCGAAGTGTTCGCGCCCGTTCGCGCTCGGGCCGCGAACCAGCGCGAAGGAGCCGCCGCTGTCGCGTACCTGCGCAGCCGCAGTGCGCGCGACGACCCGGCACGGCGCGGCGAGGAGCGGGGGACATGAGTGATTCAGCTCCTGGACAGGAAAGCGAAGGGTCCGGTCACGGGAACCCGCTCGCGCGGCACTCGCGGCGCACACAAGGAAGGGAAGCGAATCATGAATGTGCCTGGGAATGCCGGGCGATCTCCGTTTTCCTTGAATATGTAAGGATGGAGAGGGGAGTGGAATTCAGGCAGAGTGATTTCGGTCTTCTTATCTTAGCGGCCCGGTGTCTCGGAACCTTGTCGGGAACGTAACGGCCGCCCCAAGATGCTCCCTGGCCTGCCGCAGCTGTCCTGCGGCTCCTCGGTCAACCGTAATACTCGCTGGTCAGGCCCACGCATCGCTATCGGGCGCGGCTGCTGGCCGTCCCTAGTCCTTTTGCGCCTGCCCGCGTGTAAGCGCCCGTCGGAGCCCGTGCGGCAGGCCGAAAGTCCCGGCCGCCGCGGCAAGAGTCCTTTCCTGTGAGGTCAGGTTGGCGTAACGATGCCGCCGTCCTTTCTGGGGGTGGCCGTTACATCCTCTACCGATGAGCGCAATACCAGCCCTTTACCTTTATTTCTGTCAGCAAGAAAGGCGGCCGAAAAGAGGGGCCGCTTACGACAGGAGACCATTTTCATGAAGGCCGCCCGCCGTTCCACGTTCCGTAACGCCGCCATCGCCGCGGGCACGGTGACCGCCCTCGCCCTGCCGGTGGGTGCGGCTTTCGCCGACGCCCCGGCCGACCCGGGCACCGGCCCCACGACCCCCTCGGTCCAGCCGGAGAACCCCACCGTCCCCGACACCAAGCCGGACCCGGAGACGAAGCCCGAGACGAAGCCGGAGACCAAGCCCGAGGACAAGCCGCAGGACCAGGTGCAGACCAAGACCGTGGCCCTGAAGGACGGCGGCACCGCGAAGGTCAACTGGATCCTGGGCACGCCGCGCGCGGAGCTGTTCGGCAAGGGTGGTAACGCGCTGGGCGCCCTGGAGGCCCCGGGTGCGTCGAAGACCCTCCCGTCGGGTCTGAAGGTCACCCTCAACCACGGCGGCACCCTCACCCAGGCGTTCACCAGCAGCCCGGGGGACAAGCCGCAGGACCAGGTGAAGGAGAAGTACGTCAGCCTGCAGGACGGCGGCATGGCGAAGATCAACTGGATCCTGGGCAAGCCCCGCGCGGAGCTGTTCGGCAAGCGCAGCGACGCCCTCGGCGCCCTGTCGGGACCCGGTGCCTCCAAGGTCCTCCCCTCGGGCCTGAAGGTCACCTTGAACTACGGTGGCACCCTGACCCAGAAGTGGACCGACGGCCAGGGCACCAAGCCCAAGCCGCAGGACCAGGTGAAGACCAGGACGGTGGCCCTGAAGGACGGCGGCAAGGCCAAGGTCAACTGGATCCTGGGCAAGCCCCGCGCCGAGCTCTTCGCCAAGAACGGCAAGGCCCTGGGCGCCCTGGAGGCCCCGGGTGCGTCGAAGTCGCTGCCGTCGGGCCTGAAGGTCACCCTGAACCACGGCGGCACCCTCACCCAGACCTGGACCAAGACCAAGCCGAAGCCCAACCAGAACACCCAGCGCAAGGTCATCCTCAAGGACGGAAACACCGCACTGGTGGAGAAGGGCACCGACAGCGTCTGGGGCGCCACGTTCTGGAGCGCCAAGCACGGCGGCTTCCTCGACGGCGCCCACGCCACCAAGCGCCCCACGGTCAAGCTGCCCTCGGGCCTGAAGGTCACCGTCACCAAGGAAGGCAAGCTCCTGCAGACCTGGGCCAAGTCCACGGGCATCTCCAAGTCCGCGGACGGCACCAAGGCGGCCACCGGCCTGGACCAGATGCGGATGCCCAAGGGCGGCGTGAAGGCCGGTACCGAGAACGCTGAACAGGCCGCCACCACGGCCGACTCCGGTGACAACACCGTGCTCCTGGCCGCCGGAGGCGGCGCCGCCGCGGTCGCCGCGGCGGGCCTGGGCTTCACGATGCTGCGCCGCCGCAAGACCAACAACTGACGCTGACTCCAAGCACGTTGCCCTTCTGGGGCGACGCGCGCGAGTATCTCCGTGGCGATGGCAGAGCCGTCGCCACGGACCGGAGAGCCGGTAGCCATCACCTACGCGTACGAGGTGAGCGGCTACCGGCTCTTTCGCATCCCTGCATCAGATCCCGGCGTCAGATCGCGTCCCGCCGGCTCAGCCCGTTGCCCGGACCGGATCGTCAGGGCCCGCCGTCACAGGACCTTGGGGTGCTTGAGCAAACGCCGTTACGAGCCCGTGCAAAGAAGGCAACGTGGCCCGCATACCTTTGAAGTGTCGGAAAGCGGACGGATCAAGTCCGCGTACAACCCCCGGCACCCCACACCCCACACCCCACCCCCACATCCCCCCACACTTCGAAGGAACACCTCATGCGGAAGTACATGCGGACCGCTCTGGTCTCCCTGGTCGCCGTCGCGGCCGTCGGTGGCCCGGTCGCCGGCGCGATGGCCTGCGAACAGCCCTCCACCCCCAGCACCGCCACTGACGCGCACCAGAGCGTCAAGCGCTCGTACGTCAAGACGGTGAAGCTGCGCGGCGGGATGACCGCCAAGGTCTACAAGCTGGCCGGCAAGGGCTACCAGGCCGATCTGTTCCTCGGCAAGGTCCGCCTGCACGTCCTGACCGCGATCAACAAGGCCGCGGTGACGCTGAACGACGGCACGTTCGTCAAGCTCACCCCGAACGGCACGGTCACCTCCTGGAAGTACACGGCCAAGCACGTCAACAAGCCCTCCAAGCCCGGCAAGCAGCAGCGTCAGATCTGCCCGCCCGGCCCGGGCGACGAGTCCCGCGACCGTCAGCGCCAGATCTGCCCGCCCGGCCCCGACGCCGAGGTCCCCCTCCCCGCGGGCGACGGCTCCGGCGCGGACGCCGTGAACGCCGCCTGATCCGGCCCCTCGACTCTGCCCCGGTCCCGCCCCACGCTCATCACGAGGGGCAGGACCGGGGCAGACCCCTGTCACCAGCGCGCGACGCGCCCGAAGCCGCTCGGCCGCGTCGGCGCCCGGCGCCGGCGGGCGTTCGTCAGGCCAGGTCGAGCGTACGGTCGATCTGCTCGTCGAACTCGTCGGTGGCCAGCCACAGCGAGCACGGGAACGTCCACTCCCGGTCGCCGTCCATGTCCCGGACCAGGATCCGGCTCAGGAACCAGCCGGGCCGCGCACCGCTGTTGTCGTGACGCACCCGGACCTTCCGCAGGTCACCCAGGTCTTCGAGGGTGTACGTGAAGACGGAGGTACTGGCCCGCTCGAAGTCGTCGCCCTCGCTGTCGAGTTGGAGCTCGTCGCTGCTTCCCCGGCTTCCGTACAGGGTCAGGAAGACGTTGGCGTCCGTGCCAGCCCCATTGACGTTCCCGGTGAAGACACTGATCTGGTAGTCCGTCAAGTCGCTCACAGCGTCCAGACGGTCAGGGGAGCGCTCCCGGTGTTGACGACCCGGATCGGTACGGCTCCCCACCAGCGACGGATGGTCATGGTCTCGCCCGGGGACACCGGGATCCACTCGGGGTCCGCGCCGAGCAGGGTCTGGACCATGGCCTCGCCCGGGGACGCGCCTTCGTTGCGGACGCTCAGTTCCGTGTTGCTGAAGAACCACGTGCCGAAGGTGGTGTTGCTGCCCCGGCCCTCGAGCCGCACCGCGTTGCTCCGCGCCTGGAAGAGCGCGGTACGGGTGGCCGGGGCCGCGTTGTCCGTGCCGGGGGCGGTGCCCTCCTGTGGTGCGTGCTCGTCGGCCCGGTGCGCCGGAGCCATCCGTGCCGAGAGGCCGATCGTGTGGGACGCCACCTCGGCGACCGCCGTCAGCACCATCTGTGCCAGGCCCTTGTTCATGTGTCCTCCTGCTTCCGCGTACTCGGTGTCCAGCTGTCCTGGGCTGTCTCCGATGACCGCCCGAACACAGACTGGGCCGCCCGGCGGGGCCCTTTCATGAGGCAGCGGTCCTGTTCGCGGCGGGCCGTGTCCCGCGGGGCCGGGCAACGTACGGGCAGCGGTTTGACCAGCGGCAACGGTCGATCCCCGAGGAGTTCTGCGGGCTGTATCCGCGCACGGCGATGTGCGGGGGCTCACGGATTCCCGCGTCGGGCCCGAACGCGCCCACGCGCCCGGGACAGCGCCCGGGACGGTCAGGACCCGTACCCCATGCGTCCCTCCGCCCCATCGGCGCTGACGGCGGGGGCGGCGGTCTGCTCGAACTGCTGGCCGAGCTCTTCAGGGGCTGAAAGCGGTGACCCGGCACCGCACGATGGCCGACGCGTGCGCTGCGTCCGCCCCGGGCCCCGCTGGACAATGGGGTGTGGAACGGGGCGAAGCGGTGCGCTGGGCCGCCGGATCGATCACGGCGGCGTCGGTGGGCGCGGTGCTGTTCGCCGGGGTCGTGGCAGTCCGTTTCCCCCTGGTGGGCAAGGACGTCGCGAGTACGACGGAGACCGTGTTGCTCGGCATCTCCATGCTGTCCTGGGTGGGGACCGGAGCCGTGCTGGCCCTGCTGCGGCCACGCACCCCGGTGGGGTGGCTGTTTCTCGCCATCGGTGGATCGGGTTCCCTGCAGATGGGACTGGCGGCCTACGGCGGCTACGGCCTGCTCGTCGCCGAGCCTGCGTGGCCGGGCGCACCGTGGTCGGCGGCCGCTGCCGCCGGCGCGCACCTGCCCGCGGTCTTCGCGCTCCCCACCGTCGTGCTGGCGCTGTATCCGGACGGGCGCCTCGCCCAGCGCTGGCTGAGGTGGCCCGTAGCGCTGGCCGCCCTCGCGATCAGCGCCCTCGTGCTGTCCTCCGCCTTCGACCCGGAGGCGTACGACGACATCGTGCCGGGCGGCACCCCGCCCCTCAGCCGGCCGGGCGCCGTGCTGGACGGTGTGCAGGCGACCGCGCTCGTCGTGGTCGCGGTGTGCACGGTCCTGATCACCGGGCAGGCGGTGCTGCGCCTGCTCCGTACGCAACCGCCGCGACGTCAGCAACTGGCCTGGATGCTCTGCGTGATGGGCGTGGTCATCGGATCCTCCTTCTTCGTCGCACCGCTCGTCCGCTCCGCCATGGCCGTGCTGGTGCCCATCGCGGTCGGCATTGGTGTCCTGCGCTACCGCATGCTCGGCATTGAGGCCGTGCTGCGCCGCGGGCTGGTGTACGGCGCCCTGACGGCGGCGGTCGTCTGTACGTACCTCCTGGTCACCGTCGCCCTCGGTGGCCTCTGGCGTCCCCGCGGGCTCTCCGGAGTGCTGGCCGCCGCGCTGGTGGCCGTGGGCCTGGCGCCGGTGAAGGAACGCGTGCAGCGCTCGGTGGACTGGTGGATCTACGGTTCGGGGCGCGACCCCTTGCGCGCACTGGCCCTCCTGGGCGAGCGCGTGGCGGACTCCGAGGAGCGTGAGCTGCTGCCGGCGGCGCTGCTCGCCGTGCGGGCCGCGGTTCGGGCTCCGGCGGTGGCAGTCACGGACGGCCGGGGTAGGACGCTGGCGTCGGCCGGGCCGGCGCCGGCGGCGGGGCACGTGCGGGAACTGCGCCTCGCGGGGCAGCACTTGGGGACGCTCACGGTGGCGGACCGCACTCCGGGGGATCCGTACGGGCGCGACGACAGGAACCTGCTGGGCGCCCTCGCCCAGCAGGTCGCCGTCCTCGTCAGGGCCCTGCAGCTCACCGAACAACTGGCGGCCCAGCGCGACGACGTGAGGGAAGCGACGCGCCAGGAGCGCGAACGGCTCCGCCATGACCTGCACGACGGGCTCGGCCCGTCCCTGGCCGGTGTGGGACTCGGCCTCCAGGCCGCCTCGGAGCGCCTGGCGAGCGGCGACCTGGACGCGGCCGGGGCGCTGTTGGCGCGGATCCGTGAGGAGACGACCGGTGCCGTCGGGGAGATCCGTCGCATCATCGAGGGCCTGCGGCCCGGCGTGCTCGACGAGGTGGGCCTGGTCGAGGCCGTGCGCGGGCATGCCCGCTCCCTGGAGCCACTGGTGCGGATCGACGTACGCGTCACGGGTACGCCCGTGCGGATACCGCCGCGGGTCGAGGGCGCTGCCTACCGCATCCTCACCGAGGCGATGACCAATGTGGTGCGGCACGCGCGGGCGTCGAGCGCCACGGCCTCCCTCGCCTTCGGGGAGCGGTCCTTGACCCTCGTCGTCGCCGACGACGGGACGGGGGACCCGGGCCGGTTCGCGGCGGGGGTCGGCCTCACTTCCATGCGCCGGCGCGCGGAAGAGCTGGGCGGAAGCCTGGGCCTCGCTTCCGGGAACCGGGGCACGGTGCTGACCGCGACACTGCCGTGGAGTGCGTCAGCGCACGAGGGGGAGGGTGAGTAGGTGAGCGAGGACGGACCGCCCACAGCGGGAGCGGGCGAGCGTACGGGGGACGCGGTGCGGGTCGTCGTCGCCGAGGACCATCCGATGTTCCGGTTCGGCCTGGTGGCCGCGCTGTCGGGGTACGGCGGGATCGACGTCGTCGGCGAGGCGGCGGACGGCAGGGAACTGCTCGCGCTGGTGGAACAGACGTCCCCCGACGTGGTCCTGACGGACCTGACCATGCCCCACCTCGACGGCATCGCCGCGATACGCCACCTGAAGGCGAGCCCCGGCGGGCCCGCCGTCCTCGTGCTGACCATGCACGACGACGATCAGACGCTCGTCGCGGCGCTGAGGGCGGGGGCCGACGGCTACCTGTTCAAGGGAGCGGACCGCACCGAGATCGCGCATGCCGTCCTCGCCGCCGCGTCGGGAAGTGCCGTGTACGGGAGGGACGTCGCCGCGAAGATCCGCGGGTTCTTCACGCAGGCCCAGCACGATCACACGGCGCAGGCGTTTCCCGAACTCACCGCCAGGGAGAGGGAGGTGCTCGGACGTGTCGCCCTCGGGCAGGACAACCACCAGATCGCCCGGAGCCTCTGCGTCGCCGAGAAGACGGTACGGAACCACGTGTCCACGATCATGAGCAAGATCGGGACGACGACCCGCGCCGAGACCGTGGCCAGAGCGCGGGACGCGGGCCTCGGAAGCTGACTCCCGTACGAATCCCTGCCTTCTCGTCGTCCGCGGGCGGCGGGTGCGGCCACCGTGAAGCAGGCCGTGTTCGCAACGGAACGTAGCCGCGCTTCCTGGTCCGAGTAGCTGGAGATCACAATTCGATGTACACGGCAAGGAGTTGTTGACCGGCATGTCGTGTACTCGTAATCTCTACACGATCAGTCGATCGTGTGTTCGCCTGAGAGGGAAGTGCTTCGGTCCTTCCGGTTCCACAGTTCTTCAGGGGGAGGAACTGCCGTGCAGAGCCGCATGCGCAGGATGGGTGAAGTACTCGCCGTGTACGGACGGATGACGCCGTCCACGTTGGTCACGTCGACCACCTCGACGACTCCCGCCGGGAACACGGTTCCCGCATGCGCCCACACATGACCGCCTGACCACTGCTTCAAGACCCGTGCGAGAGGTCCTGCCTCCAGCACGCGTCAGTCGCCCGCACTTGTCGTGCCGGCGCACCAACTCCTCGCCACCTGTTCGGCCGTGAGCAGCGGGGCGAGTCACCGACCGGCCTGCCGACCGTCGTAGCTCGGCACGCCGCCGTCACTGCTTTCCGCTTTTCCCGACTCCGCGAACAGGGCAGGCCTCTCGGCCCGCGCCCTTTCCTCACCGCGCCCTGCCGACCTCCGGCAGGGCGTCCATCCGCACAGCGCGTGCTCAGAAGGAGAACAAGTGCGCTCTCGACCAAGGCTGTTTCCGCCGCGATCCTCGCGATCACGGGGACCAGCCGCCTTCACCTCGGCCTTCACGCCCGTCGTCACGGCCGTCACGGCGCTCGCCGTACTCGGCGGCCTCGTCACCCAGTCCGGCCCCGCCGCCGGCGACGTCCGCGCCGCCAAGGCATCGGACTCGCAGGACTGGTACGTCGACACGCCCGCCGAACAGTGGCGCCAGGACCAGTGCCTGATGAGCGACGTCCTGCGCCTGGGCGGGCCCGCGATGTCCGCGACCGCGCAGGACGGGCTGAACCAGCCGCAGGACAAGCTGCACGCGCTGGCCGACCGCGAGTACTGGGAGGAGACGCCGCTCGCCACGGCGTACACCGGCGACAAGAACGCCGCGCTCAATGAGCTGGACGCGCTGGACGCGCTGCGCGGCACGTGGAAGAAGCCGCTTGATGGCCTCTCGACCCCCGGCGGTTTCACCGAGGCCGCCTTCCACTGGCCGCCGGGCACGAGCGACGGCAAGGAGGACTTCTACGGCCAGACCGGCCTGTCGAAGTGGATCTCCGACCGGTTCTGGAAGGACGAGGGCGACTTCTACGAGGACCCGACGCCCCAGGCGGACGCGGCGACCGTGAAGGCGGTCAAGGACCTGGGCACGCCGCTGTACGGTCCCGACCCCTCACCGGTCGGCAACCCGAACTGGGACCGCGACCTCGCCGAGCACGACGGCTTCGACCACCTGACGAACTGGTCGCTGGAGCCGACCGGCGCCGACAACGCGCGCCTGTTCCTGTCCTCCGGCGGCTTCGCGCGCACCGCCCCCCAGCCGGGCACCGTGGAGTACCGCATCGCGGTGGAGGACCTCAAGTCCCGCTTCGCCTCGTGTGCCTGGCGCGACCCGATGGACCCGAACGAGGTCCTCGGCGACCTCACGTCCACCGCGACCACCGAGTGGCAGCAGGAGATCGCCGCGCAGCAGGCGCAGCGCAACGCGATCCTGACCGCCAACAAGGACGCGACCAAGGCGCTCGCCTCGGGTGCCAAGACGCTCGGTGACCTCGTCGGCCAGTCCTGGGTCGCCGACCACCTGGTGCGCTGGCAGGACTACTGGTCCCCCGGCGGCATCGGCTGGATCGGCGACAGCTACGTCACCGTCGAGGTGCCGGGCGCGAAGGGCATGTGCCTGGACGTCCAGGGCGGCGGCACGGCCAACGGCACGCCGGTGCAGATCTACACCTGCAACGGCGGCGTCGCCCAGCGGTGGCAGGTCGAGAGCGGCGAGGACGACCTGCACCTGCGCAGCATGAGCTCGCAGAAGTGCCTGGACATCGACGGCAACAAGTCGGCCAACGGCACGAAGATCCAGGTCTACGACTGCTACAAGTCCGCCGGCCAGTCCTGGAAGGGCAACGTCCAGGCCGCCACCAGCCTGAAGAGCAACTCCACGGGCAAGTGCGTGGACCTGCCCAACTTCACCAAGAGCACCGACGCGCGCCTCTTCGACTGCAAGACGGGCACCTCGCAGAGCTTCCTGATCAAGCCGTCCGGCCACCAGGGCAGCGACGACCTCGCCTACCCGAAGACGGCGCAGTTCGACAAGGCGAAGAAGGGCGTCACCGACACCCAGGCCGCGGCCAAGAGCCGGCTCACCGCGCTGAAGGCGCAGCTGACGGCGGCCCAGACGGCGGCCACCGCTTCGGACAAGGCCGAGCAGGCCGCGTACGCCATCGCCGACGCCGCGGGCTCCCCGCGCGGCCGTGGACTCCTGGTCGCCCAGCAGAAGGCGCAGGTCACCAAGGGCGCGGTCGCCGCGCTGACGGCCATGGTCAAGGCGGGCGAGACCGCCGAGGCCGCCACCCGTACTGCCGCCGCCGACAGCGACACCATCGCGCAGCGGGCGCTGGCGCAGACGGCGCAGGTCAACGCGGAGTTCCGCAAGGAAGCCGCGTACAAGGCGGAGCTGCAGGCGAAGGCCGCCGCCGACGGCGCGAAGCTGCACCGGGACAACGCCAAGAAGGAGAAGGAGACCGCGGAGGCCAAGCTGGCCGTCGCGCTGAAGGCCGAGGGCGACGCGAAGGTCGCCGCCGCCGACGCGCACGCCAAGCGGCTCTCGGCGGAGGCTGAGGAGAAGACGGCGAAGGCGGAGAAGGAGACCGCCGCCGCGAAGCAGGCCGAGGCCAACCAGCACAAGATCAACGCCCAGAGCGAGGCGGGCAAGGCGCAGGACGCGCAGAAGAAGGCCGAGGGCGCCGAGTCCACCGCCGTCGCGCGCAAGAACGACGCGGTCAAGGCCCGGGACAACGCCAAGGCCAAGCGCGACAGCGCGTGGGACGCGGCGCAGAAGGCCGACACCGCGCGCACCAAGGCCGACGCCAAGGAGGCGTACGCCCAGTCCCTGGAGGCCGGGGACGCGGCCGACGCGGCCCGTACCGCCGCCGACGCCGCCGACGGGTACGCCACGCAGGCCGAAGCCGCGGCGGGTCGCGCCCAGACCGAGGCCGACGCCGCCACCCAGGCCGCCGCCGACGCGGACGCCGCGGCCACCCGCGCCGAGGCCGCCGCCAAGCGCGCCCGTTCCGACGCGGACGCCGCCCAGGCCGCCAAGGCCAAGGTCGACGAGGCCGTGGCCACCTCCACGCTCGCGGTCTCCGAAGCCATCCAGGCCTCCGAGCGCGCCTCCGCCGAGGCGAACGCCGCGGTCAAGCTCGCCGACGAGGCCGAGGCTCACGCCAAGGACGCCAAGGCCCAGGCCGACCAGGCGAGCCTGGAAGCGGGCAAGGCGATGGCCGCGTCCGCCAAGGCCGCGGGCTTCGCCCACGTCACCGCGCAGGCCGCCGAGGACGCGGGCAACGCCGCCGCGCAGGTCGCCAAGCCGGCTAACGACGCGATCCAGATCGGTGCGCCCTACGTCACCACCGACTCCGCCGCCGGCCTGGTCGTCCTGACCGGACAGGCGTCGAAGTCGATCGCGGAGCAGCAGCAGGCCGTCGCCGACGCCCACGCCAAGAACGCCCAGGCCGAAGCGGCCGCGGCGAAGAACCTGGCGGACCAGGCGGCGGGCGACGCCAAGGCGGCGTACCAGCACGCGGCCAACGCCGCCGGCTACGCCTCCGACGCCCGGGGCTACGCCAAGGAGGCCCTCGGCTACGCGGCCCAGGCGGCGACTGCCGCCTCCAAGGCCTCGCAGTCGCTGGCCCGCAGCCTGGAGTACCAGCGCCAGGCCACCGAGGACGCGGCCGCCGCCGACAAGGCGGCCGGACGCGCCGAGGGCTACGCCCAGGAGGCCCGCGCCTCCGCCGACCAGGCCGCCCAGGACGCCGAGGCCGCACGCGCCG
>NZ_JBEOYE010000135.1:0-19857 GCF_040296945.1 Streptomyces sp. NPDC001941 | reverse complement strand
GGGGACCCTGTGGGAGAGTAGGACGCCGCCGAACTTTTTTTAGCCTCAACCCCCACACCAGTAATGGTGTGGGGGTTGAGGCATTTTTGCGTTCAGGGCACGGGACCCCCTGTGTGCCCGTGGGGTGTCGCTGAGGGTAAGGTCATGGGGCACATCGTAGGTACGTTCCCCACAGGAGGCCCCCGGGTGGAGGTCCAGGAGACCCGAGTTCAGACGGACCGGGTCCTCACCATCCCCAACATCCTCAGCATGGCCCGCCTGGTCGGCGTGCCCCTCTTCCTGTGGCTGATTCTCCGCCCCGTGTTCGATGGGCCCAACAGCGATGGCTGGGCGTTGCTGGTGCTGATGCTGAGCGGCATCAGTGACTATCTCGACGGCAAGCTCGCCCGGCGCTGGAACCAGATCAGCAGCCTGGGCCGGCTCCTCGACCCCGCCGCCGA
The DNA here is from genome assembly GCF_040296945.1 of Streptomyces sp. NPDC001941. Taxonomy (NCBI): domain Bacteria; kingdom Bacillati; phylum Actinomycetota; class Actinomycetes; order Kitasatosporales; family Streptomycetaceae; genus Streptomyces; species Streptomyces sp. NPDC001941. Next base: position 19,417 of record NZ_JBEOYE010000135.1, on the reverse strand, counting down.
CCGGCTGTACATCCTTTCCACCCTGGTCGGCCTCACCTGGCGCGAGATCCTGCCGCTCTGGCTCACCGCGGCGCTTTTGGCCCGTGAGCTGATGCTGCTGGTGATGGTGGGAATCCTCCGCCGGCACGGCTATCCGCCGCCGCAGGTGAACTTCCTCGGCAAGGCGGCCACCTTCAACCTGATGTACGCCTTCCCGCTCCTGCTACTCAGCGACGGGGACTCGTGGCTGGCGTCCCTGGCGCAAGTTTTCGGATGGGCGTTCGCAGGATGGGGTACAACTCTGTACTGGTGGGCAGGGATCCTCTACGTGGTCCAGGTCCGCCGATTGGTCAAGGCGGATACCGCGGCTGATTGAGCCCGTCGGCGAGCGTCGCGACGATGAGGGCCTGAGCGGGTGAAATCGGCCGGACCGTCGTCTCTTCGAGGAGGACGCTTCCGACATGAAGGCCGTCGTGATGGCCGGTGGCGAAGGAACCCGCCTTCGCCCCATGACCTCAAGCATGCCCAAACCGCTCCTGCCCGTGGCGAACCGCCCGATCATGGAGCATGTCCTGCGGCTGCTCAAGCGGCACGGGCTCAGCGAGACCGTCGTCACCGTGCAGTTCCTCGCCTCACTGGTGAAGAACTACTTCGGTGACGGCGAGGAGCTCGGCATGGAGCTCACGTACGCGAATGAGGAGAAGCCACTCGGTACGGCGGGGAGCGTCAAGAACGCCGAGGAGGCGTTGAAGGACGATGCGTTTCTCGTCATCTCCGGCGATGCCCTCACCGATTTCGACCTGACCGACCTCATTGCCTTTCACAAGGAAAAGGGCGCCCTTGTCACCGTATGTCTGACGAGGGTGCCGAATCCGCTGGAATTCGGCATCACCATCGTCGACGAGGACGGAAAGGTCGAGCGCTTCCTCGAGAAGCCCACCTGGGGCCAGGTCTTCTCCGACACCGTGAACACCGGCATCTACGTCATGGAGCCGGAGGTCTTCGACTACGTCGAGGCCGATGTGCCCGTCGACTGGTCAGGTGACGTCTTCCCGCAGCTCATGAAGGAGGGCAAGCCGATCTACGGCTATGTCGCCGAGGGCTACTGGGAGGACGTGGGCACCCACGAGAGCTATGTGAAGGCCCAGGCCGACGTCCTGGAGGGCAAGGTCGAGGTCGACATCGACGGCTTCGAGATCTCCCCAGGGGTGTGGGTGGCCGAGGGTGCCGACGTGCACCCGGACGCGGTGCTGCGCGGGCCGCTGTACATCGGGGACTACGCCAAGGTCGAGGCCGGTGTCGAGATCCGCGAGCACACCGTCGTCGGGTCCAACGTGGTGGTGAAGAGCGGCGCCTTCCTGCACAAGGCCGTTGTCCACGACAACGTGTACATCGGGCCTCACAGCAATCTGCGCGGCTGTGTGGTCGGCAAGAACACCGACATCATGCGTTCCGCCCGGATCGAGGACGGCGCGGTCATCGGCGACGAGTGCCTGGTCGGTGAGGAATCGATCATCCAGGGCAACGTACGGGTCTATCCCTTCAAGACCATCGAGGCCGGCGCCTTCGTCAACACCTCGGTCATCTGGGAGTCGCGCGGCCAGGCGCACCTGTTCGGGGCGCGCGGGGTGACCGGCATCCTGAACGTGGAGATCACGCCGGAGCTGGCGGTGCGGCTGGCGGGGGCGTACGCGACGACCCTGAAGAAGGGGTCGACCGTCACCACGGCGCGTGACCACTCCCGTGGTGCGCGGGCGCTGAAGCGGGCGGTGATCTCGGCGCTCCAGGCCAGCGCCATCGACGTGCGCGACCTGGAGAACGTGCCGCTGCCGGTGGCCCGGCAGCAGACGGCGCGCGGCAGCGCCGGCGGGATCATGATCAGGACCTCGCCGGGCGTGCCGGACTCGGTGGACATCATGTTCTTCGACGAGCGCGGCGCGGACCTGTCGCAGGGCGGGCAGCGCAAGCTCGACCGGGTGTACGCGCGCCAGGAGTACCGGCGGGCCTTCCCGGGCGAGATCGGCGACCTGCACTTCCCGGCGAGCGTCTTCGACTCGTACACCGGCTCGCTGCTGCGGAACGTGGACACCAGCGGGATCGCGGAGGCGGGCCTGAAGGTCGTCGTGGACGCGTCCAACGGCAGTGCGGGTCTGGTGCTGCCGAGCCTGCTGGGCCGGTTGCAGGTGGATGCGCTGACGATCAATCCGGGTCTGGACGAGGCGCGGCCCACGGAGTCGGCGGACACGCGACGGGCGGGGCTGGTGCGCCTGGGGGAGATCGTCGCGTCGGCGCGGGCGGCCTTCGGGGTGCGCTTCGACCCGGTGGGTGAGCGGCTGTCGCTGGTCGACGAGCGGGGCCGGATCATCGAGGACGACCGGGCGCTGCTGGTGCTGCTGGACCTGGTGGCGGCGGAGCGTCGCAGCGGGCGGGTGGCGCTGCCGGTGACGACGACGCGGATCGCCGAGCAGGTGGCGGCGTACCACGGGACGCAGGTGGACTGGACGACGACGTCGCCGGACGACCTGACGCGGGTGGGCCGACAGGACACGACGATCTTCGGCGGGGACGGCCGGGGCGGTTTCATCGTGCCGGAGTTCAGCAGCGTCTTCGACGGCGCGGCCGCCTTCGTGCGGCTGATCGGCCTGGTGGCGCGTACGCAGCTCACGCTGAGCCAGATCGACGCGCGGATCCCGCGGGCGCACGTGCTGAAGCGGGACCTGGCGACGCCCTGGGCGGTCAAGGGCCTGGTGATGCGGCGCGTGGTGGAGGCGGCCGGCGAGCGGTCGGTGGACACCACGGACGGCGTGCGGGTGGTCGAGGCGGACGGCCGGTGGGTGCTGGTGCTGCCGGACCCGGCCGAGGCGGTCACCCATCTGTGGGCCGAGGGGCCGGACGACGCGTCGGCCCAGGCCCTGCTGGACGAGTGGTCGGCGGTCGTGGACAGCGCAGGTCACCACTAGCGAGTGTCCGGCCGGGTGCCGGGAGGCGTTCTCGCGCGCCTTCCGGCACACCGGTGGGGCCATTCGGCGGTAGCCGTCCCGACGTGCGACGATGTGCGGCATGTCGCAGCAGCCCCCCGTTCGGAGCACCGGCTCCCCGCCCTCGCGTCCCGACGCGTCGATGTCGCTGCTGACGAACGTGATGGACCACGCGCTGGACGACGGCTACGCGGAGGCGTCGGCCCGCAGGGACGCGGAGGGCGGCAGGCTGCCGCGTACGCTCCGCGCCAAGCTGGGGCTCGCCGCCGGTCTGGTGCTCGCGGCCGCGGTCGTCACGGTCGGGGCGGCGCAGGCGCGGATAGCGGCACCGGTGCTGGCCAAGGAGCGCGAGGAGCTCATCAGCCGCATCGAGGCGGAGACCTCGGCCGCGGACAAGCTGGAGGGCGACGTCGAGCGGCTGCGCGGTGACGTGGGCGAGCGGCAGCGCAAGGCGCTGGAGAAGCACGGCGGCGACCAGGCGGAGCTGGTGGCGCTGCTCTCGGGTGCCACGGCGGTGTCCGGCCCGGGTGTGAAGCTGGTCGTGGACGACGCCAAGGACGCGGACTCCGGTGGCGGGGGGCCGCGCGAGAGCAGTGGTTTCTCGGACACCGGGCGGGTGCGCGACCGGGACATGCAGCGCGTGGTGAACGGGCTGTGGCAGTCGGGCGCGGAGGCGGTCTCGATCAACGGACAGCGGCTGACGGCCCTGTCGGCGATCCGGGCCGCGGGCGACGCCATACTGGTCGACAACAAGCCGCTGGTGCCGCCGTACACGGTCCTCGCGGTGGGTGACGGCAAGAAGTTGAGCACCACGTTCCAGGACAGTGCCGACGGGCAGTACCTGCACGCGCTGCAGGAGAACTTCGGGATCCGTACCAGCATCTCCGAGCAGGACGAGGTGCGGTTGCCGGCCGCGCCGAGCCTGATCGTACGTACAGCAGAGCCGAGGACCGCCGGCGCCGGGAAGGACGACGGGCGGGGTCCGGCAGACGAAGAGAAGGGCACATCTTGATCGCCGTACTGGGCCTCGTCGTGGGAGTCGTGGTCGGACTACTGGTCCGGCCGGAGGTTCCGGCGGTGGTCGAGCCCTATCTGCCGATCGCGGTCGTCGCCGCCCTCGACGCCGTGTTCGGCGGCCTGCGGGCCATGCTCGACGGGATCTTCGTCGACAAGGTCTTCGTGGTGTCGTTCCTGTCGAACGTGGTGGTGGCCGCACTGATCGTGTTCCTGGGCGACAAGCTGGGCGTGGGCGCGCAGCTGTCGACCGGTGTGGTGGTCGTGCTCGGCATCCGGATCTTCTCCAACGCCGCGGCGATCCGTCGCCACGTGTTCCGGGCGTGAGGCCGATGAGCGAGGAGAACCGGGCGGGCGAGCAGGGCCCGCGGCAGGAGTCGGGTCCGGGCGAGGAGCCGATGACGGGCCGGCAGCGGCTGGCGGCGGGCCTGTGGCCGCCGCGCATCACGCGCGCGCAGCTGATCGTGGCGCTGCTGCTGTTCGGCCTCGGCCTGGGGCTGGCCATCCAGGTGCGCTCGACGAGTGACAGCGGTGCGCTGCGCGGTGCGCGTCAGGAAGATCTCGTGCGCATCCTCGATGAACTCGATGACCGTACGAAACGTCTTGAAGACGAGAAGGCGCGTCTGGAGGACCAGCGGACCGAGCTGGAGACCAGCTCGGACCAGGCCGAGGAGGCGCGCAAGCAGACGCTGGAGAAGGAGCGCCAGCTCGGGATCCTGGCGGGCACGGTGGCCGCCCAGGGGCCGGGGATCACGCTCACGATCAACGACGGGACCAATTCCGTGGAGTCCGACATGCTGCTGGACGCGATCCAGGAGCTGCGCGCGGCCGGTGCGGAGGCGATCCAGGTCAATGACGTGCGGGTGGCGGCGAACTCGTACTTCTCCGGCAGTGGAGGCGACATCGAGGTGGACGGGCGGAAGGTGTCGGCGCCGTACCGCTTCAAGGTCATCGGCAAGCCGCAGGATCTGGAGCCTGCGCTCAACATCCCCGGGGGTGTGGTGCAGACGCTGGAGAAGGAGCAGGCCACGGTGGACGTGGCCCGGTCCGCGAAGATCGTCGTGGATGCCTTGCGACCTGCGCAGCGGCCTGACTACGCTCGGTCGTCATCCCAGTGAGCGCGGTGCGCATGCGCGTGTCGGGACACGGGCATGAGGTTGCGGGGGGTCGGCGCATCACAACGGTGTCGCGTGGTGGAAACTGTCCGGAGGATACGGACGTTGTGAAGATGTCCGGGTCGGCAGGTGTGTTCATTCAGGGTTCGTCCTGCCCCACGGGCGGGTCTGTTTCGGTCAAGGGGAATCGCCCGTGAAGTTGTTTCAGAAGTTGTTCGGCAAGAGCGCTCGTGAGGACGGCGGCAACAACCGTCATCGCGCACCGCGCCACGGCCAGAGCGAGGAGGCGGGCGGCGAGCGTCCGCTCTTCCGCGACGAGCTCGGCGGACAGGGTTCCGACATTTCCGGCGCACAGGGCGCGTCGTCTGTTGACCCTGCCGGTGCAGGCCGCATAGGTTTCGGGGAACCATCAACCTCAAGTACGGGTGGAGGGTTTGTCCCCGACCCGTACGCGACCCAGGTCAACGCAGGGCAGCCGCGGCAGGAGGGTGCGTCCATGCCGGTTTGTAGCAGGTGCGGGCACCGGAACGCCGAGGACAGCCGGTTCTGCTCCAACTGTGGTGCGCCGCTGCGCGGGGGCGTCCCCGCGGAGCGCGCGTCGGAGACGACGTCGACGATCTCGATCTCGGGCCTCGAGGCGTACGACTCCGAGGTGACGGGCCAGACGGCGCTGCCGTCCCTGTCGCCGGAGGCCCAGGCCGCCGTGGAGGCGCTTCCGCTGGGCTCGGCCCTGCTGGTGGTGCGCCGCGGTCCGAACTCGGGCAGCCGCTTCCTCCTGGACGGCGAGCTGACCACGGCCGGGCGCCACCCGCAGAGCGACATCTTCCTGGACGACGTGACGGTGTCGCGTCGGCACGTGGAGTTCCGCCGCCAGCCCGACGGCTCGTTCGCCGTCGCGGACGTCGGCAGCCTCAACGGCACGTACGTCAACCGTGAGCGGATCGACTCGGTCGCGCTGCACAACGGCGACGAGGTGCAGATCGGGAAGTACCGGCTGGTGTTCTACGCGAGCCAGCGGGGCGTCTGACCGGCCAGGGAAGGTCCATGCTGCGAACGCCGTCGGGCGGTGCCGGAACCGGCACCGCCACCGGGAGCGATCGGCTGGTGAGCATCGGCACGGTGCTCAACCAGCTGCGCGACGAGTTTCCCGAGGTCACCATCTCCAAGATCCGCTTCCTGGAGGCGGAGGGACTCGTGGAGCCGCGGCGCACGCCGTCGGGATACCGCAAGTTCAGTGGCGGTGACATAGAGCGGCTGGCGCAGATCCTGCGCCTGCAGCGGGACCACTACCTGCCGCTGCGGGTGATCCGTGAGTACCTGGACGCACAGGCCCGGGGCGAGCAGGTGCAGCTGCCGGCACCGAGCGGGCCGCGCGATCTGCCGGCCGCCAGGTGGGAAGCCGTACCCGAACGGCCGACGGCCGCACGGGTCGGCAAGTCCGAGCTGCTCGCCGCCGCCGAGGTGAGCGAGGAGGAGCTCGCCGAGTGGGAGTCGTACGGCCTGATCGCGCCGGATCCCGAGGGCGGTTACGACGCGGAGGCGGTCACCGTCGCGAAACTTGTCGCGGATCTGGGGAGATTCGGTCTGGAACCGCGCCATCTGCGGGCGGTGAAGGCGGCCGCCGAGCGCGAGGCCTCGCTGATCGAACAGGTGGTCGCGCCGCTGCGCAGGCACCGCAATCCGCAGACCAGGACCCATGCGGAGGCCACCGCGCGGGAGCTGGCGTCGCTGTCGGTGCGGCTGCATTCGGCCCTGGTGCAGACGTCGCTGGGTGTCCGGTTGCACTGATCTTGGGGGAGCCCGACTACCCAAACCGGTCGGGCAGGTCCTAGGGTTGCTGTGTGAACGAGCTCGACGTCGTGGGTGTCCGGGTGGAAATGCCCTCCAACCAGCCGATCGTTCTCCTGCGTGAAGTGGGAGGCGACCGGTACCTCCCCATCTGGATCGGCCCCGGGGAGGCCACCTCCATCGCCTTCGCCCAGCAGGGCATGGCACCGGCCAGGCCGCTGACGCACGACCTGTTCAAGGACGTGCTGGAGGCGCTGGGCCAGGAGCTGACCGAGGTCCGCATCACCGACCTGCGGGAGGGCGTGTTCTACGCGGAGCTGGTCTTCGCCAGTGGGGTCGAGGTGAGCGCGCGTCCCTCGGACGCCATAGCGCTGGCACTGCGCACGGGGACGCCGATCTACGGAAGTGACGGCGTCCTCGACGACGCGGGGATCGCGATCCCCGACGAGCAGGAGGACGAGGTGGAGAAGTTCCGCGAGTTCCTCGACCAGATCTCGCCCGAGGACTTCGGCACCAACAGCCAGTGACCGTCCCGGGCCCCCGGGCCCGGGGGCCCGTACGACGGGGTGTCGTCAGCGCATTCGACTAGCCTTTCCCCGAGTGGGGATACGCGAAACCACTCTCAAGGTGATTATCACTCGGCGTGCCGAGTGTGGCGATCGTTGACGCACCCCGAGTGACTGCCTACCGTCGAGTGGGCAGGTCAAGGACGGAGGGTCGGCGTGATGAGCAGCGGCGACGGTACGGCGGCGAGCGGGCCGTACCCGCTTCACGGCAGTGCGGCCGAACCCACTTCCGACACCGTGGGCTACCGGGGACCCACCGCCTGCGCGGCGGCCGGGATCACCTACCGGCAGCTCGACTACTGGGCGCGCACGGGGCTCGTGGAGCCCAGTGTCCGGCCCGCGTACGGGTCGGGGACGCAGCGCCTCTACAGCTTCCGGGACGTCGTCGTCCTGAAGATCGTCAAGCGGTTCCTCGACACCGGGGTGGCGCTGCAGAACATCCGGGCGGCCGTCCAGCACCTGCGTGAGCGGGGCTTCCGGGACCTGGAGCGCATGACGCTGATGAGCGACGGCGCGACCGTGTACGAGTGCTCCTCGCCCGACGAGGTCGTGGACCTGCTCCAGGGCGGCCAGGGCATCTTCGGGATCGCCGTGGGCGTGGTCTGGCGCGATGTCGAGGCGGCGCTGTCGCAGCTGCACGGCGAGCGGGTGGACACCGGGGAGACCCTGGTCGGCCACAACCCCTCCGACGAACTGGCGCGGCGCCGGCGAGACCGGGCCGGCTGATCCCTCCTCCGCGCGGGCCCCGGGCGTGAAGAGCCGGGGTCCGTACGCGCGTCCGGGCCGATTGTCAGTGGCGTAGGGCAGCATCGGACGCGTGAGAGCCGCGCCGACCATCCTGCACCTGGACATGGACGCCTTCTTCGCCGCCGCGGAGCAGGCGTCGAAGCCCAGCCTGCGCGGGAAACCCGTCGTCGTCGGCGGCCTGGGCCCGCGCGGCGTCGTCTCCACCGCCTCCTACGAGGCCCGGCGCTTCGGGGTGCACTCGGCCATGCCGATGGCCCAGGCGCGCCGCCTGGCGCCCAACGCGGCCTACCTGGTGCCCCGCTTCCAGCTCTACCGGGCGGTCAGCGAGCAGGTCATGGAGCTGCTCGGGCGGCTGTCCCCGCTGGTGGAGCCGCTGAGCCTGGACGAGGCGTTCGTGGACCTGGAGGCCGGGGGCGCCGCCGACAGCAGCGCCTCGGCGCAGGTGGCCGGTGAGCGGCTGCGCGCGGACATCCTGGCGGTCACGGGCCTGAGCGGCTCCGTGGGGCTGGCCGGGTCCAAGATGCTGGCCAAGATCGCTTCCGAGGAGGCCAAGCCGGACGGGCTGGTGGTGATCGAGCCCGGCACCGAGCGGGAGCTGCTCGGCCCCAAGAACGTAAGGATCCTGCCCGGCGTCGGGCCCGCCACCGGGGAGCACCTGCGCCGGGCCGGGATGACGACGGTCGCCGACCTCGCGGAGGCGGGCGAGGACGAGCTCGTACGGCTGCTCGGCAAGGCGCACGGGGGCTCGCTGTACCGGATGGCCCTGGGGCACGACGAGCGGCCCGTGGTGGCCGAGCGGGACGCCAAGTCGGTGTCGGTCGAGGACACCTTCGACGTGGACCTGCACGACCGGGTGCGGGTGCGGCTGGAGGTGGAGCGGCTGGCCGACCGGTGCGTGGGGCGGCTGCGGGCGGCCGGGCGCTCGGGGCGGACCGTGGTGCTGAAGGTGCGCCGGTACGACTTCTCCACGCTCACCCGGTCCGAGACGCTCCGGGGGCCCACGGACGACCCCGCGGTGGTGCGGGAGGCGGCGGCGCGGCTGCTGGAGGCGGTGGACACCACGGGCGGGGTGCGGCTGCTCGGGGTGGGGGTGAGCGGGCTGGCCGACTTCACGCAGGAGGACCTGTTCGCGCAGGCAGCGGTGGGGGGTGCGGCGGAGGCGGGACCGGTGGAGGAGGCCCCTGTGGAGGTGGTGGCCGCTGCTCCGGCGGCCGGGGGCGAGGCGGTGCCCGAGGAGGGGGCGGCGCGGCGGTGGCTGGCCGGGCACGACGTGCGGCACGCGGAGTACGGGGCCGGGTGGGTGCAGGGGAGCGGGCTCGGGCGGGTGACCGTGCGCTTCGAGGTGCCGGGGGACCGGGTGCCGGGGAGGGTGCGGACGTTCGCCGTGGACGATCCGTCGCTGGAGGCGGGGGAGGCGTTGCCGTTGGTGGAGGGGGGTGTCTCTGGGGGCGGGGGTTGAATGAGGCGGCGGCCCTGGGGTGCGGGCCTTGGGGCCCTTGGTGCCGGGTGGTGGTCGGGCCCACAACGCAGGGGTCACGCCTGCTTGCCGAAGGGGGGTGGGTCTTCGTGGGGGGTGGGGAGGTCGAGGCCGTAGTGGCGGTAGAGCTGGAGCTCCTGTTCCGGGGAGAGATGGCGGCCCACCCCGAAGTCCGGGGCGTCCTTGATCAGGGAGCGGTCGTACGGGACCTGGAGCGTCTCGTCGACGAGCTCGCTCGGCTCCAGCGGGACGAAGGCGTCCCGGCTGAACAGACCCGTGCGCACGGCCGCCCACTCCGGGATGCCGGTGGCGTCGTCGAGGTACACCTCGTCCACGGTCCCGATCTTGGTGCCGTTGCGGTCGAACGCCTTGCGGCCGATCAGGCTGCGCGGATCGATGTCGGTCTGCACGGTCCCTCCAACTGGTCGCAACTGATCTGCAATCCCTACGAAAGTGCACATCGGGGACCACGGCCACTTGAGAGACGCGCGAGGTATCGGCCGAGTACCTCGCTGGTAGGCTGGCGAGTGGCCGCTGACCCCGCGCGGGAGAGCCCTCCGGAGAGACTTCCGGGGGCGCCGAAGGAGCAAATCCTCCCCGGAATCTCTCAGGCACCCGGTACCGCGTGGACGAGGTCACTCTGGAAAGCAGGGCGGGCGCCGACGGCCTCCGCCCTCACCGACGGTGAAAGCCGGGACGTCAGTGAGCGGGCGTGCCGGTGAAGCTCTCAGGTTGAGATGACAGAGGGGGAGGCCGTCCGGGTACCCGCGCCGTGGTGCCCCTCGCAGGTCGTGACGACCAGGAGGCCTCCGTACATGACCGCCAACCGTATTCCGCTCTCCGAGCTCGAGCAGGGGATCCCCTTCGAGCAGCGGCACATCGGCCCCGACTCCGAGGCCCGTGCGAAGATGCTCGCCCAGGTCGGCTACGGCTCGCTGGACGAGCTCACCGACGCCGCGGTGCCGGACGTGATCAAGAGTGCCGGGGCGCTGGGCCTGCCCGCCGCGCGCACCGAGGCCGAGGTGCTGGCCGAGCTGCGCTCCCTGGCCGACCGCAACAAGGTCCTCGGGTCCATGATCGGCCTGGGCTACTACGGCACGTTCACGCCTCCGGTGATCCTGCGCAACGTGATGGAGAACCCGGCCTGGTACACCGCGTACACGCCCTACCAGCCGGAGATCTCCCAGGGCCGTCTGGAGGCCCTGCTGAACTTCCAGACCGTCGTCGCCGACCTGACCGGGCTGCCCACCTCCGGCGCCTCGCTGCTCGACGAGAGCACCGCCGCGGCCGAGGCCATGTCGCTGGCGCGCCGGGTCGGCAAGGTCAAGAACGGCGTCTTCCTGGTCGACGCCGACACGCTGCCGCAGACCGTCGCCGTGATCCGGACCCGGGCCGAGCCCACCGGGGTCGAGGTCGTCGTCGCCGACCTGAGCGGGGGCATCCCGGCCGAGGTCGCCGAGCGCGGCGTGTTCGGCGTGCTGGTGCAGTACCCCGGTGCCTCCGGCGCGGTGCGCGACATCAAGCCGCTGATCGACGCGGCCCACGAGCTCGGCGCGGTCGTCACCGTCGCCGCCGACCTGCTGGCCCTGACGCTGCTGGTCCCGCCGGGTGAGCTCGGCGCGGACATCGCGGTCGGCACCACCCAGCGCTTCGGCGTCCCGATGGGCTTCGGCGGCCCGCACGCCGGCTACATGGCGGTGCGCGACACGTTCGCCCGCAGCCTGCCCGGCCGCCTGGTCGGCGTCTCGGTGGACGCGGACGGCAACAAGGCGTACCGGCTGGCCCTGCAGACGCGCGAGCAGCACATCCGCCGCGAGAAGGCCACCAGCAACATCTGCACCGCCCAGGTGCTGCTCGCCGTGATGGCCGGGATGTACGCCGTCTACCACGGCCCCGAGGGCCTGAAGGCGATCGCGCGCCGCACCCACCGCTACGCCTCGCTGCTGGCCGCCGGGCTGACCGCGGGCGGCGTGGAGCTCGTGCACGGCGCGTACTTCGACACGCTGACCGCGCGGGTGCCCGGCCGGGCCGCCGCGGTCGTGGCCGCGGCCCGCGAGGGCGGGGTCAACCTGCACCTGGCCGACGCCGACCACGTCTCGATCGCCTGCGACGAGACCACCACGCGCGCGCAGCTGGCCGCCGTCTGGGCCGCCTTCGGCGTGGGCGGGGACGTGGAGGCGCTGGACGCCACCACCGCCGACGCGCTGCCCGATGACCTGCTGCGCACCGACGCGTACCTGACCCACCCGGTCTTCCACGCGCACCGCTCCGAGACCGCGATGCTGCGCTACCTGCGCCGTCTGGCGGACCGGGACTACGCGCTGGACCGCGGCATGATCCCGCTCGGCTCCTGCACCATGAAGCTGAACGCGACCACCGAGATGGAGCCGGTGACCTGGCCCGAGTTCGGCCAGATCCACCCCTTCGCCCCGGTGGAGCAGGCGCAGGGCTACCTGACGCTCATCCGCGAGCTGGAGGAACGTCTCTCCGAGGTCACCGGCTACGACAAGGTGTCCATCCAGCCCAACGCCGGTTCCCAGGGCGAGCTGGCGGGCCTGCTCGCCGTGCGCGCCTACCACCGGGCCAACGGCGACGCGCAGCGCACCATCTGCCTGATCCCGTCCTCCGCGCACGGCACCAACGCCGCCAGCGCGGTGATGGCCGGGATGAAGGTCGTGGTCGTGAAGACCGCCGACGACGGCGAGGTCGACGTCGAGGACCTGCGGGCCAAGATCGAGCAGTACCGCGACGAGCTGGCCGTGCTGATGATCACGTACCCCTCCACGCACGGCGTGTTCGAGGAGCACGTGGCGGACATCTGCGGGCAGGTGCACGAGGCGGGCGGCCAGGTCTACGTGGACGGCGCGAACCTGAACGCGCTGGTCGGGCTGGCCAAGCCGGGCAAGTTCGGCGGCGACGTCTCGCACCTGAACCTGCACAAGACCTTCTGCATCCCGCACGGCGGCGGCGGCCCGGGCGTCGGCCCGGTCGGGGTGCGCGAGCACCTGGCGCCGTACCTGCCCAACCACCCGCTGCAGCCCACCGCGGGCCCGGAGACGGGCGTCGGACCGATCTCGGCCGCCCCGTGGGGCTCGGCCGGCATCCTGCCGATCTCGTGGGCGTACGTGCGCCTGATGGGCGGCGAGGGCCTGAAGCGGGCGACGCAGGTGGCGGTGCTCGCGGCCAACTACATCGCCAAGCGCCTGGAGCCGCACTACCCGGTGCTCTACACCGGGCCGGCCGGGCTGGTCGCCCACGAGTGCATCGTGGACCTGCGCCCGCTGGCGAAGGCGACCGGCGTCAGTGTCGACGACATCGCCAAGCGCCTGATCGACTACGGATTCCACGCGCCGACGATGTCGTTCCCGGTGGCCGGCACGCTGATGATCGAGCCGACCGAGTCCGAGGACCTGCACGAGATCGACCGGTTCTGCGACGCGATGATCGCGATCCGCGGCGAGATCGAGAAGGTCGGCTCCGGCGCCTGGCCGGCCGACGACAACCCGCTGGCGAACGCCCCGCACACGGCGGCGGCGCTGGGCGGTGACTGGGACCACGCGTACACCCGCGAGGAGGCCGTCTTCCCGGCCGGGGTGTCGGCGGCGGACAAGTACTGGCCGCCGGTGCGGCGCATCGACGGCGCCTTCGGCGACCGCAACCTGGTGTGCTCGTGCCCGCCCCTGGACGAGTACGACAACTGAGTACGCCGGTTGCCGTACGCCGATGGGCGTAGGGCATCTACGGCGGGTGGTCATCAGTGAGGGCCGGTACGGAGTTGACTCCGGCCGGCCCTCGGTCTTTCGGTGCCGCGGCGCGGGCCGCGGCGGGCGCCCTCAGGCCGCCGTGACGATCTGACCGGTCGTCAGCGGCCGGTGCGGGGCGATGATCTGCCCGTCGGGCAGCAGCTCCCCGGTGTCCTCGAAGAGGAGGACCCCGTTGCACAGCAGGCTCCAGCCCTGCTCAGGGTGGTGCGCCACGAGTCGGGCGGCCTCCCGGTCGGCGGAGTGGGCAGTCGGACAGGCTGGCTGGTGCTGGCACATGGATGGGTTCTTTCGCTGCGTGGAAGTGAGTGTCCTGCGGCTCGATGCGGTGTTCATGCCGCCCCCCGTTGATTGTGGTCCGTCCCAGTGTTGCCCCACGGGCGTCAATCCGCAGGGATTTCACGGCAGCTCTTCCTACAGCCTAAGGACGTATCACCCGCGCGGACGGTTCAGCTCAACTGCACTGTCCCTTCGGGTGGTTCGGGGTGGCCCTAGTGGGCTAGTCCGGATGGGGCAACCGGCTCCCGGGCAGCCGTGTGCCCCGCGTCCGGCGGGGACGCGGGGCACGGCCGTACGGAAAGGGGCGCGCTGCTCAGGCGGGGGAACCGAGCAGGGGCGCGGGCGCCAGCCGCAGGGTGAGCAGCGGCAGCAGGTCGGCGACCGGGTGCGGGTGGTGCGCGGCGATCCCGGGCGGCGCGGGGGCCAGCGGGATCAGCAGGTCGTCGGGGGCCGGGGTGCCGGTGGCGGGGTCGGCGTCGGTGTCGCCGTGCAGCCACAGCGTCAGCATGTACAGCTCGGGCACGGAGAGCAGGCGCGGCTGCCAGTGGCCCTTGACGGCCTCGGCCTGGCGCAGGGCGCGCTCGGTGGACGGGACGTAGGGGCCCTCGAAGAAGCGGGAGAACGACCAGCCGTCGGGGGTGAGCATGGTGTCGGCCGCCGCCACGGCCCGGTCGCCCGCGGCCACCAGGAAGCGCCAGCCGGTCAGCCGGGTCAGCGGTGCCGTGCCGCCGGGGGCCACCTGGTCCAGGACGTGTACGGGCAGCGGGTGTTCGGGGCTCAGGGGGCCGGGGGCGGTGCGCAGGGCGGGGGTGCGGGCGTCGCGGACCGCCGTGGGGGACCCGAGGGCCACGTTCAGGCTGCGGAGGGCGGGCAGGGGGGCCGGGGGCACGTGCAGCGGCATGATGGGTCGCCTCTCACTCAGGAGACACGGTGATGCGGGGGGCGTACGGGGGAGTGCGGACGGCGCTGTCAGCTACGGGCCAGAGGGGGGTCGGGGAGCCGGTGCCGGACGCCAAGTCTCTGCCTCGTTCGCGGAGTTTATACGACGTGTGTTCACACAGTGTTTCTGCTAGCTGTCGCCGGTATTGCGGGCAAGGCGAAATTCAGCCGCGCTTATGCGGAGTTCCTGTAGTTCATTCGTGAACGGCCCGTCCTGGCCAGCGGATTCACCGTGCAACCGGACGGCCGGATCTCGTCGGCGTTTTTGACCACGCCTCGGGCGGGAGTAACCGCACACCGCCCATGCCATCGGAATGTGCCGGGTGCCCGCCGTGTCCAGACTACCCGGCGCGCACTCGGCGCACGGGCGTTACGGATCAGTCCGGCTGGGCATTATCGTCCGTGACGCGAGCGGCCGAAGCCGCGCACCGCCCGTTCGAGGAGGGACGCTCCGATGGGGGAGAAGGTCGTGGCAGGCGGGTTCGACCTGTCCGATCGCCAGCGCTACCGCAGGAAGCTCCAGCAGTGCCTGGCCGGGCTGGGGCGCCTCCTGGCGCAGAAGTCGTTCGACCGGCCCAGGAATCTCCTGGGGCTGGAGATCGAGTTGAATCTGGCGGGCTCCGACGGGCTGCCCCGCATGATGAATGCGGAGGTGCTGGAGCGAATAGCGAGCAAGGATTTCCAGACCGAGCTCGGGATGTTCAACATCGAGGTGAACATCGCTCCACACCGGCTGGAGCGACGCGTATTCGACCAGCTCGCGGAGGAACTGCGCACCGGTCTGGGATATGCCCACCGCAAATCCGCGGAGCTGGACGCCGGGATCGTCATGATCGGAATTCTGCCGACCCTCCAGCAGCGCGACCTGGTCTCCGGCAACCTCTCCGACGTCGACCGCTACGCGCTGCTCAACGACCAGATCGTGGCCGCCCGGGGCGAGGACTTCGTCCTCGACATCGACGGCGTCGAGCGGCTGACCTGCACCTCCTCCTCGATCGTGCCGGAGGCGGCCTGCACCTCCGTACAACTGCACCTCCAGGTCACCCCCGGCCGCTTCAGCGACGTGTGGAACGCCGCGCAGGCCGTGGCCGCCGTGCAGATCGCCGTCGGCGCCAACGCGCCCTTCCTCTTCGGCCGCGAGCTGTGGCGCGAGTCCCGCCCGCCGCTGTTCCAGCAGGCCACCGACACCCGGCCGCCCGAACTGCAGGCGCAGGGGGTGCGCCCGCGGACCTGGTTCGGCGAGCGCTGGGTGGACTCCGCGTACGAGCTCTTCGAGGAGAACCTGCGCTACTTCCCGGCGCTGCTGCCGCTGTGCGACGAGGAGGACCCGCTGCGGGTGCTCGACGACGGCGAGGTCCCGCAGCTGAAGGAACTCGTCCTGCACAACGGCACGGTCTACCGCTGGAACCGCCCGGTGTACGGGGTCGTGGACGGCGTCCCGCACCTCAGGGTGGAGAACCGGGTGCTGCCCGCCGGACCCACCGTCGCCGACGTCGTCGCCAACGCCGCCTTCTACTACGGACTGGTGCGGGCCCTGGCCGACGAGCCGCGGCCGGTGTGGAAGCGGCTGCCCTTCGAGGTCGCCGCCGACAACTTCGACACGGCCTGCCGGCACGGCATCGACGCCGAACTGCGCTGGCCGCGCCCGGGACGCACCGGCGGCATCACCAAGGTGCCCGCGGTGAAGCTCGTACGCGACGAACTGCTGCCGCTCGCCGCGGCCGGGCTCGACGCGTGGAACATCGAGCCCGCCGACCGCGACCTCTACCTCGGGATCATCGAGGAGCGCTGCCGGCGCCGGGTCAACGGGGCGTCCTGGCAGGTGGAGACCTACCACCGGGCCGTGGAGGCGGGTCTGGAGCGGGAGGCCGCGCTGGCCGCGATGACCCGGCGCTACAGCGAGCTGATGCACCGGGGCGAGCCCGTGCACACCTGGCCGGTGGGGTTCCCGCCGCCCGAGCGCGCGTAGGGCGTTTCGGCGGGGCCTGCCGTCGTCCCCGGCGTGATCGTCGGGCAAGCTGGGACCTCCCACTTCGCGGCCGAAGTGGCGACGGCCGAGTTGGAGGCAGGCGTGCGCGACGACGTGGAGCCGGTCGGGGTGGTGCCCGCAGCGGGCACCCCGGCCGGGGCGGGACCGGACCGCAGGACCCTGGGCACCGAAACCCTGCTGGTCCTGGCCCTGTCGCTGGGCGCGAGCGGTGTGTCGTCGCTGATCAGCTTCATCGGATCGCTCACCCGTCCCGGCGGGCTCAAGGACCAGGCCGCCAACCTCAACAGCTCCTACGCCCCGGGACGGCCCTGGCTCGACCTGGCCTGGCAGCTCTTCGGCATCGCCACCGCGCTGGTCCCGGTACTGCTCGTCGCGCACTTCCTGCTGCGCGAGCGCGCGGGGCTGCGTGCGACGGAGGGCCCGGGGAAGCCCGCGGGCCTGCGCACGCTGGGCTTCGACCGCACCCGGCCCTGGCCCGACCTGGGCAGGGGCGCCCTGGTGGCCGCCGGGATCGGCAGCGCCGGGCTCGCCTTCTACCTGGTGGCGCGGGCCGGTGGCTTCAACCTCACCGTGGTGCCGGAGTCGCTGCCCGAGGTGTGGTGGAAGTACCCCGTGCTCGTGCTGTCGGCGCTCCAGAACTCCGTCCTGGAGGAGGTCATCGTCGTCGGCTACCTGCTGCGCAGGCTCGGGCAGCTGGGGTGGAGCCCGGTGGCGGCGCTGGTGGCGAGCGCGGTGCTGCGCGGTTCGTACCACCTCTACCAGGGCATCGGCGGGTTCATCGGCAACATGGTGATGGGCGTCGTCTTCGTGCTGCTCTACCGCAGGTGGGGGCGGGTGGGGCCGCTGGTCGTCGCGCACACCCTGCTCGACGTCGGCGCGTTCGTCGGGTACGCGCTGCTCGCGGGGAAGGTGGGCTGGCTGCCCACCCTGTAGGACGGGTGGGGCCGTTGTGGGGTGGGGCCACATGTGGTCCCACCCCAGAGGAGGGGACGTGCGGGTGTGCCGCGCGTCCCCTCCCGTGCTTTCCGTGTGCTCCGGGTGTCTCGCGCACTCCGCGTACCCCGTGGCTCAGGCCCGCAGCTCGCCCTCGATGACCGTCACCGCGTGCCCGGTCAGCAGCGTGCGCTCGCCGTGCAGCGAGGTGCGCACCAGGCCCGTGCGCGCGCCGCCCTGCAAGCCCGTCAGCTCCGTACGGCCCAGGCGGGCCGACCAGAACGGGGCGAGGGCGGTGTGCGCGCTGCCGGTGACCGGGTCCTCGTCGATGCCGACGGCCGGGAAGAAGCCGCGCGAGACGAAGTCGTAGCCGCGGGCCGGGTCCTCGGCCGCCGCGGTGACGATGGTGCCCCGCTCCGCCAGGCCGGCCAGGGCCGCCAGGTCGGGGGCGATGCCGCGAACGGTCGCCTCGTCGGCCACCTCCACGACCAGGTCGCCGATGTGGGCGGCGGTGTCGTGCACCGAGAGCACGGGCGCGCCGAGTGCCTCCGCGAGTCCGTCCGGCGCCTTGACCGGGGTGAGGGCGGACGTGGGGAAGTCCAGGGTGACGGTGCCGTCCTCGTGGGCGGTGGCGCCGAGCAGTCCGCAGCGGGCGGCGAAGCGCACGGGGCCGGTGGCGCGGCCGGTCTCGCGCAGCACGTGGGCGGTGGCGAGCGTGGCGTGGCCGCACATGTCGACCTCGGTCGCCGGGGTGAACCAGCGCAGCGCCCAGTCCGCCTCGCCGCCCTCGGGGAGGGGGTGGGCGAAGGCGGTCTCGGAGAGGTTGACCTCGCGGGCGACGTTCCGCAGCCAGGTGTCGTCCGGGAAGGCGTCCAGGAGGACGACCCCGGCGGGGTTGCCCGAGAAGGGCCGGTCGGTGAAGGCGTCGACGATTCGTATCCGCATGCCTCGACCGTACGAGGGCCGCTCGGGGGCGGGCCAAGGCCAATCGCGGAGAACTGGACTCCTTTCGGGTGTGATGCGTCGTGTGCGGCTCTTTTCGGGGCGCCCGGGTGGCACGGTCTGGAGGGAGTGTTGTCAAACGAAGTATTCCGATATATCGTTGAGGCATCGCGACAGATCAACGATGGAAGGAGCGTAGCGATGCGTTCACACGGAGACGGATACGAGCAGTTCAGCGGCCCCGAGGGCCGCGGTCACGGTGGTCACTTCGGGCCCGGACATCGGGGTCGGGGCGACTTCGAAGGGCGGCGTGCCGCCTTCGGGCCCTTCGGTCCCGGTTTCGGCCCGGGCGGCGGGTTCGGTGGAGGGCCGTTCGGCGGCCGTGGTGGCCGCGGAGGCGGCCCCGGCCGGGGGAGGGCGCGGCGCGGTGACGTGCGCGCCTCGATCCTGGCGCTGCTGAAGGACCGCCCGATGCACGGGTACGAGATGATCCAGGAGATCGGCGAGCGCAGCGGCGGGGCGTGGAAGCCCAGCCCGGGCTCGGTCTACCCCACCCTCCAGCTGCTGGAGGACGAGGGCCTGATCTCCAGCGAGAGCGAGGGCGGCAAGAAGCTGTTCACGCTCACGGACGCCGGCCGCACCGAGGCCGAGTCGGGGCCGGAGGCCCCGTGGGAGGCCGCCGGGCGCGGCGTCGACTGGGAGGCCGTGAACGAGATCCGGCAGGCCGGGTTCGGCCTGATGGAGGCGTTCGGCCAGGTCTGGAAGACCGGCACTCCCGAGCAGCGGGAGAAGGCCGTGGCCGTCATCAACGAGGCCCGTGCAGCACCTCCTCGCCGCCCCGGGTGTCCAGCGTCGCCACCTCCTCCAGGGAGGCCAGCGACACCTTGTCCGCCGACGGGTAGCCGAACC
>NZ_JBEOYE010000134.1:0-20209 GCF_040296945.1 Streptomyces sp. NPDC001941 | reverse complement strand
CGAACGGCGGCTGGAACGTACGGGAGACAGCACCTTGAACGACGAAATTCCCCTCGACCGTCCGGTAGATGTTCGGGCAATCGTTCTTCTTGCACACCCCTCAGTCCTCCGGCCGCTCCAGGCCGTCCTCGCGGACCCGGCGCGCCAGGTCGATCTTCGTGTACGCGGGGCGGCCCGCCTCCTGGTACTTCTCCTTGACCCGGTCCAGGTAGTACTTCGCGGTGTGCGGGCTGATCCCGGCGCGCCGCGCGGTCGCCTTCAGGGTGAGGCCGGAGGCGTAGTCGCGCAGCACCTGGAGCTCCTGGGGGGCCAGCTTGGGGCGGGCCGGGCCGGTGTCGCGGCTCCAGGCGAAGGCCAGTTCGGGGGAGTGGGCGGTGCGCCCGGCCGCCACCTCCTCCAGGGCCGCCACCAGCGTCGGCAGGTCGTGGTCCTTGGTCAGGTAGCCGTCCGCGCCGGCCGCCGTGGCCGCCACGATCCTGGCCGGGTCGGCGACCGTGCTGATCACCAGCACCCGGCTGCCCGCGCCGCGCAGCCGGCGGATGTTGTCGGCCGGGTCGGAGTCGTCGCGCAGCACCAGGTCGAGCAGCACCACCTCCGGCACCCCCACCCCGGCCGCGAGGAGTTCGCCGACCGTGGAGACCGTCGCGAGCAGCCGCAGTCCGGGCACCTGGCCCAGCCAGGAGCGCATCCCGTCCAGCAGCATCCGGTCGTCGTCGACCACCGCGACGCTGGTCACCCCGGCCACCGCAGCTCGATCCGGGCGCCCTCGCCGGGCGCGCTGTCCACCTCGGCGGCCCCGCCGATCTCCCGCATCCGGGCGTGCACCGAGCGGCGCAGCCCGAGCCCGGCGGTCGGGTCGTCCGGGTCGAAGCCCGCGCCCCGGTCCACCACCGTGACCACCACGTGCCCGTCGTCGCCGACCGCGGTCAGATAGGCCCGCCCGGTGCCCGCGTGCTTGCGCACGTTGTTGAACGCCTCGGTCACCGCGTCGGCCAGCGAACGCGCCACGTCCGGCGGCACCGAGGGCAGTTCGTGGTACTGGGCGGTGACCGCGAGGCCCAGCGCCTCCGCCGAGCGCACCGCCTGCTCCAGCGCCACGCCCACGTCCTTGCTCTCGTCGTCCTCGCCCAGCGGCTCCGAGGTCTGCTGGATCAGCCGCCGCAGATAGGACGCCTCCTTCGCGCAACGCTCGCGCACGCGGATCGAGTTGGCGTCCACCGAGCCCCCCGCGATGGTCGTCAGGGTGGCCAGCACCGTGTCGTGCAGCGCCCGGTGGTGCGCTATCCGCTCGGCGTACCGCGCGCGGTCGGCCTCGGCCCGCATCGCCTGCGCGGTCGCCTCGTCCAACTGGCTCCCCTGGCGCCGCAGGTACCACCAGAACACCCAGACGATCACCGCGGAGGAGACCACCGAGTTGATGTGCCCGGCCGTCACCGCCATCGGCGCGCCGGTCAGGTGGTAGCCCACCGCGTGCGTGCCGACGAGCAGCGCCACCGCGATCGGCGCGCCCGGCCGGCGCAGCGCCGCCCCGGCCATCGCGCTGGAGGAGCCGCCCAGCAGCATCACCCAGGCGATCGACTCGGGCTGGCGGGCGTCCGCCCAGGAGTACGCCACGAACGGCAGCACGCACCCGGTCAGCAGGACGTCCGCCCACACCCGGGGCGCCGAGAACCAGCTGCCCGTGCGCACCGCGGAGGCGTACACCAGCGCCGTCGTGCCCGTGGCGGTGCCCATGACCAGCCAGGACACCGGCTGGTCGCGCTGGTGCTGGAAGACCGCCACGAGCCCCACCATGAGATGGCTCAGCCGGTACAGCAGCGCCGCCAGGACGATGAACCGCTGGGCCCGCTGGAGCCCAGAGCCCAGGCCCGTGGACACCTCGCTCCCCACCCCTGCCTCCCCTCGCACACCCCGCACCCGCAACCCCCCCGAACTGGCGGTGCGACCGGACGAGGGCGCTCCACTAGCGTGTTCCTTGTGCCGAGCGTCCGCCGCGGCCACGGGGCGCGGCGGGCCCGGTCGACGGGCGCCGACCACGGGCACATGAGACCACCGAGCCGGGTCCCGGTGCGCCCAGGGACCCCAACGAGACGGAATCCTTCCGTAAGGAGAGCCAAGCTGGCTCGAATCCTGCGGCATTCGCGGCCCCCGTCGCGGATCGCCCCGGGTCGGGAGGTTCCGCCGGGTGACGCGGAGCGGGCGTCACCCGGTCCACTTTGGACCAACACGACGGGGGCCGCGGGGCGTTCCGGAGGAACTGAGCCATCTTCCGGGACGCCCCCTCCCGTTGTGGGTCCGGCACGCGCCGCGACCACCCGACGACGCTTCTCCGCCCCGGCAAGGAGAAGGTGTCGGGGGGTGGTCCTGCGGGTGAAGCGTGCGCGAGGATGGGGACATGACCGCGGCCGATCGCGCCATGACTCGTCTGCAGACATGGCCGGACCTGGTAAGTGCCCCGCCCGGATGCGCGGTGGGGCACGGATTCACCACCGGGGAGTGCGAACTCGTGCACTTCCACTCCGACAACGCCGCCGACGTCCACCTCACCCGCACGGCCGTCGCACGCCTGCTGCCGCACCTGCGCGGCAGCTCGGCGATCCAGGTCACGCCCGGGGCCGGGTGGGTCACGGTGCTCCTCGACTGCGACGCCGACGTGGACCTGCTGCTCAGCCTGATCAGCGTCGCCCTGAAGGCCCTCGGCGCCGGCGGCGCGGGCCGGGCCGCCGACCCGTGCGACTGGCAGCGGGTGCCCGCGGGCTGACCCCCGCCGGGGGCACGGCCCGCGTCACCCGTACGGAGGAGTGCGCCACCACGTGCGCCGCCAGGTGCCTGCCACCCGTACGGGCGTCCCGCGCTGCCCGGCCGCGCTGGTGCGCACGACCCGTACGGATGACCGCGGGGCGGCGGTCCGGGGCGCCGTGACGTGGGGCGTGAAGCTGCGCTGTCGGCCCGCTTAAGAAAACCTCGATGGACGGGGCGCGCGAAGATCGGCAGATTGGAGCGCGTCCGCCGGGCGGGCCTCGCGGCCCCGTGCCCGGCCCCTCCCCGCCATGCCTGGAGACGCGCCCATGAAGGCCCTTGTCAAGCACACCGCCGAACCCGGCCTGCGGCTCATGGACGTGCCGGAGCCCGAGTACGGGCCGGACGACGTGCTGATCAAGGTGCTCCGTACCGGCATCTGCGGCACCGACCTGCACATCCGCTCCTGGGACGGCTGGGCACAGTCCGCGGTGAAGACCCCGCTGGTGCTCGGCCACGAGTTCGTGGGCGAGGTCGCGGCCGTCGGCTCCGCGGTGACCGAGACCGCCGTCGGCGACCTGGTCTCCGGCGAGGGCCACCTGGTGTGCGGGAAGTGCCGCAACTGCCTGGCCGGCCGCCGCCACCTGTGCCGGGCCACCGTCGGCCTGGGCGTGGGCCGCGACGGCGCGTTCGCCGAGTACGT
The DNA here is from genome assembly GCF_040296945.1 of Streptomyces sp. NPDC001941. Classification (NCBI taxonomy): domain Bacteria; kingdom Bacillati; phylum Actinomycetota; class Actinomycetes; order Kitasatosporales; family Streptomycetaceae; genus Streptomyces; species Streptomyces sp. NPDC001941. The sequence goes on along the minus strand of NZ_JBEOYE010000134.1, from coordinate 16,767 downwards.
GGTGCTGCCCGCCTCCAACGTGTGGGTGCACCGCACCAAGGTGGACCTGGACGTGGCCGCGATCTTCGACCCGTTCGGCAACGCCGTGCACACCGCGCTGTCCTTCCCGCTGGTCGGCGAGGACGTGCTGATCACCGGCGCGGGCCCGATCGGCGTGATGGCCGCGGCCGTCGCCAGGCACGCGGGCGCCCGCAACGTCGTGATCACCGACGTCAGCGAGCCGCGCCTGGAACTGGCCCGCAAGGTCGGCGCGACCCTCGCGGTGAACGTCGCCGAGTCCTCCATCGCCGAGGCGCAGCGCACCCTGGGCCTGAAGGAGGGCTTCGACATCGGCCTGGAGATGTCCGGGCGCGCCGAGGCCGTGCGCGACATGATCGGCAACATGACCCACGGCGGCCGGATCGCGATGCTCGGACTGCCGGCCCAGGAGTTCCCGGTGGACTGGGCGAAGGTCGTGACCTCGATGATCACGATCAAGGGCATCTACGGCCGCGAGATGTTCGAGACGTGGTACGCGATGACGGTCCTGCTGGAGGGCGGCCTCGACCTGAGCCCCGTCATCACCGGGAAGTACGCGTACCAGGACTTCGACGCCGCCTTCGACGAGGCCGCGACGGCCCGCAGCGGCAAGATCATCCTCGACTGGACCGCCTGACCCCCTCCGCCCCCGGCGACCCCCCAAGGGAGAAGACTTCATGTACGCGTCCGTACGCGACGACCTGCGCGCCACCCTCGACGAGATCCGCGAGGCCGGGCTCTTCAAGCCCGAGCGCGTCATCGACACCCCCCAGTCCGCGTCCGTCGCCGTCACCGCGGGCGGCGCCCCCGGCGAGGTGCTCAACTTCTGCGCCAACAACTACCTCGGCCTCGCCGACCACCCCGAGGTCGTCGCCGCCGCCAAGGACGCCCTGGACCGCTGGGGCTACGGCATGGCGTCCGTGCGCTTCATCTGCGGCACCCAGGAGGTGCACAAGGAGCTGGAGCGGCGCCTGTCGTCCTTCCTGGGCCAGGAGGACACGATCCTGTACTCCTCCTGCTTCGACGCCAACGGCGGCGTCTTCGAGACCCTGCTCGGCCCCGAGGACGCCGTCATCTCCGACGCCCTCAACCACGCCTCCATCATCGACGGCATCCGGCTGTGCAAGGCCAAGCGCTTCCGCTACGCCAACCGCGACATGGCCGACCTGGAGAAGCAGCTCAAGGAGGCCACCGAGGCCGGGGCCCGCCGCAAGCTCGTCGTCACCGACGGCGTCTTCTCCATGGACGGCTACGTCGCCCCGCTCACCGAGATCTGCGACCTCGCCGACCGCTACGACGCCATGGTCATGGTCGACGACTCGCACGCCGTCGGCTTCGTCGGCGCCGGCGGCCGCGGCACCCCCGAACTGCACGGCGTGATGGACCGCGTCGACGTCATCACCGGCACCCTCGGCAAGGCGCTCGGCGGCGCCTCCGGCGGTTACGTCGCGGCCCGCGCCGAGATCGTCGCCCTGCTGCGCCAGCGCTCGCGCCCGTACCTGTTCTCCAACTCCCTCGCCCCGGTCATCGCCGCCGCCTCCCTGAAGGTCCTCGACCTGCTGGAGTCTGCGGGCGACCTGCGCGAGAAGCTCGCCGCGAACACCGCGCTGTTCCGCTCGCGGATGACCGGGGCGGGCTTCGAGGTCCTGCCCGGCGACCACGCCATCGCCCCCGTGATGATCGGTGACGCGGCCGAGGCCGGCCGGCTGGCCGAGCTGCTCCTGGAGCGCGGCGTGTACGTGATCGGCTTCTCCTACCCGGTCGTGCCGATGGGCCAGGCCCGCATCCGCGTGCAGCTGTCCGCCGCCCACTCCACCGAGGACATCGAGAAGGCCGTGGCGGCCTTCGTCGACGCGCGGGCGACAATGGCTGGGTGATCGACCCCCGCAGGCTCCGCATCCTGCGCGCCGTGGCGGACCACCGTACGGTGACCGCCGCGGCCGCAGCGCTCTACCTCACCCCGTCCGCCGTCTCCCAGCAGCTCGCCGCCCTGGAGCAGGAGACCGGCCACACCCTGCTGATCCGCAGCGGCCGGGGCGTCGCGCTCACCGCCGCGGGCGAGATCCTGCTCGGGCACGCGCACGCCGTCCATGCCGAGCTGGAGCGGGCCGAGGCCGAGCTCGCGCGGTACGCGGGCGGTGCCGAGGGCGACGTCACCGTGGCGGCCTTCGCCACCGGCATCGCCGAGGTCCTCGCCCCCGCCGTGGCCCGGCTCGCCGACGAGCACCCCGGCATCCGGGTCCGGGTCAGGGACGCCGAGGGCGACGCCAGCCTGCCGATGGTCCTGGACGGCGAGGCGGACCTGGCGCTCGCCGTGGAGTACCGGGGCGCACCGTCCGCCGACGACCGGCGCCTCTCGCGCGTCCCGCTGTACGCCGAGCCCTTCGACGCGGTCCTGCACGGCGGCCACCCGCTGGCCGGCGGCGAGCGCGTGGAGCTCGCCGCGCTCGCCGACGACGACTGGATCGGCCCCTACCCCGGCAACCCCTGCCACGACGTGATGGTGCTCGCCTGCGAGCTCGCCGGGTTCCAGCCGCGCCAGATCCACTCCTCCGACGACTTCCGCGCCGTGGCGGCGCTGGCCGGGGCGGGCGCCGGGGTGGCCCTGGTCCCGCGCTCCGCGCTGCGCGGCATCGCGGTCAAGGACGCGGTGGTGCTCCCGGTCTCCGGCCAGGCGGCCACCCGCCGGGTGTTCGCCGCGGTGCGCCGGGGCGCCGAGACGCACCCGCTGTTCCGCCCGGTCCTGGACGCCCTGACGACGGCGGCGCTCAAGCTGTAGCGGGACCCGTCCCGCCCGGCACCAGGAACAGGTGCACCGACTGGTCCTTCGTCCGGTGCCGCGCCCGGTCCGGGCCCGGCTTCGCCCGGTCGGAGACGATCACCACGTACTCCCCGGACACCCAGCACACGCCCTCGGCGTTCCCGTACACCGTGCGCCCCGCGGAGTCCGGGGGCAGCCGGTACACCGCGCCCTCGTCCACCACCTCCCAGGCGTCCGGCGCGAGCCGCCCCACCCACAGGGCCGACGACGCCTGCGAGAGCACCGCGATCCGCTCCCCGCGCACCGAGACGCTCGCGTAGTCCTCGAACGGCAGCGACGCGGGCAGCCGTACGGTCCCCACCCGCTTCCAGTCGCCCTCTTCCCCGTCCTTGCCGCCGCCCTGGCGGAACACCTGGATCCGCCCTCCGCCCGGCTTGCGCCCCGCCGCGCCGCTCGCGCAGCGGTTGCCCTCGCAGAGCCCGAGCAGGTAGGCCGTGCCGCCGCGCACCACGCACTCCAGGCCCTCGATGCCCTTGCCCGTGTCCGGCAGCGGGAAGTCGAGCACCGCCTCGCGGCCCGGCCGCAGCTTCCCGTCGTACGCGCGCACCTTCGCCCGGAAGCCCGGGTCGGCCCCCTTCGCCGCCCCCTTGCCCTTGCCCTTTTCCCCTCCCCGGCCCGCGGCCTTCTTCCGCCCCTTCACCGCCACCGACTCCGTCAGCGCGAAGTAGCGGTCACCGGACGGGTCGTACGCCAGGTCCTCGTACCCCTGCGCGGCCCGCTTGCCGGCGCGGGCCCGCAGCACGCCGTTCTCGGGCGCCTTGGGCGACAGCTCGCTGCCCACCCGGAGCAGGTCGCGGACGTTGTCGCAGACCACCAGGAACACCCCGCCCCGGTACAGCACCCCGCTCGCCTCCAGGCGGGTGCCCGCCTGCTTGCCGACGAGGTCCCGCAGCCGGGCCTCCTTCACCAGCCGCAGCGTCGCGGGCGCGGACCCCGTCGTCTTCCCCGTCATGACGGCAACTCCTCCATCGCGGCGGAGAACCCGGCCCCGCCCGCCCCGTACGGATAGGTCTTGCGCAGGTCCGCCAGCTGCTCGCGGGCCCGGTCGTAGCGCATCCGCGTGTAGTGGTAGATCCCGTGCGTGAACTGCGCGCCGCGCCGCAGCTCCCACTGCCGGTACGCCGCCCGGTACACCTCGTCATTGGTGAACTGCCTCCCGGTGTACGGCTGTCCGTCCGGGCTGCCCGACTCCCCGTACACCGCGTCGCTGATCATCTGCCACAGCCCGTCGGTGCGCCCCGACCCCTCCGCGCCGACCAGCTCCGCCACGCCCTCGGGCGAGAAGGAGGTGTCCAGCAGGTGCTCCAGGTGGTCCAGGTAGTACTGGCAGAAGTCGGGGTGGGCCAGCAGGTTGGTGAACAGCGGCAGCCGCGACCGGGGGTGCGGCGCGCCCGTCGCGCGGCAGTACGCGCCCGTCATGGCGGGCCAGTCGAGCAGGTCCGTGTACTGCCACGGGGTGTCGAAGAAGTCGATGCCGCTGCTGTTGTCGTAGTCCCAGGGCACGAAGGTGAAGTACGGCCGGGCCATGAAGCCCCGCTCGTCGCCGAGGCGGCCCGAGTTGTACAGGTAGTAGTTCGACGGCGTGGCGAAGTAGTTGTCCCAGCTGCCCAGCAGCACGTTCGCCCCGGCCCAGCGCAGGAACGCGCGCGCGTTGAGCACCCGCTCGACGCCCTCGCGGAACGCGTCCGAGGCGAAGTCCCCCGCGCAGTCGAGGCCGTTGACGGCCCGCACCAGCACGGCGAGGTCGTCGTAGGTGTTCGCCGCCGGGTCGTCCTCGTTGGTCTTCAGCCGGTACGTGCGGTCGTCGACCGCGCTGCCGGGGGAGTAGTACTGGCGCCCCGCGTCCCGCCCGTCCGCGTCCGCCCGGTGCTCCAGCGTCGCGCAGCCGACGTCGCCGCAGTACGCCTTGTAGAGGTTGCCCCGGTCGTTGCGCCCGAAGTGGTCCCTGAGGAACTTCTTGTCGACCTGCTCGATGACCGAGAACAGGCCCATGTAGCGGTCGTCGAGGGAGAACGTCGCGTACGTGTGCCGGGCCGCGGGCACCCCCGCGCGCTCCAGGAGCCGCCAGGCGAGCGCCTCCCGCATCTGCGACGGGTCGTTGTACATCGCCTTCAGGTTGACCCGCTCCATCCCGTACAGCCGGTCCTCGCTCGCGCCGACCTCCAGGTCCGCCTTCCACGACCGCTTGGGCGCGCGGGCCGTCAGGTTGCCGCTGTTGACCAGCGAGAACGCCTGGGTGGCCAGCAGCGTCGGCGCCGATTCGGCGGGGGTGCCCGCGCCCGGAGCGCCCGGCGGGTAGCTCTTCCTGACCGTGAGCAGCGCCCCCGGCGGCGCCACGGTCACCTCGTCGGCGGTGAGCACGCCCGGCGGCCAGCCCGTCACCGCCACGTGGTACATCGGGTGGTCGAAGAAGCCCTGCTTGTCCTCGGTGGCCCGCAGGTACTCCTCCACCAGCCGCCCCACCGCGGTCGACTGCCCCTTCCCGTCGCGCAGGACGAGCACGCCGCCCGCCTCCGCGTCCCCCTGCTCGGCGAGCAGCAGCTCGTACAGCGCGCCGAGCTCGGCCTTGGTGCGCAGCGCGTCGTCGCCGCGCCCGGCGGCCTCGTTGGCCCGCTCGGCCAGGCGTCGTCCGGTGCCCCGCGCCAGCGCGGGGACCACGACGGCCCGGTTCTTGAAGGTGTCCCGGAACGTGCCCTTGTCGACGGTCCTGTCCACGGCGGCCTCCTGGATGGCTCGGCACTCCCGTCGTCCTTCTAGTCGGCGCCGGGCCCGCCCGCCAGGTCCGGAATGCGCCGTACCACCGAATGGCCGGGATCCGGCGGGTGGAGGGGCTGGCGGGGAGCGGGCGGGGGTGGGCGGGCAGCGGCAACAAGTGACCTTGGTCCCTGCCCGGGGGCGCCGTGCCGGAGCAGGCTTGAGGCATGAACAGCCTCCCGGTCCTGGCAGCGGTCGACGGTTCCGAGCACAGCCTGCGGGCCCTCGAATGGGCGCTGGACGCCGCCCGCTCCCGGGACGCCGAACTCCTCGTGGTGCACGTGCGCCCCGACTACGCGCGCGTGCGCGCCCCGCACGAGTACTACCCGCCGCTCCCCGAGGGCCCCGGCGACCCCGTCCTCGACGGCGTGCGCGAGCTGCTCGCGGGCCGCGCGGGACTGCCGCCCGTGCGGTACGACGCGCCGACCGGCACGCCCGCCGCCGTCCTGGCCGAACTGAGCGGCCGCGCCCGGATGGTGGTCCTCGGCTCGCGCGGGCGCGGCGGCTTCGCGAGCCTGCTGCTCGGCTCCACCGGGCGGTCCCTGAGCGCCCACGCGGCCTGCCCGGTCGTCGTGGTCACGCACGGCTGCGAACCGGCGCCGCCGGTGCCGGACGCGCGCCGGGTGGTCCTGGGGCTCGACCCGCGGGAGACCGACGACGAGGTGGTGGCCTTCGCGTTCGCCGAGGCCGAGCGGCGCGGGGCCGACCTGGACGTGGTCTCCACCTACCTGGTGCCGCTGAGCGCGCTGCTCCCGGTCGGCACCGCCGCCGAGCCGTCCGCCCCCGAGGCGGAGCTCGCACGGGCCCAGGCGGAGCGGCTGCGCCCGTACGCGGAGCGCTCGCCGGTGACCGTGCGGTACGCGGTGGCGCCGGGCGACGCGGCGGGCCGCCTGGTCACCGCCTCCGAGGACGCCTCCCTGGTGGTCGTCGGCCGGCACCGCCGCCGCCTCACCCCGGGCAGCCTGGCCCTGGGCTCCACGGCCAACGCGGTGCTGCTGCACGGACACTGCCCGGTGGTCGTGGTGCCGCCCGCGAAGGAGCGTTAGCCGGGCGGGCGCAGCTCCGAGCCCAGGAAGCCGAAGGCGTCCGGGTACATCCCCGTCCAGGTCTGGTAGTTGTGCCCGCCGGTGGGCCGGATCAGCGTCTTCACCTTCACCGACGACCCGGCCGCCGCCTTCTCGAACGCGTCGATGGCGGAGCGCGGGCTGTCCCTGTCCTGGAGCGAGGTGGCCAGGAAGATGCCGACGTCGGCGCGGGAGTTCCGTACCAGCAGCGTCGGGGTGTTGCGGTCCCGCAGCGCCTTGTCGGGCAGGATGTCCGGCTCGCCGTCCAGCGGGTCCGGGTCCAGCGCCGCGCCCGCCCCGAACACGTCCGGGTACTGGAGCGGCAGCTTCGCCGCGCAGTAGCCGCCCGTGGAGAAGCCCATCACCCCCCACGCCTTGGCGTCCGGCAGCGTGCGGAAGTGGGTGCGCACCAGGTCGGGCACGTCCTTGGCCAGCCAGGTCGCCACCTTGTGCCCGGGCACGTCGCTGCAGTCGGTGTTGACGTTGCCCGGGTTGACCACCGGCATCACCAGCACGAACGGGTGGGTGACGCCCCGCGCCACCAGGTCCGAGAAGTCGTCGGGGATGCCGCCCTGTTCCAGGTACGACTGCGGGCCGCCGGGAACTCCGTGCAGCAGCAGGATCACGGGGAACTTCTTCTTGTCCTTCGCCTGCTCGTACTCCGGCGGGGTCCACACGATGACCTGGCCCGAGAGTTTCGAGGCCGAGCCGCGGAACTGGGTGCTGAGCACCCCGTTCGCCGACCGCGTGAACTTCGCCTTCTTCGCCGGGACGCCGGGCAGCGAGGCGTCGTCGGTGAAGCTGTCCGTCCCCAGCAGGTCGTTCCAGGAGGCGTAGAGGCCGTACTGGTTGTTGATCCAGGTCGCGGTGGCCGCGATGGCGGCGAACTGGCACACCAGGATCAGCGCCAGACGGGCCGGCCAGCGCACCCAGGAGGGCCCCGGGATCCGGCCCCAGAACACCAGCGTGCCCAGGACCGCGAGCACGCAGACCACGTTGAGCGCGACGAAGAACGACGTACTGGTCAGCCCCATTCCCCCAGTATCGCCAGCGACCGGCGGACGGAAATGCGGGGGAATGCGCGGCGCGTCCGAACGGGTGAAAGGAAAGGGCCCCCGGGTGGTTCCGGGGGCCCTTTCCGTGGTTCTCACCGGATTCTCGCCGGGTTCATTCGTGCATTCCCGCGTCCACCCGCGTGGCCCCGGTCTTCGCTCATTCCCCGGTTCTCCGTACGGGGATCAGTCCCGCGCCACCGAGGTGGCCTGCGGCTCGCGCGGCGCCGGGACGGGCGCCCCGGCGCGCCGGCTCACCAGGCGCATCGCGATCGGCTCGGTGAAGCGGGCCGTCAGCGGCCCGGCCACCACCAGGATCAGCACGTACGCCGTGGCCAGCGGGCCCAGCCGCGGCTCGATGCCCGCCGACACCGCGAGGCCCGCGATCACGATGGAGAACTCGCCGCGCGCCACCAGCGTGCCGCCCGCCCGCCAGCGGCCCCGCACGCCGATGCCCGAGCGGCGCGCCGCCCAGTAGCCGGTCGCGATCTTCGTCAGCGCGGTGACCACCGCCAGCGCCAGCGCGGGCAGCAGCACCGGGGGGATCGACGCCGGGTCGGTGTGCAGGCCGAAGAAGACGAAGAACACCGCCGCGAACAGGTCCCGCAGCGGGCTCAGCAGCGTGTGCGTGCCCTCGGCCACCTCGCCCGACAGGGCGATGCCCACCAGGAACGCGCCGACCGCGGCCGACACCTGGAGCTGCTGCGCCACACCCGCCACGAGCAGGGTCAGGCCGAGCACCACCAGGAGCAGCTTCTCCGGGTCGTCGCTGGAGACGAACCGGGAGATCAGCCGTCCGTACCGCAGCGCCACGAACAGCACCGCGCCCGCCACGCCCAGCGCGATCGCCAGCGTGGCGCTGCCGGCGGCGAGGCTCACCCCGGCGAGCAGCGCGGTCACGATCGGCAGGTAGACGGCCATCGCCAGGTCCTCCAGGACCAGGATGCTGAGGATGACGGGGGTCTCGCGGTTGCCGACCCGCCCCAGGTCGCCCAGCACCTTGGCGATCACGCCCGAGGAGGAGATCCAGGTGACGCCGGCCAGCACCACGGCCGCCACCGGGCCCCAGCCCATCAGCAGCGCCGCCGCCGCGCCGGGCAGCGCGTTGAAGGTGAAGTCGACCAGGCCGGCCGGGTACTGCGTCTTGAGGTTGGAGACCAGGTCGCTCGCGGTGTACTCCAGGCCGAGCATCAGCAGGAGCAGGATCACCCCGATCTCGGCGCCGATCGCCACGAACTCCTCGCTCGCGCCCAGCGGCAGCAGTCCGCCCTCGCCGAACGCCAGGCCGGCCAGCAGGTAGAGCGGGATGGGGGAGAAGCGGAACCGCCCGGCGAGCCGCCCGAGCAGGCCCAGGCCCAGGATGATCGCGCCGAACTCTATGAGGAAGACCGCACCGTGCATCCGCTCACACCCCCCGGCCGAGTATCGCGGCGGCGGCCTCGACGCCCTCGCGGGTGCCGATGACGATCAGGGTGTCACCGCCCGCCAGGCGGAAGTCGGGGGCGGGGGACGGGATCGCCTCGGCGCGGCGCAGCACCGCGACGACGGAGGCGCCGGTCTCGGTGCGCAGCCGCAGGTCGCCCAGGACCCGGCCGTTCCAGTCGGACTGGCCCGCCAGCTCCATCCGCTCGGCGACCAGGCCCAGGTCGGTGGTGTGCAGCACGTTGGGGCTGTGGTGGCCGGGCATCAGGGCGTCGATCAGCGACGCCGCCTCCGGGCCCGTCAGGTGCAGCGACTGGGCGCAGGCGTCGGGGTCGTCGGAGCGGTAGACGTTGACCGTCCGGGTGCCGTCGCGGTGGGCCACCACGGACAGGTGGCGGCTCTCCCTCGTGGTCAGGTCGTACTGCACACCGATGCCGGGCAGGGGTGTCGTACTCATCCGCGGAGCGGGCACGGCCCGTCCTCCTTTGTTCGTTCGTTGATGTTGTTTGGTTGCTTCTTTGCCAGGGGTGACGCGGGCTCACTCTGCCACTTCCACCTGGCCGGACGACAACTCACCGGTGGCCGAAAGCGGCTCTGGCCGGGCGACCGCTCCGTGACGGAGGATGCGGCCGTGTCTCAAGTGACCACGAAGGGGCGGTGTTTCCCGTGAAGTCCATTCCGCGCAGACCCCTGCCGCGGGCCGTGCACGCGCTCGTCGCCCTGCTCATGGCCGTCGCCGCCGGGTTCCTCGCCCCGGCCACCGCGGCCCACGCGGCCGGCTGCCAGACCGACGCCGGCGCGCAGGGCCTGGCCAGCAGCCCGGTCGCCGACAGCCTGGTCTCCGTCAACCGCGCCGATGGCCGGGTGGCGCAGTTCCAGCTCTTCCACGACTCCACCGCCACCGGCGGTCTGCCGTTCGTCTGGCAGCGCCAGCAGGCGGCCCCCGGCGGCGCGTACGGCGCCTGGAGCCGGGTGAGCGCCGCCACCGTCGGCCCCAAGAGCTACTACGTGACCGCCTTCGAGAACGGCCAGGGCCGCCTGGAGGTCCTGTTCTCCACCTACGGCGTCTTCTGCGCCTCCGCCCAGACGGCCGGCACCCTCGCCTGGAGCACGCCCAGTACCTTCGGCCTCGCCCCGACCCCGTACCACGGCGGCGTCGTCCTCTTCCGCGAGGGCGACGGCAGCGTCGACGCCTTCGCCTCCGGCTCCTACTCCGCGCCCGGCGCCATCGAGCTGCGCCGCCAGCAGGCCCCGGGCGACGCCTGGGGGCCGGTCACCTCCACGGGCGCCGTGCCCGAGGCGAACGTCGGCCTCGGCCAGCCCACCAGCGTCCAGCAGCTCGCCGACGGGCGCATCCGGCTGAAGGCGCGCGAGTGGAACCGCGACCGCACCTGGCAGGTCACCCAGACCGCCCCGGGCGGCAGCTGGGGCACCTGGACGCTCGTGCCGTGACGCCGGTGCCGTGACCGGCGGGGCGCCGGTCGTGGCACCGCACCACGCACACCCTGCGTGACGACGCGTCATTCTTTCGCCACACTCCGTGTGCGGGTGCGGACGCGGCGGGCTTCAGTGAGCGGGGGAGCGGACCGCTCCCCCGTTCACGTACGCCCAGGAGCCCGCCCATGCGCATCCCCCGCCCCTCCCGACTCCCGCGTCGCGCCGCCGCGCTCGCCGCCGCGGCCGCGCTCACCCTGCTGGGCTGCGCGGGCACCGCCGCCGCCGTCGCGGGACCCCAGGCCGGGGCTCCGGCGGAGGGCCCCTGCAAGACCCGTACCGGCGGTGTCTACTTCACGCCGTTCGGGCACGCGGACGTCACCCTCAAGCCGCAGGCGCTGAAGGTCCTGGCCAAGGAGAAGGCCACCTGGGCCGTCTCGGCCCCGCTCTCCAAGGTCCCCGGCCGCGACGACCTGGCGCGCTTCCCGCTCGGCTTCTTCGAGGACAGCATCGAGCCGGACCTCGCCCACGTCTTCCGGGTCTGCTACCCCGGCGGCCTCACCCTGGCCCGCCCGGCCACCAAGGACAAGGCCGTCTGCGACGGGATCTGGCTCGCGGTGCTGCCCGTCCCCGGCGCGTACTGCAACCTGCGCGTCAACGACGGCCCCGAGCGGCGCACCCTGCTGGCCACCACCACCGCCAAGGACCTGCTGGTCGGCTCCCACAGCTTCCACCCGGTGATCACCCCGCGCGTCGACCCCGGGACCGGCGAGCTGGGCTTCGGGCCCAAGGACTGGGAGTTCCGGGCCGCCCGCCCCTTCTCCGACGCGCTCGCCACCTTCGGCGTCGACCTGCCCGAGGGCACCCCGATCTTCAACCTGGACGCCACCCTCAGCTTCCTGCCCGGCCCCGACTTCTGGGCGAGCCTCTCGGGCAAGACGGTCTACGGCGACCCCCTGAAGTCCGCCCGGACGCAGGGCTGACGGCGATGACCGCGCACCGCCGCGCCCCGGAGAACGACGTCCCCCAGGAGAAGCGCGTCCTCCCCAGGAAGAGCGCCCTCCAGAAGAAGTACGTCCTCGCCCTCACCGCCGCCGTCACCGCCCTCACCGCCGGCGCCCTGGCCGGACCCGGCACCGGCACCGGACACGCGGGCAGCCACGTCGACGCGCCCACCGCGATGCTCAACCCCGACATCAACGGCGCCGACCTCTACGCCTTCACCAGCCCCGAGGCCCCCGACACGGTCACCCTCACCGCCACGTACAACCCCATCACCCTGCCGAACGCCGCCGGAGGCATCCTGCCGCCCGCACTCTTCGGCAAGGACACCCGCTACGACATCAACATCGACAGCGACGGCGACGCCCGCGCCGACGTCGTCTACCGCTGGACCTTCACCACCGAGGACCGCAGGAAGATCCCGATCGGCACCGTCAACGGGCGCGTCGACGGCCTCGACGACCCCAACCTCCTGCTGCGCCAGCACTACACGCTGGAGGAGATCCGCGGCGGCGCCTCCAAGGTCCTGGTGAAGAACGCCGTCGCCGCCCCGGCCCGCTCCGGCCTGGTCACCATGCCCGACTACGCCAAGCTGCGCCGCGAGGCCACCGTCGCCCTCCCCGGCGGCGGGCGCTCCTACACCGGCCAGGCGGCCGACCCGTTCTTCATCGACGCACGCGTCTTCGCCCTGCTCAAGCTGGGCATCGACGTGCCCGCCCCGGTCAACCCGCTGGTGTTCTCCAACGTCAACGTGATGACCGTGCAGGTCCCCAAGAAGCTCCTCGCGCTCAAGGGCGACCCCGGCCGCAACCCCGTCGTCGGCGTCTGGGCCACCGCCGCGCGCAAGTCCCTGCGCGTGGACGGCGGCGGCGAGCCCGGCTGGGTCCAGGTCTCCCGCCTGGGCCACTCCTTCTTCAACGAGGGCTTCGCACCGGACTCCTTCCTCAGCGCGGCCGGCCTCCTGATCGGCACCCCGGGCGGGATCGCCGACCAGTACAACGGGTCGAACCCGCTGAACGACGCCGGCTGGAAGCCCATCAACGACATGGTGCGCAAGCCCAACGGGCCGCACTTCATCAACCTCTTCCACGCCCTCACCGTGCCGCCGCCGGCGCAGCCGCGCGAGGACCTCTGGCAGATCCTGATGAAGGGCGTCGGCAAGAACAACGGGCCGGTCAAGGGCGACCTCAACTCCCCGCTCCTGAACGCCGACACCGAGCCGGCCAGGGTGCGCGCCGCCGAGGTCCTGCGCCTCAACATGGGCACCCCGCTCGCCAAGCGCCCCGACAACAAGGGCTGGCTCGCGGGCGACAAGCAGGGCTTCCCCAACGGCCGCCGCTACGACGACGACGCGACGGCGATCTTCTCCCGGATGGCCCTGGGCGAACCGGCCGGGAAGGGCCACCCGCTGCTGTTCGCGGTCAGCTTCGCCGACGGCCCGGTCCCGCCGGTGGGCAAGACGTTCCCGTACGTCTCCGAGCCCAGGGCGCTGCCGTAGGACAGGCCCTAACCGGCGAGGAGCGGTACGGCGCTGCGGACGGCCAGTCCCACGCCGACCGCGAGGACCAGGGCGGCCGTGGCCCGGGGGAGCCACGGCCGCACCCGGCGCGCCCAGGCCGAGGCGCGGGTGAAGCGGTGGCCCAGCCGGTCGCCGAAGCGGGCCACCAGGAGACCGGCCGCGGTGAGGGCGGCGGCCATCCCGATCCCGTACCCCAGGACCAGGGCCACCCCGAACGCGGTGCGGTGCAGCGCGATCGCCCCGAGCAGCACCACGAGCGCGGAGGGGCTGGGGACCAGACCACCGGCGACCCCCATGCCGAGGAGGGCGCCGCGGCGGTGGGGGTGGGGGTGCGCGCCATGTGCGTGGGCGCCGTGTTCGTGCTCGCCGTGTGCGGGCGCGCCATGTGCGTGCACCACATGAGAGTGATCGTGGGTGTGGTCATGCCCGTGCGCGTGATCGTGCGCGTGGTCATGGTCATGAGCGTGCCCATGCCCATGGTGATGATGATGCCCATGGTGGTGGTGGTGCCCGTGCCCCGTGCCGCCCGCGCCCCGCAGCAGCATCACCCCCACCCCCGCGACCAGCACCCCGCTCAGCACGCCCAGCCAGCCGAGGAGGCGGTCCGCGGCGAAGGAGGCCGTCAGGGTGAGGGCCAGGCCGAGCAGCAGCACGCCCGCCGTGTGCGTGAGCGTCACCGTCGCGCCCACCACCGCCGCGTCCCGCTTCCGCCCCCGGCGCCCCACCAGGTACGCGGCCATCACCGTCTTGCCGTGCCCCGGCAGCGCCGCGTGCGCCGCGCCCAGGAGCAGTGAGAGCAGCACCGCGGCCAGCCCCACCGGCAGCGTCAGGCCGTCCGAGGCGGCCAGGGTGCCGAGCCGGGTCTCCAGGGCCGAGGTCCACCCCGCCAGCGGCCCGGGCAGCGCCAGGGCCTCCGGGCCGGGCGCGCTGCCCCCGCCCGCACCGGGCTCCACCCGCAGCCGGGCCGTCCGCACGTCCAGCGGGTCGGCGAGCCGCTCGTCCGGATAGCGCCGCAGCTCCGCCGTGGCACTGCGCTCCGGCACGTCGGCGGAGGCGAGCCGCACCCCGTCGCCCGCCCGGGCGGTCATCTCGCGCCAGCCGATCCGCCCGGCCCCGCTGGTGTCGCGCACCACCACGTCCCGCGCCGCCCGCAGGTCCGCGGGCGCGACCAGCCGGCAGGTCACCCGGGTGGTGCGCAGCCCGGCGTCCCCCGGCAGGTAGGCGAGGTGCGCGTCCGCCACCCGCCAGGCCAGCGGCCGTCCGCCGGCCTCGGCCCGCAGCCCGGCCGCCGCCTCGGCGCACAGCGCGCCCGCGTCGTCGCGGCCCCCGGCCTGGAGCGTGGGGATCTCCGCCCGGTCGACGACGGCCAGGTCCTCCAGGCGGTCGGCGTGCGCGGTCAGGCCGTGGTAGTGGCTGATGGTGAAGTTGCCCAGCGGGTGCGCCGGTTGGACCAGCAGCAGCGCGGTGAGGGCGCCGTGCGCGAGGACGCTCACAGCTCCTCCAGGGCCTTGGCGGCCAGCGGCGCGCGCAGCGGCGAGAAGTGCGGGTTCAGGCGCAGCGCCTCGGCCAGGTGCGCGCGCGCCTCCTCCGTGCGGCCCAGGGCCCGTTCGATCTCGCCCCGGTGGTAGAGGAAGGGCGCGGTGCGCCAGCCGTAGCGGGCCGCCTTCTCCGCGTACGCGAGCGCCTCCGCGTCGCGGCCCGCGCGGTGCAGCGCCCAGCCGAGCGCGTCGGCCACCATCACCGGGCGGCGCCGGGACCACTCGCGCTCCAGCGCCGCGACCGCCGCGGCCGGTTCGCCGTGGTCGGCCTCGAACAGGCCGAGGGTCAGGTCGTCGGACGCGCCGTTCGCCGCGAACAGCCTCAGCTCGGCGCGCAGCACGTCGTACTGCCGCCGGGCGTCCGCGGCGCGGCCCAGCGACTCGTACAACTCGCCCAGTTCCAGGACGTACTCGGGCAACGGTACGCGCGCGGTCACCGTCTCGTAGTCGGTCAGCGCCGCGTCGGTGCGGCCCAGCGCCGCCCGCGCCTTGGCCCGGCCCGCGAGGGCGGCGTGCGCGTCGGGGTCGGCCCGCAGCGCCTCCTCGTACCGCCGCAGCGCGCCCTGCGCGTCGCCCCGCTCCCAGGCCAGCTCGCCGAGCCGGTGCAGGCAGAACGCCACGTCGGCCGGGGTCCCGGCGACGTCCCTGGCCCGCTCCAGCGCCTCGGCCGCCTGCGGGGCCCTGCCGTGGGTCTCGAACTCGTAGGCGGCGCGGGTGAAGGCGGCCAGGCCCGGGCGCAGGTCGAGCAGCCGCTGCACCGCGGTCGTCGCGGCCGGCTCGTCGCCGAGCTGGGTGTAAGCGTCGGCGAGCACCGGGTAGACGGTCCACAGGTCGGGCCGCGCCGCGCGGACCCGCTCGCCCCACCGGCGGGCGCCGGCGAAGTCGTGGCGGGCGTTGGCCAGGGCGCCCATGCCGACCATCGCGTCGGTGTTGCCGGGCCCGGCGGGCCGCAGGGCCAGTGAACGCTCCAGCGCCCGCTGGGCCTTGGTGTAGTGCGCGGGGTCGGCGGTGCGCCGCGCCTCCTCCACCTCGGCGACCCCCAGGGCCGACCAGGCGCGGTGGTCGTCGGGGTGCGCGCGCAGCCGTTCGGTGAGTTCGGCGGTGCCGACCGGTCCCGCCGCGGCCGCGGGGACGCGCGGGGGAGCGGAGCGCGGCGGGGAGTCCAGGGGGCCGAGGGCCACCAGGGTCGCCGTCACCGCGCCGACCGTGAGGACCCCGGCCACGACTGCCTTCTTCGTACGCATCCGTTCACTGTGCGGGCGCGCGCGTACGGGGGAGTGCTGACGCACCGGGGAGGCGGACGAACACCGCGAACGGGGGACAGGGCCCCGATGCGGACGTGACGGGACGCAAGGGGTCCAGGGTGGCCAAAGGGGCGCGCCGGGTAACGAGTTGACGCCTGTAACCCCTGGGCGGGTTGTTGCGTACGCGGCAACGAGCAGTACTCTGCGCTCCACCCCATTCGGGGGACCCCACGTTCGGAGGAACACATGTCCATAGCCACCAGATCGCGCCGGAGCATCCGCGTGCTCGGCGTGGCCGCGGTCGTCGCCGCGAGCTCAGTGGCGCTCGCGGCCGGCCCGGCGTCCGCCCACACGCCGACCTGGTCCGTCACCTGCAACGAGGTGACCGTCGACCTGAAGTACTACGGCGAGAAGGCCGACAACTCGGTCACCATCACCGTGGACGGCACCGACCTGCTGCCGACCGAGAAGTTCGGTGACAACTTCAACAAGACCCTGGCGCTCCCCGCGCACGACAAGGAGGCGAAGGTCCGCCTCGTCGTGAAGGCGGGTGACGGTCCGCAGTACTCGGTCGACGAGACCAAGACCTCGCCGGTCTGCGAGAAGCCCCCGACCACCCCGCCGGCCACGCCGCCCGCGAGCCCGAGCCCCAAGCCGAGCCCGAGCACCTCGTCGCCGGAGACCAGCCCGTCGCCGTCGACGTCGTCGTCGAGCGCGGCCCCGGCCCCCAAGCCGAGCAGCACCTCGCCGAACCTGGCCGAGACCGGCTCGTCCTCCAGCACCCCGGTGATCGGCGGCGCCGCCGCGGCGGCCCTGCTCGCCGGCGGCGGTGTCCTGTGGGCGGTCCGCAAGCGCCGCACCCAGCAGGGCTGACCCGCTGACCCGCTGAACGGCGTGCC
>NZ_JBEOYE010000133.1:0-20238 GCF_040296945.1 Streptomyces sp. NPDC001941 | reverse complement strand
TCGGGGGCGAGCACGTGGCGGCAGCCCGCCTGGGCGAACAGGTCGGCGAGCTGTCCGTCGGCCAGCGCCGGGGACGGCAGCAGGAACGGCCGCTCACTGAGCAGGCACGCCAGCACCAGGGCGATCGCGCCGGGCGACTTGGGGGCGAGGATGCCCACCGGCTCCCGGGCGGGCGCGCCGAGCAGCGCGATGCTTCCCTAGACGGTCTCAGCCCCAGTCATCGGCGGCGAAGGGGGCAACTTGCCACTGCCAGACGCGAACTCCACCGGGAGGCCTATTGACCTATTAAGTGCTTTCTGTCACTGTTTGTCTTAACGGTGCTCCCCTGCGCCCAGGAAACGGACAAGGCACCGGAACGGCATCAGGCCGACCGGCCGCGGCGTCAGCCTCAGCTGAGCCGCGAAGCCCTTACTGCCGAAGAGTTGGCTATCTTCGGCGCCACCGCCCCGCCTGGGCCAGCCCGCTTGGGGCTGAGCAGAGCAGTCCAACACGCGCCGGACAGACCCCCTGACGCGACACGACTTGAACCGTGGATCGCCGCAGCGGTGCTCAGCCCCTAACCTTGATGGTTAGCTTGCCGGACCTGGCAATGCCTAGTGCCATCGCTTGTGGCCACTTCCGGTACCAGCTTCCCCGGGGCATCTCCCGTTCCGCCTGCATCGGGCCCGCTCTCTTCGTCGTTCGACGACTGCCTGCCGCCTGCCGCCTGCCGCCTACACGTGACAAATACCTATTCAGAGCCCGGGAGGAAATAATGAGCTCACTCTTTCCTGAATATTACCGCCTGAAGGCCTGGCAAGATAGCGCAACCAGATTCGAGGCCGAGTTTGCTGGGGCATGCTTTAATGACCAGGCTGCTATCAGAGCCGCAAAAGCAACACTCAAGCGGCTTCACGAGGTCCTTACAAACGACTGGATTCTATGTAACGGAGGATCGAAAGAGGAGGCGCGCCGGCAGACCGCCGAAGCATTCTATCTCCAGGATCCAGGCAGCGCTGGACAGATCGGGCCAGGTGCGCGTGAGATCGATTATCTCTTGTCGGATCAGTCAAATATTCGCGAGGTAATGGCAGCAATTTACAACGCGTCTTGGTATCGCAGTCACATCCTTTCCAAGCAAAGAGTAAATTTTGTTGATGTAGGCCTCAAGACCACCTTGCAGAGGATATTTTTCACCGATAAGAAACCTGAGCATGCTGCAAAACTGGGCCTTAATGTGGCACATCTTGATCCGTACGCCAAGTTCCTCGAGACAGATAAAGAGCTTCTCTCTCTGCGAGCGAAAGCGAACGAGAATCCAGCAACTCGCGGAAGCATGGATATGGACCTCATGTCCCATGGCTGCCTTGCTCTCTATCAAAACAGGGCAGCGTATGACGAAGTCTACGCAAGCGCCTGCGCAAGAGAATTCTTTAATCCCGCCCAGTCCGTTACGACACCTCGCGATTATGCTCTGTTGGGCATGCCGCTGAGTGCAAGAGAGAAAGAATTTGCAGCGCACCAAGTAAAGGGCTTTTCCGTGGAAGGGTGGGGCTACGAATTTGTTCCCATCGGTCCAAATGTTGAGAAGGATAAACTATGGGAAAGGGAGAGGGTCGCTGATGTTGTTGATGCCTACGATGGTGAGCGGCGACACACGGGCTATCACATCTACAAATGGCAGACGTACGAAGTGATTGACGTCCGTGCGGGTGACCAGATAGCAGGCCTGCCCGGACCCGAGTTCCCTATTCGCTGGAAAGAGGGAATGGCATATTTCGGGGTCAAGCAAGGTTCTCCGCTCGATACGGAACTACGCGTAAAGCGCGGGTATCCTCTGCAGTCAGGAATATCGGGTTCTGCACCTCGGTTTATGCTTGCCTTCGCGTGGCTAAAAGTTGACGGAGTGCGCGCCGCAGACTTCCTTAAGGCTGTTATCGCTTACCTTGTTCCCTTCGATCACACTTTGGGAGAGACTGTCAAGGCTGCGACGTACCTACTGATCGACCCCAAATCCATGGGAACTCTTAACAAAAAGCCTCCATTCGAAGACTGGGCCGAGCTTGAGCTATTAAACAAGCTTAACCATTTCTTTGGCCTTGGGGCGAGAGAGCTGTATTCAGGTATTGCAACTCTCCTCGGGATAAGTGCAGTTGCCCCGCCGAACGTTGGCGCGGTTTTCGAAAAGCACTACCTCGATATGCCGGAAATCTATTATAAATGGGACGCGGAATGGAAGATGCGTTGTCTGAATGCAGTAAGTGATTCCAGCCTCCCCGCTCCTCCCGCCCCAGTGCGAGATGAAGATGACGAGACAATCAGATATGCACTCGAAGAGCGAATTCTGAACATACACGGTTGGCTCCAGCGCAACAATGTGAAGTCCGGGATCGAGCTAGCAAAAGGAATCTCAAAATACCACCTCTGCGCACTAAAAGCGTATCAGGGATCATTTTACATGCCAATGATCTATTCGGATAACGTCCCGCTGGGTGAATTGCCTCGACGCTTCTGGGGAGTCGGGGAGAGTGCCCTTGTTGCTGGCGATTTGCAAACCTATCGTGGAATTATTGTAAAGCCACTAGGGCTCGGAGATCTGTCATGGGAACCTGCCGCATTGGATGCAGGAAGGAGATATGTGGAGTCCGGAGGGAGAGACCGAGCGCTTTTGGATGAGGTGAAAGCGAAATACCTAGATCCCTCAATGTGGGAATATATCGCCGCGAACGCCGTCTGGGCCGAGATGGCACATGAAGCGATAGGCCGCCTTCCGCGATATAGCGGCGAAAGAGATCTCTACCACGGAACGTGGTGCCGCCCAGACTATGGCTGGGAAGATCAACGGCAGCATCCCATTGCGCGGGCTCAATGGACTAGCAAATCTTTCCTTAGCACCTCCACCGAAATTGATATAGCTAAGGTTTTTTCCAAGGTTTTCGATAAGCTTCCTGGAATCGAGAGGATGGTCGTTCGGTTCACTGGCGTGAAAGCTGGCCTCGACATGAAAGGTCTTGTCGATACACTTCACGGCGAAAACGAGGTGTTATTTGGCCGCAATGTGAACACGGAAAGGGTTGGCGCTCCTGAACTTGTCACCGACGAGGACGGGTTTTCCTATTACCTTGTCACCCGGCGGATCGCTTCATCCTGACGGGTCGCATGTCTTTGGGAGGATGATCATGGGAGTGATGAGATTTAGCGTGGTATTTGCGAGCGATCCGAAATCCACGTCCCTGTCGGCTAAGTGGGAGGCGAGTGCGCGGGGGATGGCGATGTCCTCTGTTCTGTCGGGTTTTGGCGTGGATGTTCCTGGTGAGTTTCCGGCGGCCATGATGCCGGTGCTGACGAGTGCGGGACTTTCATACGAGACGAAGACCAAGGACCTGGTGCTCGCCGTGCGAACGGAGACGATGCAGTTCACCTATGCGAGTATCGATACGGCGGAACTTCTGGCGCAACCGCTTCGGAACGGAGCAGACGGATGATCAGCGAGCAGGATCTACGGACCGAGATTATGAGAGCGGTCGCGGAGCAGAAGCCTCTTATCCTGCGGCCGGATGTTTTCGAATGGGTCCAGCCAAGTCAGGGAGAGTTCCCAGAGCAAGAATTTCTTGCCAGTAATGTGGTTATTGCGATTGATGGGTGGGATGCGGAAGAAGAGAAACTGACCGGGACGTCGACGCTCGCCGGCGTGGGACCCGCCGGCGGGACAGTACCGGTCGAGGTGACGTTTGGCGCCGATCGCGCCGGTTACGTGAGTGGGATCAACTTTCACATCCCGCAGGTCACCGGTATGGACCGCTATCCGGCGCCGCTGCGTTTGGCCGAGGCGCACCCCACGCCGGCCACTGTCGCGGTGAGCGGGCTGCGCGTCGAGTGCGCCCTGCTGAAGTCCGCGGCCAACAACAGCTCGGTCTTCTCCGTCACCGTCACCGTGGCGGCGCTGGGCGTGAAACTGGCCGGACGCCTGACCGCCACGGCCGGCCGGAACTTCGCCTACACCGACAAGGCGTCGCTGTCCACGAGGGAAGTCGACCCGCCGGAGAACGTCTCCGTCACCACAGCAGGTCTCCTCACCTGGCTGGGTGCCCCGCCGACAACGGTCGTGCCCGCGCTGAGTGATCTGCGAGGAACCGAACTCGCCCTGACATTCAGCAGTCAGATGACGCTACTCTCCGCCCGGCTGACCGGGCAGACCACCCTGTACGGGCAGTCAGGGATGTGCACCGTCAGCGTGTCCGGGAGCGCAGCAGGGACGGGGCCAGCCAGGCCGTGGACCTCCAATGGCACATTCCGCCTCACCCTGCCCGACGCGCCGGACACCAGCCTGTACTTCACCTTCACCGACAGCGGCGAGTCGAGCCCTAGCCGGGTGCTGGCGCTCAGCGCGGACACCACCCAGAGCATCAAACCGCTCACCCTGGCCGGCATCACCGACCTGCCCTACATGTCCGAGCTCCCGGACATCACCGACGTTCTCCCCGAGGACCTGCGGGCCGTTCTGGACGCAGTCACGGTGACCAACGTCGCCACCGTGATCGACTGTACAAGCGGCAAGCCCAACGTCCTGGGCGCCACCATCAGCACCAACAAGCCGTGGAAAGTCTTCGACGGTCTGTTCACCCTTCAAGACCTGCGCCTGTGGTGGACCGCAGGACTGAGCACCCAGTCCCCCCTGGTCGGCATCGGC
Organism: Streptomyces sp. NPDC001941; assembly: GCF_040296945.1. Taxonomy (NCBI): domain Bacteria; kingdom Bacillati; phylum Actinomycetota; class Actinomycetes; order Kitasatosporales; family Streptomycetaceae; genus Streptomyces; species Streptomyces sp. NPDC001941. Next base: position 15,569 of record NZ_JBEOYE010000133.1, on the reverse strand, counting down.
ATCGACGCCACCTGCCTGATCGCGGACTCCATCGCCCTGCAAGCGAAAGCCACCCTGCAACCCAGCCCCCGCATCGAGGTCACGGTCAGCCAAGCACAGTCCCTGGAAGGCTTCGATGCGAATGGCAGCGGCCTGCCGCTGCCGGAGTTCGACGACGACCTCGTCCCGGTCGACAGTGACGGCGGAACCCGCATCGGCCTGCGCGACCTGACGGCCGTCTGCGACCTACGCAACGGCCTCTACCGGATGGACCTGGCCCTGGACTGCACCCTCAAGGCGACCTCATGGTTCGAAATCACCGAGGTCCGGGTTGGTGTCGACCACTCGCCCCAGGCCACGCGCTACACCATCAGCGGCCTGGCCGACCTCGCCGGCGCCCAGGCGCGCTTGAGCGTGGCCAAGGACGCCAGCGGATGGCGGTTCAGCGGCGGCCTGGCCCTCCCCGAGGACACCTCGTTCAGCCAGTGGGTGGCGGAGCAGTTCGACTACACGCTGCCCGAAGCGGTGTCCGGCATCAACCCGCGGGAGATCACCCTCGACTACCGGCCCTCCGACAAGCAGCTGCGAATCACCGCGGCAGGCCTGTTCGACGTCGCGGATGCCGCGTGCCAGTTCCGGCTGAACCTCACCCACGACGGGAAGAACCAGAAGATCAACGCCACCGGCGAGATCCTCGTATACACCCCCGACGACGAGATCTTCGCCGCGGTGCCCGCCCTCGCGGCGCCGGGCGCCCCGCAGCCCGCCTGACACAGGGCAGCCGCAGCACCCGCCGCCTCCGGCTCGCGCCACAGGCAGCTCCAGGCACTTCGCCCCCGCCCCTCCTCAAGCCCGTCCGGGCCGGACCACCCCTGGCCCACCGCCTCGGTGACGTCGGTGACAGGCCGACTGGATCAGCACCCCCTGCTCCAACAGCAGCCGATCCCAGGCGGCCTTCTCCCAACACCCCTGTTCAGGGCGCCCTGCAACGCAGCAAGCCGGAACAGGTACCCAGAGGGCGCCGGCCGCGGCAGCGGAGGCGCGGCCCGCAGAACAGCAGGGCGATCGTTCTTGCCAGGACGCCCCGGGCATGCCTGCGCATCCGTACCCGCGCTACGCCGGAGGCGACCGCCACGGTTCCGCCCCTCGGCGGGACACCGCACGCGGGTATCGAGGGATTTGCTGCCGCCTCCTCGCGCCCTCACCGGTGGCGGCAACAGCCGACCGCTCATCCCCGGCCAGGAATCGTGACCACGAACGTGACACCCATCTCCGGGGCAGTCGCCGTGTCCGGGCGCATACCAATCAGAACGTGCACAACCCACAGTGTCGAGATCGAAGAAGTTCTCCGTGCGTCACCACGGCCGGCCCCCACGACAGAAGGCGTCGGCCCTTCACAGGAGGTGTTCGACGTGCCGGTAGTACGCGTGTTGCAAGTGTCCCTCAAAACGAACGCCGGATTAAGGAACGTTCCGCTGGTAGGGGCATCCCTGCCAGCCGGAGTCGACCTCTCACTGCCCAACGTGAGGCTCCTGTACGCAACTCAGAACCTCACCCGGGCACAAACAGAGCAGATCAACCGCAAACTGGTGAGCGCCGGTGTCACCGAAGGCATCCCCACCCTCACCCCGGAACAGGGAGGCCCGGCAGGCGGCGGGGTACCGGCCGGAGCCTGCATCGGCTTCGACTACGTCGTCCCCGGAGCCGGTGCGCAGACCCTCCTCGTCCCGCTCTCGCGCAAAGGTGCCACCGCTGGCAACAGCCTCAGCAGCCAGGACACCCACCAGATCCCCCGCACCACAGGCCCTAATCCCCCGGAGACCGGACCGGCGCCCACCCCGCTGCCCGACGAGAACCCGACAGCCCCAGCGGAATCCACCCCCCGCGCACCCGCGGCCCAGGTCCCCCTCGAGGGAGTGGTCGTCTCACACCAGGGAGGAGAACCGCCCGTCCCGGCGGCCCGGGCAGGACTCTGGGCGGACGTAGGCCGGTCCTTCGGCCCGCTGCTCGTGCAGCGTCTGGGCCTGAACTACGACCAGGGCGTCGCCTGGGTCATGCTCGATGCCTCGCTGGGAGCCGGCGGCCTCACCATGATCGTGCGAGGCATGGCGCTCGGCCTGGACCTGAACGGCGACACTGCCGCCGTGCGGGCCCGTCTCGAGGGACTGGGCGTGGAATTCATCCGTCCGCCGCTGCAGATCGGCGGCTCCCTGGTCAACCGTCCCGACCCGAACTGGGATGTCCTGGTGGAGGGTTCGGTGGTGGCGCAGCTGCCGCCGAAGCTGGGGATCATGGCTGTAGGGGCATATCAGCGGAAGGCCGGGGGTGCGCCGTCGCTGTTCGTGTTCGGGCGGGCGGCGGGCAAGTTCGGTGGACCGCCGCCGTTCCACGTGACCGGGTTCGCTCTCGGATTCGGCTACAACTCCTCGGTGCGGATTCCCGAACGCGGCCAGATCGGGCAGTTCCCGCTGGTGTCCGGGCTCGATGGGGGACTGCCGGAGTCGCCGACGGACATGCTGGCCCGCCTGACCGGTGGCGGGCAGCCGTGGGTGACACCGTTGGAGGGCCAGGTGTGGGGCGCGGCAGGTCTGGACTTCACCTCGTTCGAGTTCATCCAGGGCCGCCTCCTGGCGGTGCTGGAGGCCGGGAGCGCCTTCACGCTGGCGCTGCTGGGGCAGGCCAGTGCGACGTTCCCGAAGGCGGGCCGCAAGCCGTATGCGAAGGTCGCGCTCGAACTGCGGATCGTCTACTCCTCGGCGAAGGGTTCCCTGGAGGCTTCGGCGCAGTTGTTTGATTCCTACGTGATCGATCCGGCGTGTGCGCTGACCGGCGGGTTCGCCTTGTACCAGTGGTTCGACCCGTCTCCGTATGCGGGGGATTTCTGCCTGACTGTGGGTGGCTACCACGGCAAGTTCAAGGCGCCGGCGCACTATCCGCAGGTGCCCAGGCTGGGCTTTTCCTGGTCGCTGGGGTCCACGGTCAACATCACCGGCCAGGCCTATATGGCGCTCACCCCGCGTGCGGTGATGGCGGGCGGCCGCCTGGAGGTCGCCTACCGGTCGGGAAAGGTGTCGGCGTGGCTGACCGCGGCACTGGACGCTCTCATCCAGTGGGAGCCGCTGTTCTTCGACGTGTCGCTGAGCATCCGCATCGGTGCCAAGGTCAAGCTGCTATTCACCGTGAGCGGCGAGATGGGTGCGGACCTGAACGTGTGGGGCCCGCCGACGGGCGGGAAGGTCACCGCGAAGTTCGCGTTCGTCAAGGTGACCATCAACTTCGGCAAGTCCCGCCAGGGTGCGGCGGCGGTCGACTGGCCCACGTTCGCCGCGCGGCTGCTGCCGCCTCAAGCACCGCTGCAGATCCTGGCCGCCAGCGGTCTGCTGCCCGAGCGGGAGACACCGCCCGCCGACGTCCGCGCGGGCCGGATCCAGCCGCTGTCCGCGGACCAGGAGGGCCGGGTGTGGCAGGTCGACCCGGGCGGGGCCTCCTTCCGGATCACCACCGTCGTCCCGGCGAGCATCGTCAAGGTCAACGACACCGTCCAGCACACCGGTACAAAGCTGAACATCCGGGCGATGAAAAAGAAGGACCTGACCAGCACCCTGCGTGTCACCGTCAACTACACCACCTCCCGGTCCCTGCGCGACGCGATCTGGCAGTCCGCGCCCGATCTGGACCTGTGGCACTTCGACGTCGAGAACAACCGGGTGCCGTTCTCCCTGTGGGGGGAGCACACCCAGGACCCCAATAACCCGGCCACCCCCGACCTGATCGACCACACCGGGGTCCTGCGCGTAACGATCCCCGAACCGCGAACGGACGGCCAGAGCCTGGGACCGGTCAAGGAAGCCGCCCTGCAATGGGAGACCCTGGACCGCGACGGTGTGCAGCCGCTGCGCGCGGATGCCGCCCCGGTCGGCGACCGGCTCACCGCGGCCAGCGAGGCGGGCACCCACCTGTCGCTGGTGGCCGAGCACCTGGCCGACCGGCCCAGCGTCCTGGCGCGGGCCGCAGTGCTGGCCGCGCTGAAAGACCTCGCCCCGCAGCCGTATGCGGACGACCCGGCGTGGGACGCCGCGCTGTGGGCCAGTGACCTCCTCGACGACGCGGTGGAGCAGCTCGTCGAGGAAGGTTGGGACCAGGACGTCCTGGTCGCCACCGGCCAGCAGCCGCCCGCCGATCAGGCCTGGCCGGGCCGCACGGTGTGGGCGGTGTTCCCCGAGCAGGGCCGCATGGACCTGCTCGACGCGACTTCCGGCACCGCGCTGAACACTGTCACCCTGCCCGAGGACATGGCCGGCGAGTGGCTGCTCTGCGCGGCTCGGGATGCGGTGTACGTGATGCTCTCCAAGTACCAGTCGTCGGGCATGCTGCACCGTGTTGATGCCACCACCTGGCAGCAGTGGGAGCCGCTCGCTACCGGAAGGACCAACGTCTCCCGTACAGATTATGATCTTGTAGAAACGGATCAGGGAGTCATAGTCGTGGCAGGAACCAGGACTAACGGCATCTTTGGATCTACCATCGACCCGCAAACCCGCGCGGTCACTCAGCGAGCCGCCCACATGTACGACGTGGGGTCCAGGAGCCTGAGCGGCAGGTCGGGAACCGTCCTCATCTGCGACTACGGGGTACCCGAGAGCGTCATGCTGTACGGGTACAACTTTCCCACGGGCCACAAGACCGGCCCCCTCGACCTGGAGGGCCGCAACGGCACGGTGATGGCGAGCCCGGAAGGCGGCATCTCGTTCCTCAATGTGCAGGGCACTACCGAATACGTGCCGGTGGACGTGGACAACGACACCCTGTGGCCATCAGTACAGCTCCCTGACAGCCGCAATGTGGGGGTGCGGGCCTCGAAGGTCATCGCGTCGGGCGTCCTGCTGCTGTGGTGGTACAACCCTTACGCCACCCACGAGGAGTACGTCAGCCGGATCACCGCGGTGGGGGAGGGCGCGGAGGCGCGCACGAGCGAGGACCGCCAGCCTCTGGCCTACCACGACACGGACACGCGGACGATGCGTGCCGACCATGCTGGTGACCGGGTGTGGCTGACCTACAAGCGTGCCGTCCTGGTCGTGGACGCGGGACGCGAACTGGGACCGCTGACCTTCGCCGCGGACATCACGGCCGAGTACCTCCTGGACGACGGGCGGATGCTGATCGCCTGCCAGGACGCGACGATCACCGTGGTGGCCGTCGTGGACGGACACCTGCGCAAAGTCGACCTGTGGACCGTGCCGCACGGCGCTGCCAAGGAACTGGTGTTCACTGACACCACCGGCAGCGCCTGAACGGCCCCACGAAGATCACGGATCGGGCCGCGCACCCCGCGGCCCGCCCTAACTCATCACCCCGCGCCTCCGCGCCCGCACCGCTGCCGCCGTCTCGCTCCCGCGTGCTGCCGGGCACCGGCCGCCGTACCAGGCCAGGCATCGCCGCGCGGATCTGCGTCCCATCCCGCTGACGCGCCTTGCCCCTCCCGCCGGTGCGGGCACGGCCCGCAGGCAGCCCCGCGCGGCCCCGCCGCGGCGCCTACGACATCACGTGCCTGCGGGCATCCCGCGCCCCGCCCGTACCAGCCGCCGGTCTGCGGGTGCCACGCCTTCGAGAAGAAACGGATTCGCTCATGATCGCGCACACCACCTCGCCCGTTCCCGACGCAGATGACCAACGCCCGTCGTTCAACGTGCAGTTCATCGACAACCGGGAGCCGGCCGTGCTGGCCGGCACCTACCGGATCGGCGTATCGGAGACCATCGACTCCATCAACACCGGCGACTACCTCAGCGAGCACACACAGGACTTCCGGGTGTCCGCGCCGCAGTTCCGCCTCCCGGACGGGACGGTACGGGCGGTCAACCCGCAGCCGCAGCAGTCCTCGGACCTCTCCCAGACCCTGGCCCACGTGACGCTGGACGATGCCCTGCTCGCCTGGCGGCGCCAGGTCGACTCGGTCCTGCGCGGCCAGGCCCTGACACCGCTGGCCGCCCGGGTACCGTGGCTGGCCCTGCTGCTCTTCACCGAGGACGAACTCCTCAACGACCCCACCGCCGAGGGCACCACCGTGGCCGTCCCGGTACGGGAACTGACCGCTGCCAACCCGCCGGCGAACCTGTGGCAGCCCAAGATCTCCGAAAACCAGCTCGAAGACGAGGAAAAGGACGCCCTGGCCGCCACCGTCCGCATGCCCGGCCACGTCTTCACCGCCCTGGTCCCGCGCACCGAGGAACTACGCCACCTCGCCCACGTACGGTCCGTCACCGTGGACAGCCGCCTGCGCGGCGAGGAACTCTCCCAGGGCGAGTTCACCGTCATCACGACCAACCGGCTCCCCGACGCCGACCAGACCCGCCGTTACGTCGCGCACCTGGTGTCCCTGGAGGGCTGCCGGCACATCCTGCAGGCCGCCGACGACAACCAGCTCACCGACCAGGACGAGGTACGCCTGGCCACCCTGCACACCTGGTCCTTCACCTCCGCCCCGGCCGCCGGCGGCGGGTTCTACGGACGGATCCGTAACATCGCCTTCGACGAGGACGACCGCCCGCGCGATCTGCTGCTGCGCGTGACCCCCGCCGCCCCCACCGCGGCCGGGACCCGGCCGGCCCCGGACACCAACGAGGCACCCGCCTCACCTCCCCACGCCGGCGACGGGCACGACAGCGACCACCGGGCCGCGGACCACGACGGAGTCCACAACGAGGAAACACCGCCGAGCAGCCCCCGCCCCGCACCCCCGGCCGCCACCCGCCCGGCGCCTCAGGCGGAGACCGCAGTCGGGCAGGCCCGCACCGAGGTCACCGACCGCCTCAACGCCGGCTGGGTGGCTCTGCGCCACCAGCTGGAGACCGGCCAGGCCACCACCGCCTGGTATCGCGGACCGTTCACCGCCGCCCCTGCCCAGCCGCTGACCGGCCGCCCCGCCGACGGCTGGAGCACCGCCACCGAACTGCTCGCCTACCTGCCCGCCTGGGGCATGTTCGACGCCACCTACGCCAACGCCTTCAGCCTCGGGCGCGCCCTGGCCCTGGCCGACACTGAATTCTCGGCAGCGCTCTCCCACTGGCACCAGCGCGCCCGCTTCCGCACCGCGGCCCTCGCCCAGCGCGAGACCGGCCCCCTGGCCGCAGTCCTCACCGCCGAGCAGGACAGCCTGCGCCGCCCGCACTGCGACGCGCTCATCCGGGCCGTCCGCGAAGCCGTCGACAGCGCCCTCATCCCCACCCTGCTCAGCGCCCCCGTCACCATTGAGCGCACCACCACCGCGCCGCACTCCGGATCACGCGACCGGGCCCGCACCCACGACATCTCCGCCTACCTCACCCAGCCGCCCTCCCACGTCCAGCAGATGCTCGACACCGTCCTCGCCCCGCTGGCCGAGCCCGTCACCGACTGGCTGGACCGCCTCACCCTGCTCTACCCGGTTCCCTTCGCCCACCTCGTCCCTGACGAGCGGGCCCTGCCCGCCGAATCGATGCGCCTGTTCTACCTGGACGCCAACTGGCTGACCTGCCTGCGTGACGGCGCCCAGAGCGTCATCACCGACGAATCCTCCCGTGCGCTGGCCCGCTTGGCCCCCTGGACCCGCACCGCCCCGCCCGCCCCTGCCGCCGGCGTGCTCCTGCGCTCCCAACTGGTCCACGAGGTCCCCGGCCTGCTCGTACGCGGCTACGACGCCGCCGGCAGGTCGCTGTCGATCCTGCGCTACGAAGCGCTGGCCCCCGACATGCTGATGGTCCTCTTCGATGAGGTTCCCCAGGTGGTGGAAGTCGCCGAACCGCCCGAGGGCCTGTCCTTCGGCATCGACTTCGCCATGATCTCCACCGCCGACACCGCCAGCAACGTCCCGGTCCTCAACCTGCGCAGCCTCTCCGGCAACGAGGCCGGCAAAGAACTCGACGTCGTCTTTCCCTCCCCGACCGGACAAGACGGGCTCACCCGGCATTTGCGCGCCGACCCCACCGGCGCCCGCCGCATCCTGGATCTGCGCCCCAGCGACCCACAGGCCCTTCTGGAAAAGCTGCGTCAGGCCCTGCGCACCGCGGGGGAGCCGATGGCCGATGGTATGGGCCCGGCCGGCCTGGCCCTTCAGCTGGTCAATACCGCCCGCCGCCAGTACTTCCGCCCCGCAGCCTTCACCGCAGCGAACCCCGACCCCGTCGGCTGACCATCACCACCCGCCACCGCGCCGCCCGGATGCTGCCGAACGCGTCCCGGCACAGGCACCCCCACGCGCGGACGCCCCCACCCGGACAGCGCCCCGGCCCGCCAAGCCGCCCACCACCCGCCCGCGACGAACCGCCCCTACCAGCCTCCGCCTTCTCCCACCCCCGCGCGATCGCCCCGACCGTCCGCATACCCGAGTGTCACCCGCTCCCGCGGCCAGAGAGGAACCACCCCATGACCCCCGCCCCCGCATCAGCCCCGACCTACGGAGTGCTGGAAATCCCCCTGCACGTAGAAGCGTTCGCCCTCAACAGCCTCATCCGCCGTGCCGAACCCTTCGAACGCTGGCAGCCCAACTACGCGTTGACCCGCCTGCACATGTCACCCGAACCGCCGCCGTTCTCCAGCGTCGACTTCACCTTCAAAGACGACCCCGCCAACGAAGGCGTCTACCTCCACTGGCAGCTGCCCGACGCCCTCACCCACGGCGAAGCACCCACCCCCGGCGCAGCCCCCGTCTTCCCCCTGGCCCCTAACCGGTGGCGTATCACCCGCACCGCCACCCGCACCGACCAGCCCGCGACCGTCAAAACCGGCGCGTGGATCGTGGAAAGCGACTACCTCGGCCCCGACGCCACCACCCCCTACCTCGACCCCCACGACCCCGAGCAGCGCAAACTCACCCGCATCGGACGCCGCCGCCCCGCTGAGGGCTGGAGCGAGCCCGGTACCCGCGCCGACGACATGTTCCTCACCGCCGTCGGCCCCGGCCTGCTGGCCTTCTCCGCCTACCAGCCCTACAACCTCAACGTCTTCTCCCTGCACGACCCCCTCACCGACTGCGACCGCACCCACGCCTGGACCATCGACTACCACGTCGAAGGCTGGTACAGCGACCCGGCCGCCGACCCCCTCGCCCCGGCCCACCACCAGCCCGAACACCTCACCACCCTCCTCGAGGCCTATGACTGGCCCACCCCGCCCGACGACGTCACTGTCAGCGCCGACCCGGTCATCCGCCTCAACGGCGGCGTCACCCAGCTCGACTGGCAGAACACCCTGTACGCCTCCGACCGGCCCGACACCGTCACCGTCGCCGTCGGCCACGACCTCGACCACGCCAACACCGCCCTCACCACCGCCGCCGCCCGCGCCGCCGGCCTGTCCGACGACACCGCCGCCATCCTCGCCGCCTGCTACGCCGGCACCCTGGACGTCCTGGACGACCCCGACGGCCACTTCGAAGCCGAACGCCTCGCCCACACCGCCCACTTCACCCCCAGCCCGGCCGGCTACCGCTGGACCCTCGAACAAAACCCCGACACCCCGCCCGCCCGCGCCCTGGCCCGCCCGCGCCGGCACCTGCTCGCCGACCACACCGCACTGCTGGCCACGCTCAACACCGACCAGCAGACCCACGACAGTGCCGCCACCCACCTCACCGGCACCCAACGCCGCCTGTACGACCTGTGGTGGAGCCGCAACCTCCCCCGCGTCCCCGACGAGCCCGACACCCCCGCGGGCCACTACGCGGCCCGCCTGGACGAGGCCATCGACGAAGCCCGCGAAGCCGTCACCGCCGCCCTAGCCGCCCTCCACGACGCGCGCGTGAAAATCCCGTGGGGCGAGGACGACGACGAACTCCAGGCCTCCATCACCACCTGGGCCGCCGACCACAACCTGCCCGACGAGGTCGTCCTCAAGCGGGAAGTCCTCGCTCACCACCAGGCCCCCAACGACCCCAGCGTCATCCTCGTCGGCCACAAACACGACACCCAGCACACCGACCGGCCCGCCCGCCACACCCACACAACGCCCCGCCCCGCCTCACCGGCCCCGCAGAACAGCCCCGACCCCGAGGCCCGCTGGCTGCCCCAGAGCGACCCCGCCACCCGCCCCCAGGACACCGCCCCCCTCACCCCCTGGCGCCAGCCCTGGACACCAGTCTTCTTCGAATGGCAAGTCCACTACTACCCCATCGAATTCGGCACCGCCCACGACGACCACTGGCACTTCGACGGCACCCACTACCACCTCACCAACGACACCGGCTTCTGCCGCACCCCCCTCACCCTCCACGGCCGCAACCTCCTGACCACCGCCGCCGGCGACATCCCCGCCGCCCGCCTCCGCGAAGCCGCCCACCACCTCCCCGAAGCCGCCACCCTCCTCAACGAACTCGCCGACCAGATCCGCCAGGCCGCCCCCACCTCCCAGACCCTCACCGGCTTCAACGACCAGCTCAACGCCCGCTCTTTCCAACCCCCCGTCCTGGGCAACCTCACCGACCCGCTCCTGCGCGACGCCCTCGAAGCCGCAGCCGACCGCGGCCTGCCCCCCAACCCCGGCCCCGCACCCCGCCCCTTCACCGGCTGGGCCCCCACAGCCTGCCAACCCCTGCGCACCGGACAGTTCGTCTTCAACCGCCTCGCCCTTGTCGACCGCTTCGGCCACACCCTCCACGCCGTCTACCCCGACCCCGTCGCCCGCGTCAGCGACGACCCCGAAGACGCCATCGGCGTCGGCTTCCCCGCCAGCCAGTTCATCCCCACCCTGCCCCCCGAACTCGAACCCTCCCTCAAAAACCCCGACGACCCCGACCAAGGCCGCGTCGTCGTCCACCCCGCCGACGCCGAACGCCTCATCCAGCTCACCCCCCGCCTCCCCCAAAGCGCCCGCATCCACTTCACCCTCCTCAACGCAAAAGACAACACCCACCACACCACCCTCACCCGCAGCACCGAACCCGACGCCACCCCCATCGCCGCCTGGCTCATCCCCCACCACCTCGACCAAACCCTCCTCTGCTACGACCCCGATGGCACCGGCCTCGGCCAGCTCCGCACCACCCTCACCACCACCGGCACCCGCCACATCACCTGGCACCCCCTGCCCCACAGTCCCCACCCCGACCCCGACACCCTCGCCAACACCCACCCCCACCTCCACCAATTCCTCCAGCCCTTCCTCAACCCCACCCACCCCCAAGCCGGCACCGACGCCGACCCCGACACCCTCACCAGCCTTCTCCGTGTCATCGACCGCGTCATGACCACCACCACCCCACAACAAGAGATCACCCCCGAAACACCCCCCACCACCCTCATGGGCCGCCCCGTAGCCCTCATCCGCACCCGCCTCCAGATCGACCTCGACGCCACCCCCGACAACGACCCCTCCTGGAACAACCTCCCCACCCCCACACCCCGACCCCACCCCACCTACCGCTGGCCCATCCGCCTCGGCGAACGCCTCCAACTCGGCGACGGACTCATCGGCTACTACCAAGGCACCGCCACCGGCACCGACTACCACCACCTCCACACCGTCCTCGACCCCAACGAAAACCCCCACGACCCCTACTTCACCCCCATCACCAACGGCCACAACCTCACCCTCCCCGCCCACCCACCCACCACCCCCATCGACAACAACACCCATGCCTACCTCACCCTCCTCGCCGACCCCCACGCCACCATCCACGCCACCACCGACCTCCTACCCACCGCCACCACCCAAGTCCCCACCCACCTCACCACCACCACCCTCGAACACCTCAACACCGCCTTCCGTATCGGCCCCCTCCTCACCACCCCCGCCCCCCACACCGACGACACCACCGCCGAACGCACCGAAGCGACCAACGACCTCACCCTGCCCCGCCCCTCCGACCAGTACGGCACCTGGACATGGAGCGAAGCCGGCACACACACCCCCTGGACCACCCACCCCACCCAACCCACCACCCCCACCCCCCACACCCCCCACCCCGCCCCCGTACTCCGCACCGGATACCTCCAACTCCACCCCACCACCGAAGACACCACCCACCAGACGGCCAACAGCCCGGCATCAGACATTCGGTAAAGGTCCGGCCCCGCCGCATGCTCCACCCATCATGACCGGGCGCCACGCGCTTGTGGCCTGCGACGCGGACACCGCGATCGAAGCCGAACAAACCGCGCGAGGTTGAAGTGGCTCCCGGTCGGCGCCGTCGAGCATCCTGCACCGTAGCCGCAGCTGCGACCAGATTGCCTGCCTGCCGCCTCGACATACCGTCGTCCACGGCCCGGCACCGGGAACACCGATCCAATACCCACGCAAGTGGCATCGCATTCTGTGCCGAAACCGCTGATTCCGACAAATCCGAGGACACACAATGATCGAGCAGAACACGCTCCTTACCTATGACATCACCACCACCCCCAATCCCCTACAAGCCAGCCCACCCGTGGCTGCCAACGATGCCGACGGCCAGAGCGAACGACAAGTTCTCGCAGATATTGACATCATCGTCTCCAACACCGGCAGCAACCCTGTGAAATGCCGCAAGATTATGCTCCTTGTCCCCCTGGGAGATCTGGCCCAAGACCTCGGCACAGCAGGCCAGAGCCTTGCGGCTAGCGTCAGCCCCAGCGAAACCTGGACCATAGGCGCTGTCCAGGACGACGTTCTTCTCGCCCTGCCTCATACCGAGGAAGCCGTCTTCGAAGCGGCCTCCTCCACCTGCCGACAACTTCAGGTCAGCCCCGCACAAGGCGAAGCCGTCGTCGACCAGGAAGGTCTTCACATCCACATCGCCGGGGTAAAGATCAACAGCAAGGTTGGAACCTCGCACATCACCGTCAACGAAGAGGCCAGTGACACCGCGAACCCCGAATTCGCCACCCGCTCACTCTCTCTTAGCATCACCAAATTCGCCTACCGCGGCAGCGGCGATCCTCTCCACGCCCACCCCGGGATCAACCGCGGTCTCGCAGCGTTCGACGCTAAAACGGACGTGCCAGCTGGACGAGTCGCGGCTGGCACGGAACTAAAACTCACCTGGAACCACAGGCGAGACGACCTCCACGAGCTCTACATCAACGGTAGTCGGGTCCCCGATAACAACGACCAAATCAAACTTGGAAGCAGTTACACAGTTCCGAAGGACACGGTGAAGATGGACACGATCTTCACCCTTAAGACTACAATTCCCGACGTCAGCAACCAGCCCCAGCCACCCCGATGGGACCACGTCACCGTAACCGTCAATAACCCAACACTCGAAGCCCTGACCACCATGGGACTCGTGACGTCTAAGGGTGGCGTGACGGTGGCGGATGGCAAGGAGCTCAAGGCCACGGGGGAAGTGAATGCCACAGGTCTGGTGACCGCCAATAGCGGTCTGACGGTGACAGGTGATACAGCGCTTCAAAAGTTGACTTCAGGCGCGGCTTTCGTGACCAGCCTTGATGCCAAGGGAGGCGTCATCCAAACCACGGGGGCGCTGATGGCAGGCGGCACCTCGGTAGACAGCCTTGACGCCAGGGAGGGTGCCATCACTACCGACGGAACCCTGAGAGTGGGTAGCGCCAACGTAACCAGTTTGAACGCCGGGGATGGCGAGATCAAAACAAACGGCACTGTGACTGCCAATGCAATGAGATCAGGAAACAGGGTTGTCCTCAGGCATGGCGACTGCGTAACAATGTACGCAAAGAAGCAGAACCCGTCAGGTTCAGGCTATCTTTCTGCGGACATGAACACGAGTAATAACGTCAGAACCATTAGGGAATCTGACGTAGATCAGTCGAAGTGGATGATTCTGCAAGAAAACACGAAGGCTCTCTCGAGTGACGAGGATTAGAGTCCTGGATTAGGGTGCAGAAGGCGCCTTCCAGGCTGAGATTTGAATCCCAGTTTGGTGGGCGCTTCCTGCCTGCAAGTTTATCTCTCACCTCTACTGCCACATCGAGCATCGGCCCCGACGGCGTACGCCACGCCACTCACGGCAGCCGGAGCCCCAGTGAGCCTCTTTCATCCTGCGCTGACGGGTGAAATGGGCTGGTCAGCGGGCGTGGTGACGAGGCAGGGCCCCTCGTCGTTGGCGTGGTGATTCCACTCAACACGCTGGCGACCGAAGGGGCCCTGTTGGTTCCGTATCCTGCCATGCTCGACGTCCCGCACGAGCTCGTCGAGCATGTTTCCTGGCTGCTGTACGAGCACCGCCGGGCCCGCAACACCCGCTGGCGCAAGCTCGGCTGCTTCAAGCAGGCACTGCTCACGCTGGTCCACCTGCGGAAGAACGAGACGTTCTCGCAGCTCGGAGCCGGTTTCGGCATATCTCAGGCCACTGCCTGGCGGTACGTCGACGAGACCCTGAACGTCCTGGCCGGCTGGGCGCCCGGCCTCCACGAAGCCCTCACCGGCCTCGGTGAGGGCGACCACGTCATCGTTGACGGCACCCTGATCCCCATCGACCGGATCGGTGCGGACGAGCCGTACTACTCGATGAAGCACCGCAGGCACGGCATGAACGTGCAGGTCATCGCCCGCCCCGACGGCACACCGCTGTGGTTCTCCCGCGCGACACCTGGCCGAACCCATGACCTGACCGCGGCCCGGGCCCACGGCATCGTCCAGGCCTGCCTCACCCGACACATCCTCGTCCTCGCCGACCGCGCCTACCAAGGTGCCGGCGCCACCTTCCGCACCCCCTACTACCACCACCGCGAACAGCCCGAGCACTACCAGCAGTTCAACCGTGACCACGCCCGGCTCAGAGCCCCTGGAGAGCGAGCCTTCGCGCAACTGAAAGCCTGGCACATCCTCCGCCGGGCCCGATGTTCCGCCCGCCGCATCGGCACCATCGTCCAAGCCGTCCACACGCTACTGACCTGCGACTATTCAGGATGAAAGAGGCTCACTGAACCTCTTTCATCCCGACCCTGAGAGAGTGAAAGGGCAGGTCAGCGGGGTTGTAGATGACATGACGAAGCCTCCGTCGTTGATGTGGTGATCTCACTCATCGCATCGGCGCCGGAGGCTTCGTTGGTCTCGTATTCTGCCACGCTGGACGTTCCGCACGAGCTGGTTGAGCATGTCTCGTGGCTGCTCCACGCACGCCGTCGGGAGTTGAACTCGCCCTGGCGGCGCCTGGGTTGCTTCAAGCAGGCGCTGCTCGTGCTGGCCCTTCTGCGGAAGAACGAGACGTTCGCCCAGGTGGGGGCCGGGTTCGGGGTGTCAGAGGCGACAGCATGGCGATACGTCGACGAGACCCTGGACGTCCTGGCCGCGTGGGCGCCGGGACTGCACGAGGCCCTCGTCGGCCTGGGTGAGGACGACTCCGTCATCGTTGACGGAACCCTCATCCCCACCGACCGCATCCGCGCGGACCAGCCGTACTACTCGATGAAGCACCGCACGCACGGATGAACGTACAGGTCATCTCACGTCCGGACGGAACACCCCTGTGGTTCTCCCGCGCCCTGCCGGGCCGGACCCACGACCTGACCGCGGGCCCGCGCCCACGGCATCGTCCAGGCCTGCCTCACCCGGCAGATCTGAGGCGTCCCCCGGAGTGTGGACACGGGGGTTTCATGCCGCGAGCGTGAGTCTATGCTCTGCCCGGTGCTGCTGTTCGAACTCGATAGGTGAGA
>NZ_JBEOYE010000132.1:0-20727 GCF_040296945.1 Streptomyces sp. NPDC001941 | reverse complement strand
TACGAACGCAAGCCCGAACACTTCCTCGCCTTCGCCGGCATCGCCAGCACCCTCATCTGCTACCGCCGCATCACCAAATGAAATGACGTCTAAGGTCCGGCCCGCAGCCCAACAGGGTGCGCCTGTACGTCAGATGTCGACCAGGCCGGACCAGCCGCACCCGTCAACGTCTGGGCGATGAGGGTATTGAGACCACCACGCGAGGGTGGCCCTGCCAGGATCATCTCCATGAGACTGAGACCAGGATGCACCCTGGACCGTGCCGAGGAGGTCCTCGCGACCGCGCTGATGAGGTGGAACAACCTCTACAGTGACCAGAACCGCCTGTGGGAGCGGTACCTGGAGGTCGTCACGGCCACGGACCGGCAACTGTCCGAGACGCTGGCGGAGCCGGACCTCGCAGGCAACCTCTACAACGGTCACTACTGGCACTTGGTCGCCGACGGCAACTCCCCGCTGCTGCACGGGACCTTGGTCCGCGAAGTGCAGCGGCAGATTCACGCCATGGTTCAGGCGCAGGCAGACCTGGCTGCCCTTCGGTGCTATGCAGAACGGCCTGGGATGGCGATTGTGTACGACACCAATGCCCTCAACCACTGGCCGAGGCCGGATGAGGTGAAGTGGGCAGACATCCTGCGCGAACAGGACTTCCACGGGCGGGTTGCTCGCCTTGTTATCCCACTCGTCGTGATCGACGAACTGGATCTGCAAAAGGGCGGCAGTAACGCCCTGAGCGCCAAGGCCAGTAAGGCGATCCGCTACCTGGAAAAGACCCTTGACGGCACCCTCTCAGACGCGCCTGCGCAGGTACGGCCCGACGCCACGCTCGAAGTCCGCCTGGATCCTCCCGGACACCGCCGTGGGGACCCGGACATGGAAATCCTACTGTGTGCCGCGGAACTTGACCTACTGGGCGTCCCAACACGCGTGCTGAGCAACGACTTCGGCCTCCATCTACGGGCACGCAGCATGGGCCTGACACCGATCCGTATTCCCGAGCCGCAGCACCGCAAGGCACCGTCAGCCGACACGGACCCCTCCTGACGCGGCAGACACTGCGCCCCCGTGCCGTACGCAGGGCACCCACGGACACGACGGAGGCCGCTCCCCGAGAGAGGTGACGGGCCGAGGCGGCAACTCGGGCGATGATCGTATGTCGAGGCCCACCGCTTCAGCTGACCGTGTCCTGCGCGCGGACGGAGTTGGCGTCAAGGTGCAGTTCGTAGACCGTGCAGCAGTCGGCCGCCAAGGTGGCGACCGGTTTCCCGCACGGGCACGCACGGTTGAGGCCCCTGTCGCCCGCAGGACCGCAGCATCCCATGCTCGTGTCCGGCAGCATCTCCAGTCCGGGCGCGTCCTCGGGATGGAGGACGATGTTGTTGCGCGGCCCCGCGGACTTCAGCGACCCTCGCTCATCGGCCATCCAGCCCGCGCGGCGTTGTGCACGGCCGTCCTCATCGTCCTCGTAGGGGACATACGGTGCACCCCACGGCTCGGGTTCGATGGCGTAGTGCCCCCGGGGCATCGTCGCGGGCGGCCTCCGTGATGTTTGATCCCGCTCCTCGTACGGCGGCGGTACCGGCACGGCCGACAGCGGTGTGAGCGGGTCTGTCAGCGCACCACCGCATTCGGCACAGTAAAAGCGTGTCATTAGGTAGTTCTAGCCCCAAGACGCAGCCAACGCATCCGGTTTCTCCCGTGCTGCCCGAGAGTGAAGGCGGTGGCGTCAGCCGCTGCACCGGTATGAGGGGGAGGGCGAAGCCCCCGTCTGCTTGCGGTGGGGTGGGGAAGCAGACGGGGGTGGCCGAGCGCCCCGGGGGGATGGGCGAACGGCCCGGCCTGGCGGGCATGCAGGTGGATCTCATGGGCCGAAGCGTGTCTGTAAGCAGAATCGTGATTAAGAGGTCCTTCCCGCTGGGAGGAACGCGCAGGAAGGTTCTCGTGCCTGCCGAGTTCACCCTGCGGGACAGCACTTGGGACTGGGCCTTTGTGCCCAGGATCGTAGTGCAGGCTTCCTACAGGCGGCAGATCTCACCTGAACGGAGATGCCATGGCAGAGTCGGCACACACACGGGTTGCTCGCGGCTCGCACGCGGACGTGCTGAAGGTCGAGAGCCAGCAACCCGTGCCCACCGCATCCGTGGTCTCTGGCTTCCCGGGCCGACTGCTCACCGGCAAGGGCATCGAGCGACCCGGACGGTTTGACGTCAGCCAGGCGATGTTCGCGAACCCGACCTGGTGCAGCCGCGGCCCGGCCTGGAGGGACGTCGCCGAGCACTGCGCCCGCTTCCGCACGGCATCGCAGCGGCCGGCACCGACGCCTCAGCGCCCGCGCACGTCGTCGAGTAGGGCTCGGCGCGGCTCGTGTCAGGGCCACCGAGCACGACCGCCTCTGCCCAGCCTCCCAAGATGAACGTGACGTCCACAGCCGCGTACACGCCGACCTTCCCGTCGCGCTCCAGCGCCGCCACTGGACCAGGCCGCAAGAGGCGCCCGGCCGCGCTGGCTACAGCGGATCATCGAGGAGCTCGACACCGGCAAGGTCGCACAAAGGAGTCCCGGCGGGCCTGCCTTCTTCAAGCCTCGAACGGAGTCCGCCGTGGGCAGTGAGCAGCGCGGCGGCGACGAGGACGCCGACCTTGCATGGAACATGGTCCGTGTGGCCATCGAGTGGTTCACAAGCGACCGGACAACGACCCGACAGGCCATCGATCTCCCTGACGGCCCCACAGCCCCTGGACGACTCCTTGAAATAGCACGATTCCAGGCCCAAGCGAACGACCTCATGAACACCGGTGACCAGGAGCAGGAAAGGACCCTGACCCAAGCTCAAGCCCACTGGATCATCCGGCAGATGCCCGCTGGCCCTCAACCGATCTCCATCGACTCTGCACAACAAGCGGGCCGAGCCTGGGGCGTGCTGATCGCCGCCGACAGCCAGGTCTGGCCTGACGCTCACGTGCTGGCCGCGGTGAGCGCGCTGACAGGCCTCACTCAACGCGCGTGTGACGAGATCCGATACCAGGCCCAGAGAATCTGCGGTGCCCACGCCCGCGCAGATCTCCTCGTGCCCTACGACAACGCCCCCGACCAGCACCTCATCAGAGACTGGAATGACCTCGCCGCCTGCGGCCCGGAGCTTTCCGAGGCAGCCACACTCTCCCAAGAAGTACTGGAGCTCCTCACAGCCCGTGTAAGCGGAAACGAGGAGTACGACTGGATGGACGTCACCGCCCAGCAGACCGCGCAGGTCCACGCCACCATCTGTCGCGCACAGCCCCTCCTCAGTCCGGTAGCCGCGCTGATTCCCAACAGCAGCCGCGAAGACCCCGAAGCCGGTATACGGCGCCTTCGCGAGCTGACCGAGCAAGGCCACCTGGCCACCGCCACGACGCTGGCCACCCGCGCCGCAGCCCTGGAGGAGTGGACAGGACCGCCCCGCGGGCCCAACGCAGACCGAACACGAATCGTGGAAGCAGCAGCTGCTCGGGTGCGCATGCTGCACCAGCTGAACGAATCCCTCGCAGCCCTCGACCTGGACCCCCCACCCTCGCACTCAGCACTTGACGCACGCAGCCTGGCCGAGCTGGCCCAGGCCTTCGGTGAGCTCTCCGTCAGCCTGCGCACCACACTCACGGCAGCCAAGACAGCCGGCTCTGCCACGCAAGGCGCTCCCTCTGCCCGGCAACGCAGCAACCAGCGGCCGCTTCCCCCCAATCAGCTACCCGGTGGTGGTGCTCCTCGGGCCAAGCCCTGAACTCTCCGCGCAGGCCACCGCAAGCCCAGGCGAGCTCCGCAGCCGCGCGCCCACCCCAGCCCGTCGACGTGCTCGCGGGTGGTCCGCACCGACGATCGCCCCTCACCTGCGCTGTTCCCCTGTGAAAGCGGCGGACCTCCTCGCAAGCAGCAGGCACAACGTACAACCGCAGATCGTCAGGCTCCGCGCGGTGCTGCTGACCGCTCCTGCACCCCGGGGCATTCAGCTGCTCACGGCCGACGCGTAGGGGCAAACCCGGCTCTCCTGCCCCCACGCCCACAGCTACGAGGCCTCACATCTCAGCCGAGTCGTGTAGGCCGCTGCCGTGCGTAAGGCCCATATGCGGAGGCCAGAGCGTGGCAAGGCAGACTGTAGAGATGAACCCTGAACTCTATCCGGACCTGGAGACAGCGGGCGGGCTGGCGGCGGCGCTGGAGACGGTAGCTTCCGGTCTCGGTCTGGATCTGACCTTGCACGCTCGCCCCGGCACTTATCCCGATCATGCGGCCATCGCCTCGATGGTACCCGGGCGCGGGCCGCTGGCGGTCAACATCGCCGACGACGTCCGCCGTTTCAGTGTGTCCGGCTGGGGCCAGGGAATCGCACTCCTGAGCGGCGCTACGCCGGACCTGGCCGACATCGCCCGGGCGGGCGTGGCCTGGAGCGAGGGCAGGTGTCTTCGGCGAATGCAGGCCGAACTGCCGTTCCTGGTGCCCAGCGAGCGAGGCGAGGCGCACGAGCGCGGCCCGGCGGCGGTCGTGGACCTGCAGTGGCGCTCGATGCGGGAGAAGGCGGCTGGGGCCCCGGAGTTTCCGGCGTTCGGCGCGCTGGTGGAAGCAGCTCACGACGAACCGCTGCTACGACAGCTGTACGTGTTCTCTAGTCACTGGACCCTCGGCTTCAGCTCCTGTACCGGATACCCGTTTCGCGTCGTGGTGGCCATCGCGCCTGCGGACCGTGACAACCCGTACCGCGTGATGACGGGTCTGCACGGTGCATCCGTCGCCGAACCCGATACGGCGCATCAAGCGGTCACGTCCGCCGTGTCTCACCTGCCCGCCGACCTTGGCCCCGCCGTCGCGGGGACCGCAGAAGACAACGTCTGAAGCTCCCCCCGGCCTTCTTCCAGAACAGTTGTCCATGCCCCGCCAAGGCGTTGCGACGCGGGTCAGCAGGGCTTTTCTCCGGTCGGCTCGCCGCCACCTCCAGGTGCGCGCGGCACCGACCAGGCACAGATCAGGGCCTCGGATCTGCGAAGCGACTTTCGCCACTCCGCGTAGCAGATGGCACCGCCGCGAGCGGCGGCGCACCATATGTCCAGCGCACTGGTTGAACCCCATCGTTGGGCTCGTAGGCCCGGCTGTACGCGTACTTCGGCGGGCAGGACGGCGTCCGCCTGCTGGGCCTCTGTGATCACGACTGGGGACAGGTCCCGCCGCAGGTTCCGCTCCGGGTCCGTGAGCTGGCCGACCTTGCTGAGGACGCCGGGCTGATAGGCGAGGACTTCCCGACGCAGGTCACGACCGTGATCAGCGAGGGCGAGCTGCGCACTTTGGTGCTCAGCGCCCAAGTCCGGGGCCCGGCCGGCACGTCGGGACGGACGAAGGAGCAGCTTGCCGAGGTCCTGCCCGACTGGATGCGGGATGCGATCGACGCGTACGCGCCCGGCATGGCCCAGCTGCGTGCGTCGGCGCGCGTCTCCCAGGACCGTTACCGTGACGGCCTGGTGGCGTGGATGGGGACGCTCGATTGAGCCCGTGTGCCCGCACGCCCCAGGCGGGGTTCGCCGACGGAAGCTGTCCGCGGGGGGCCTTGAGCGTGGGGGATGCCGTCTCAGGTGGCGATTCCGAGTTCGGTGCGGGTGCGGTGGATGAATGCCCGGACGGTTGCTTCGTGTCGCCAGGGGGCGAGGGCGGTGTTGAACTCGGCGACGTAGTCTTTGGCCCGGCTGGACTGGACGCGGGCGAGGATGCTGACGGAGCGGTTGCCCAGGTCGAGTCCGTGGTCAAGGTCGCGGGCCTGGAGGTGGGCGGTCCCTACGATCGCGAGTCGCATGCCGACGGAGCGGGTGAACACTCCGGTGGGCATGGCGGCGGCCTGCTGGTTCCAGGCCAGGGCTGCCTTGGGGTTCTTCAGGTCCCGGAAGACTTCGGCGGCGTCGGCTGAGAGGCGGGCGTGGTGGTAGAAGTCGATCCACGCGGGCTCGTAGCCGCTGGTGGCGTCCGCCCGGCCCAGGAGGTTCTCGGAGGCGGCCAGGGCCCGGGAGGCGGCCCTGGGGTCGCTTTCCCGGGCGTGGGCTCGGGCTTCGATCAGTTTCGTGAACGCCAGTACACGCGGGGCTGCTTGGTCCTTGGACCGTTCGAAGGCGCCCTGGGCCATGTCGACGGCCTCGGAGGCGAAGCCTCGCAGCAGGGACTGCATGGCCATGGTCGTCAGGACGTAGCAGCCGAGCTGGATGTCGCCGCCTGCCCGGGCCAGGCGGAGGGCCTGGATGAAGTGCCTCTGGGCGACGTCGTGCTGGCCGACGTCGAACGCGGTCCAGCCGGCGAGCCGGGAGAGTTCGGCGGTGACGGAGAACAGGTCGCGGCCGACCGCATCGGTGAAGGTGCCTCGCAGCAGCGGCGCGGCGCGTTCTTGCAGGCAGGTGGTGACGGAGTTGGCTTTCCAGCTCCCGCCGCCGTATTTGGAGTCCCAGCGGCGGGCCTCATCGGCGGCGTCGCGGAGTTCTTCGAGGTCGGCGCGGCCGACTTGCTTGCCGCCGGACATGGTGGCGGCGGCGTCGGCGGGGGTGACGAGCCAGCGGGTCACGGGGGTGGTGAACGCGGACACGGCGAAGCCGGATCCGGTCAGGAAGTCGCGGCGGTTCACGAAACTCCAGAACGAGGTGGCCACTTCGACCGCGTCGCCGCGGTCTCTCGGGAAATCCAACCCCACGTCGGCGTCCGGTGTCTGCGCCTCGCCCATACCGATCTCGGGCAGGGACACGGGTCGGCCGAGCCGTTCGCCGATCGCGCGGGCCAGGAGGGCGGGGACGGGCCACTTGGGGATCATGCCTCGCCTGGTCCAGTTCGCGACGGAGGTGTGGGAGTAGTCCGTGGCCAGGCCTGTCTGCTGGGCGAGCTGGTTCACGCGCAGGGCCAGGGACTTGTGGCTCGCGCCGCTGGTCTCGATGAGCCCTTCCAGGTTTGCGTTGGGCGGACGTTTCCGACGGTTGGTCGATGCCACCGCAATCCCCTTCTTCCACCAGGCCGCCATCGCTTGTGGGCGTCCGGCGAGGAAACGCCACGGGGCCGCGTGCGCAGGCTGCCGCTCGGGCTCCGGCCGGGTCGGGAACGACTGCTGTCCTTCGCCACGGGACACCGAGGGTATTGCCCAGCGGACCGGGGTGAACCGGGTTCGCGAGTTGTGAGCCCCCCTGCGAGCCCTGCCCCGTGCCTTCCCCGGCGGGTGTGATGAGGGCACGGGCCAGCGCCGGGACGCCAGGAAGGGCCTCTGAGCGCCGGCCCGCGCCCGGCACCACGACTTCACGCTCGGGGGTGAACCAGATGTGCGGAATCGCAGGGCTGGCCGGAGGCGACGCGCTCCGGCAGCAGAAGACCGTCGCCGCGATGGGAGACCTGCAGCACCACCGCGGCCCGGACGGCTCGCTGCATCTCGCCGCTCAGGACGGGCGGGCGGTGCTCGCCATGAACACGTTGCTGATCGTGGATGCGCGGGCGATGCCCGGCCCCTACCGTGACCGGGGCAGCGGTGTCCTGCTGGCCTTCAACGGGGAGATCTACAACTACCGTCAGCAGGCCGCCGCCTGGGGCATCTCGCTGGCCGCCGGCGAGACGGACGCGCATGTCGTGCTGCGGGCGTGGGTGAAGATCGGCCCGTCCTGCCTGGACGGTCTGGACGGCATGTTCGCGCTGGCCGTCTACGACCCCCGGAGCGCGAAGCTGTACCTGGCCCGGGACCGTCTCGGGGAGAAGCCGCTCTACTGGCGTCTGGACGGCGCCCGGCTCGCGTTCGCCTCGGAGGTGACCGCGCTGACCGCCTACGGTCCGGCCCCGCTGGTCTTACGCCCGGAGGTCATCGCCATCGAGGCCCCGACCGGGGTCGACACTCCGTTCCAGGGTATCCAGCTGCTGGCCCCGGCGACGCTGCTGTCCTTCGACGTCACTACCTGTTCCGTCGAGCAGATGACCTGGTGGCGCCTGGAGGACCGGGTCCCCTTCACCGGGACCTATCCCGAGGCCCTGGCGGCCTTCTCTACGCTCCTGGCCCAGCAGATCCCGCTGCGGGCGCCGGCCTGTGACTTCGCTCTTCTCCTCTCGGGTGGCCTGGACTCAGCCGTGCTGGCCTACCTGATGCGGCCCCCGGTCTGCGTAACGGTCCGCTACCGGGGCCAGGACCGTCTGGACGAATCGGCGGCCGCGAGGGTCATCGCCCGCGACGTCGGAGCCGAGCTCGTCGTCGTCGAGCCGGACCACGTCGATTTCACCACCGCGCTGCCGCACATGATGCGGGCCCTGGACTATCCGATGGGCAACGCGTCCACGTTCTCCGAGCACATGGCCTACCGGAAGGTCTCCGACCTCGGACTGCGGGTCGTGATCGGCGGGCTGGGCCCGGACGAGTTCCTGATGGGCTACGTCCGTCAGGCCCTCGTCCTGTTCGGTGCGGACGCTGTCCTGGACGCGGGGCTGGATGCCTACCGGCCGCTGGCCGCCAAGCTCCTGCACACCACCGAGGAGCCGCTGGACGCGGCCGAGGCCGCCACCCGGCTGATCCTGCGCGGCGCCGACCCCGACGGGCGCATCCGTAGCCTGGTCGCCGACGCGATGGCCCGCGCGGGCGCAGACACCGCCCGTGGCCTGACCCTGGCGGACCTGGCCACGTCCTGGCGGCCGCTGGTGATGACCAGCGACAAGCTCGCCTCCGCCTACGCCCTCGAACGCCGGTCCCCTTACCTGGCCCGGGACCTGGTCGAACTGTCCTACCGGCTGCCCCGCGAGCACAAGATCT
Source organism: Streptomyces sp. NPDC001941 (assembly GCF_040296945.1). Lineage (NCBI taxonomy): Bacteria > Bacillati > Actinomycetota > Actinomycetes > Kitasatosporales > Streptomycetaceae > Streptomyces > Streptomyces sp. NPDC001941. The sequence goes on along the minus strand of NZ_JBEOYE010000132.1, from coordinate 11,960 downwards.
GCCACCCCGCCCGCGGCAAACGCATCCTGCGCGACGCCGCCAAAGCCCTCGGCCTGCCCCGCGAGGTGTGGGACAGCGGCGACAAACTCGGCTTCGCCTCCCCCGTCCCCACCTGGCTCAACGGCCATCTCGCCCGCTGGGCCGATGATCAGATCACCACCGCCCTGACCAGCGCGCCGACCGGGTTCCGGCCCCTCCTCGAGGGCGGCCTGCACCGCGGGAACCACTTCGACCGCACCCGCATGCAGGCCGTCATGGCAGCCGCCTGGTTTTCTGACCGCATCCTCCAGGCTGCCGCATGAGACCCAACTGCCGCACTAACGTGGCGGGATGCACTCCGACACCCCCGCACTCCCGGAGCCGGGCCCCGCCCGCGGAGCCGTCGCGATCATCAGCAACCGTCGCGGCGAGCTCCTGCTCCACCTGCGCGACGACCTGCCGGCCATCGCCTGGCCCGCGCACTGGAGCCTTCTGGGAGGCGGCTGCGACCCCGGCGAGAGCCCGGCCACCGCGATCGTCCGCGAGCTCGAAGAAGAAGCCGGACTCACCGGCCTGCACCTGATCGAACGGGGCGAGATCACCGACCATCACGGCTCGGGCCAGATCATCACCTTCTACTCCACCCGCTGGGACGGCGACGAGAGGACCCTGCCGCTCAGCGAGGGAGTCAAGCTCCAGTTCTTCGCCCCCGAACACCTCGACATCCTCACGATCCCCCCGTTCATCCGGGCCGGCATCAACCGCTACCCGGCCGCCCGACAGTCCTGACCCGCCTGAAGAGGCGAGAGGGTAGGGGCCACCAGGGCGGTCCCTACCGAAAGGGACGACCCCGCCCATGAAAATGACCGTCATCGGCTGCGGCTACCTCGGCACCACCCACGCCGCCTGCATGGCCGAACTCGGCCACGAAGTCCTCGGCATGGACTGCGACATCGACAAGGTCAACACCCTAGCCGGCGGCCAGGCCCCGTTCTTCGAACGCAACCTCGACGACCTCCTCGCCAAGCACACCGCGAACGCAACCCTGCGGTTCACCGCCTCCTACGCCGAGGCCGCCGCCTTCGCCGACCTGCACTTCATCGGCGTCGGCACCCCACCCCAGGCAGCCGGCGACGCCTACGACCTCACCCACCTCCTGAACGCCACCCGCCAGCTCGCCCCCTACCTGACCGGCCCGGCCGTCATCGCGGTCAAGTCCACCGTCCCCGTCGGCACCGCCCCCCGCATCGCCGAACTCCTCACCCGGCACGCACCCGCCGGCGACCTGATCGAACTCGCCTGGAACCCGGAGTTCCTGCGCGAGTCCTTCGCCGTGGAGGACACCCTGCGCCCCGACCGGCTCGTCCTGGGCTTCGCCACCACGCACTCCTGGGCCGAAGCCCGGCTGCGCCAGGCGTTCGCCAAGCTGATCGACGCCGGAGTGCCCACGATCGTCACCGACTGGGCCACCGCCGAGCTCGCCAAGGGCGCCGCGAACTCCTTCCTCGCCACCAAGATCTCCTTCATCAACGCGATGGCCGAGGTCTGCGAGAAGTCCGGCGCCGACGTCGCCGCGCTCACCGACATCCTCGGACACGACATCCGCATCGGACACCGTGGCATGCGTCCTGGCCTCGGCTTCGGCGGCGGCTGCCTGCCCAAGGACCTCGCCGGCTTCATCACCCGCGCCGACGAGCTCGAGGCCAGCGACGCCGTCGGCATGCTCCGTGAAGCCAGGACCGTCAACACCCGCCGCCGCCAGCGCGTGGTCGACCTCACCCGTGAGGAACTCGGCCCCGACCTGCGCGGCAAACGGATCACTGTCTGGGGCGCCGCCTTCAAGCCCGAGACCGACGACATCCGCGACTCACCCGCTCTCGCCGTCGCCCAGGCCCTCCACGACCTCGGCGCATCCGTCACCGTCACCGACCCCAAGGCCCTCGACAACGCCCGCAAGCTCCACCCCGAACTCGACTATGCCGCAGACCCCGTCACCGCTGCCCAGGACGCCGAGCTGCTGCTCCACCTCACCGAGTGGGACCACTTCACCCGCATCGACCCCAAGCTGCTTGCCACCCGTACCAAAAGCCCCAAGGTCATCGACGCCCGCGGAACCCTCGATGCCAACCGGTGGCGCAGCGCAGGCTGGGTGCTACGCACTCTCGGCCGCGCCTGATCAGCGCCCCCATACGGGAGGGACCGGCTCTGACGAGCCGGTCCCTCCCACATTTCACGATCAGAAGCTGGCGACACACGCGCGCACTTTGGTCCCTCCACCAACAGCCGTGGGTCTGTAAAGTTTTCGGTGTAACTGGGTTGGTTTGTAGGCTCAGATTCGGTTGTTGGTGAGGCGTCCGTCGAAGGCGATGTCGAAGGCCTGGAGGGCTCGCTTCCAGCGGGTGGTCCAGCGTTTGCGGCCGGCGCCCGTGGGGTCGAGGGACATCACCGCGAGGTAGACGCACTTCAGAGCCGCGTTCTCCGAGGGGAAGTGGCCGCGGGCCCGGACCGCCCGGCGGATCCTCGCGTTGACGGACTCGATCGCGTTGGTCGTGCAGACGATCCGGCGGATCTCGGCGTCGAACTGCAGGAACGGGACGAACTCGGCCCACGCGTTCTCCCACAACCGCACGATCGCCGGGTACTTCTGGCCCCATTCCTCGCAGAACTCGAGGAACCGGCTGGTGGCCGCGTCCTCCGTCGGTGCGGTATAGACCGGCTTCAATGATTTCGCGATCTTGTCCCAGTCCTGGCGGCCGGCATAGCGGAACGACGCCCGCAGCAGGTGAACGACGCAGGTCTGGACGACGGTCTGGGGCCAGACTTCACCGACTGCGTCGGGCAGGCCCTTCAATCCGTCGCAGACCAGCATCAAGACGTCCTCGACGCCGCGGTTCTTCAGCTCGCTCAGGACCCGCAGCCAGTGCTTGGCGCCCTCGCCTCCCTCGCCGCCGGCCCACAATCCGAGGATGTCCCGGTGGCCCTCCGCCGTGACCGCCAACGCCATATAGATCGGACGGTTGGCCACCTGGCCGTCGCGGATCTTCACGTTGATGCAGTCGATGAAGACAACCGGGTAGACGCGGTCGAGCGGGCGGGCCTGCCATTCGGCCATGCCCTCTATCACCGAATCCGTGATGGTCGAGATGGTCTGCTTGGAGACCTCGGCTCCGTAGACCTCGGCCAGATGGGCTGAGATCTCGCCGTGGGTCAGACCCTTCGCGGAGAGCGACAGCACCATCTCGTCGACACCGGTCAGCCGGCGCTGCCGCTTCTTGACGATCTGCGGCTCGAAGGCTCCCTCGCGGTCCCGGGGCACGTCGATCTCGACCGGACCGACGTCGGTGACGACCGTCTTGGAGCGTTTCCCGTTCCTTGAGTTGCCGCCGTTCTTGCCCGCGGGATCGTGCCGGTCATAGCCGAGATGGTCCGTCATCTCGCCCTCGAGAGCAGACTCCAGCAGCCGCTTCGTCAGCTGCTGGAGCAGACCGCCCTCGCCCGTCAGCTGCAATCCCTCGGCTTGGGCCCGAGCCACGAGCTCGTTCAGAAACCGGTCATCCACGCCCGCGGGCGCGGTCTCCGCCTCGGCCGACGTGGCTATGTTCTCGCTGGTCACAGGTGCAATCCTCCATGATCGGAGTTACACCGTTCCTTTTACAGTCCCACAGCCGTCGACCAGGGCCTGTTTGAGAAGGTGATCTTCAGCGTGGACGGGTCCTGGGGGAACCAGGGCTGATCTGACGATGTGCGGGATCTGCGTGGACGAACCGGTCGCCGGTCAGCGCCAGCCGGTCGGCCGGGTCGCAGTAGATGCCCCACAGCTCAACAGGAGCGTTCTACGGGGTCGAGGGCGAGGTAGAAGAACCCGGGCAGTTGACGTTGAGGCTCTTGAAGTCGGTCCATTCGTAGGTGCCGGTGGCGTTGGCGATGACGAGGCAGTCGAGGCCGATGCTGCCGTCTTTCTTGCAGAACTTCGTTCGAGCCTGCGCGAACTGCTTGTGCCTCAGGACGCGCTCCAGGTCAGCCTTGGTGTAGTAGTAGCCGTCCCCGACGTTCGGTTCGAGGTTGATCTGCACGACGCGTTCGAAGCCGGGCGGGGCCTGCTCGCGGCCTCGCTTGCCCTGGGTCTTGCCCAGGTTGTGCTCGCCGTTGAGCTGCTCAACAGCCTCCCCCATCCGCGCCCAGAGCTTCTTCCAGGACGTGATGGTCTTGACCTGGACGGCGCGCTTGAGTTCCTGTCCGTCGCGGGTGCTGGTGAAGATGTAGTCGGTCTTGTAGGTCTTGCCGTCGCCAGCCTTGTAGCCGCCGTCGTACCAGACGCGGGCTTCGGGGTCGGTCTTCAGCAGGTGCGCGACCTGCTCCAGTACGCGGGCGCCGCCGGCGACGGCGTTGGTGCCGGCGAGAGCGTCGGCGAGGTCTCCGTAGTTCTGCAGACGGCCGGAGGCGGCGATGGCCATGAGGGTGGGGATCTGCCCGCGCATGTTCGCGTCCTGCAGGACCTTGACGGCTTTCTGGATGGCGGCCGTGTCGTCGGCCGGCAGGTCCTTCGTCATCTTGTCGAGGATGTTCGCGACGGAGGGCATCAGCGGTGTGGCGACGAACACGTCATCGGGTTCCAGCGCCCGTGCGTGCAGCCGCCGGCCCACGTCCGGGTCGGGCCCGTACACGGCGGTGGAGAATACCCATGAGTAGTCGGTGTGCCGGATGGTGCGCCCGGTGCCCTTGGCGATGTTGGGTCGGGATCCGCTGACCTGCTTGGACTGTCCGGGTGCAAGGGTTCCGAGCGGGTGGACGAGCTCGCTGATGCCGGGGAACGTCAGGTGCAGGACGGCCTCGCCGGGCTGGTCTCCGTTGTTCGTGACGGTGAACGCGTATGAGCACGGATCGGTCGAGCACAGGTAGCCGGAAGTGGAGGTGGTATTGAACTTCGGGCCCTGGGATGCCTTGACCTTCTCGGCGGACGTCAGCGGCGGCTTGGCGTTGGCCTTGGCCTCGTCGGTGGCCGCGCGAGCAGCAGCGGTCTCCTTGTCCGGGGCCGGGGTGGGCTTCGCCACGAGGTACGGGTTGTAGAACCTGTCGTCCCCGTCCTCGGTCGGCAGCCGGTACACCGAGGACGCGGGCCTGCTGTCCATGGTGGTGCGCCAGGAGGCTGTCTTGACCGGGCTGGCATCGGCCGGGTTGAAGCCGATGACGAACACCGTGTGCGGGGCTTGGTCGGCGATGACGACCGTACGCTCTTGCGCGATGTACGCGGTGGCCTTGCGCCCGTACGAGGCCCCGGCGTCCTCCGCGACCATCGTGGGATCAGCGGTGACCTCCCGCACGATGGAAGCCAACGCCTTCGGCGTCAGCGAGCCCGCATTCACGCCGAACGCATCGAGCATGTGATACCCGGATTGTTTGACCGGTGCCACCCAACGCCCGCCACTGGAAAGGTCGGTGCCGTAGTGCGGGCCCTGCTGCGCCCAGAAGTCGTAGTCGCCCTTGATGTACAGCTGGTTGCCGGACCAGGCGACGGCGGCCTGTCCGGTGACGGGCATCCGCAGGGTTCCGCTGGCTATGCCGTCGGAAGTGACGGTCAGCTCGGCCAGGGTCTGGGGTTTCCAGTCGCCGGGGCCGTAGGCGGCCGACAGGTGCACGCCCGGCATGGCTTCCAGCTCCCGGGCCGCCGCCGTGCCTCTGGCCGCCGCGACGGCCGCCCGTGATTCACCGCCCCCACCACCGGAGCCCGCGCCGGAGCTGTCCGGCCAGAGGATCGCGCTGATGGCCACGATGACCGCGGCGCCCAGCGCCAGCGCCGCCAGTAGGCGCCGCTTGCCCGCCGGGCCGGCCGGAGGCGCGGCGGGCGGATAGGGCGGCAGCGGTGGGGGGACGGTCGGAGGAGCGAGAGGCAGGGGTGGCATGCCGTTCGGGCTTGGTTGCTGGGGCGGCACGCTGGGTGGGGGCGGCTGCTTCTGCGGCTCTGGTCCGTCGGCGCTATGGCCCGGCTGGTGTCCGTTCACGCTGCCCCCTTCGTCGTGTCCAGCGGCTGGCTGAGCCCGACGACGGGCTCTGCGGTGCCGGACGTGGTGTTGCGCATCTGGGGACACTAGGCGGACGCGCACCGGGCCATTCAGCTGGCTACCGGCCATTTGTGTGGCCGGTAGCCACCTATGGGGCAGGTGCAGCAGTCGTGGCGCCTGTCGAGCCGGGGCGCGGTGCTCGGGCCTTCGGTCTACCGCGACGGCTCCAGTCCAGTTGCTTGTTCGGGGTGCCGGCGCCCCGGGGCCACCGCTGAACGCCAGGCGCTCGTCGACGAGATGACGGTCACGGGGTCTGCGGGGACGCTCCCTTGGCTCGCCCCGCCGCCTGCACGCGGACCGGGGCTGCGACATTGACAGATGGGCGGGACGGCCGCCAGCAGCGGAAGGAGCTGGGTGACGTCAAGGCGAGTGCCGTCGGCGAGCCACTTCGCATCCGCTGCGAACGGCGCGCTGACCTCCACCAATGCCTGCTCGAAGTGGCCAGCAGCACCGGCTGCCTCCGACGACCTCAAACGGCATGAGGGAACGATCGGTTAGGCCCAGTACGCGGCCCACTCCCGGGCCGCCGTGACCTTGTCGTCGACGTTCGGCGTTCCGTAGGCCTGCAAGGCTTCCCACCATCGGGCCTCGGCCTGCGTCAGGAGCGTCAGAGATCTACGCGGGGCCGCGGCGAACGCGGGGATCCGCGCGCACCAGCGTGCCGCGTGCTCGGGTGTTTGCTCGCCGTCGAGGATGAGGCGGAACCCCCACAGTGCGGTGTCGAGCCAGTTCGGGCCGCGCATCGCCCAGGCCCAGTCGATCAGCCAGGTGCGGCCGTCGCGGCCCGTCATGAAGTTCGTCGCGGCAGGGTCTGCGTGGACAAGCCGGTCGCCGGTCAGCACGGGTCGGTCGGCCGGGTCGCAGTAGATGCCCCACTTCTCCCATGCGGTGCGGGTGACCACTGCGGGTGCGGCCCTGCCGCTCAAGTCGGAGAGCACTGTGGCGACTTGGGGGAGATGTTCGCTGTCGGAGCCGAAGTAGGTCCAGGCGGAGGCGTTGAGGCCTTCGAAGCAGACAACCAGCCAGCCGCCGGCTTCCTCGTGCCACAGCATTCTGGGTGCGGTGGGTGGCAGGTAGGGGGCTACGGCGATCTCGGTGCGCAGCTCGGTGATGCCTTCCTCGTCCAGGGGAAGCCCTTTGAGGAACACCATCTGCGTGTCGGTGGTGCCGTGTTGTGTGGGCCAGACCCAGGTCGCGAGGGCGGAACTGGTGCCGTTCTGCACCTCTGCGTGCCGGCAGTCCCAGCCGATGCGGGCGGCGATGGCCTGCCGCACTGGTGCGGGAAGTTCAGGTAGCGGGATCCGTTCCACGCGCATGTCGCCGTTCACTCGTCCGGCGTGGGCGGCGAGGGGTTGCTGGGAGGGAAGGGCGGGTTCTTGTCGGGCCTGGTCGGGGGACCGGTGGATGGGCCACGTGGTGGCGGGTTGGACGTGGGTCCGGGGGTGGGGCGTCGCAGCGTGGGGGCGGCCATGCTCATGCCTTGACGGTACGCGATGTCCCCCGAGGAGTGCCGGGACTTGGCTGAAGCCGCCGGGGGACTGGCTGAAGCCCTCATGGCGGGGGTCTGCCGGTTCCCGTTCTGCAGGCGGGCCGCCCCCGCACGACCAGGAATGAGGGATGCTGGTTGCCTTCCGTGCTCGCGTACGTGCCACGCGAACTTGGAGGTCCTACTGGACGGGGCCGTACGCGTGCGGTCGCAAGTGCAGACGTCAGCACCACAGAAGCAGGGTGATTCCGTCTGGCGGAACGCAGCAGGCGAACGCCATTCATGCCCTTGGAACGAAACCTTCGACAATACGCGCCCCTCTACCGCGCGGCCCTACGATCCGGCAAAGCAAGCTGACCCCGGCGCAGCCGTCGACACCCACTGCCTACCCGCTGGACAAAGCCACAGCCGGACGAAGGAGACGACGTGCCCCCTTACCGACGAGCCGCCACGCCCCTTGGCATAGTGCTCTTCCTGACTGCTGTCCTGGCCCTCGCCGCCTGTACCAACGACGCCAGCCACGAACGGGCAGGCACCGCGCCGACATCCGCGACCGATCAGGTAGAGGCGAGCTCGGCCCCGACAGCGGAGGCCTCCGCATCCGTCACACCTCCCACAGAACAGAAACCCATCGCCTCCACCCGAGGTGACAAGGGAATCGTCGGTGAGGTGTACCGAGTGCAGCGAAAAGACGGAGTCCTGACCGTCTGGGCCGGCGCCAAAAATACCGGCGCCGCAAGCTACCTGCCCGTCAACTGGCGCAACGGCAACGACCCCTACACCCTGGCCGGATCCTCTGTTGTCGACTCGAAGAATTCGAAGCGGTACATGGCGCTCCTGGACTCCAGCGGTAAATGCCTGTGCAGTGAGAAGCTCGGTGACGCAATAGAGCCAGGGGAGACACGCCCCCTGTACGTGCAGTTCCAGGCCCCACCCCAGGATGTGACCGAAGGAGACCTGCAACTGGGCAACATGCAGGTCGTCACCATCGCCATACCAGGCGTCTGAAGCGTGGCCGCCACACGCCGACCGGCCTGGCTCCCGCTTCTCGCCGTAGCGGCCGTCCTCACCATGGTCAGCGCGGGCGCCAGCAACGCCGCCACGCGGACGGTGCTGGCTGTACAGAGTCGTACCTACGAGCTGGTCTCCCGCGTGGAGAACCTGACCGGCACTGAGCGAGTCGCCTCGAGCAAAACCGAGACCACCTTCAGCCTCCAGGCTTCCATCCTTTTCACCAAGGACAGCGCTCGTATCTCACCCCAGGCTCAGCACAAGATTAACGAAATCGCCCAAGAAATAGCCCGAGCCAACCCCGCCAAGCCTGTCGAGATACGTGGATACACTGACAACCTCGGCAGCGCAGAACACGGCCTGGAGCTATCTGAGAGCCGTGCCAATGCGGTGAAGGAGCTACTCGAGAGGAACACAGCCCTGCGCCGCACCCACTTCACTGCGAACGGCCTGGGAGAAGTCGACCCCATCGCAGACAACCGCCAAGAAAGCGGGCGACAGAGGAACCGGCGCGTCACGATTACCGTCCCGACCCGGTAAAACACACCCTCCACGCAGTTGCGGGGCTAACTTGTAGGGCCTCAGATTGCTTGGCAGAATCTCAGGTCCGATGGCAGAAGGATGGCAGAAATGCCAGAGTCCTGAGACCTGCAGGTGGGGAGCGTCACTCGTATGGGTGGCTCGGGTAATAGCCCGGGCCACAGCTCTACTGCGAGCAGAAGCTCTCCTTGCGCGCCATCGGAGAGCGCTACGGCGTCAACGCTGACGTGATCAGGGGTATCGCGGACGACTACGAAATCCCGATCCGTACACCAAAGGAATGCAGGTCCCTCCAGCAGAACGCCCGCCACTGCGAACCACTCACCCGAGCATGGCTCCTCGAGCACTACGTCAAGCGCTGCCAGACCCTCCCCGAAGTCGCAGCGGAGGCCGGCATGTCCCCCTCAAACGTGGCCAAATGGGCCAGAACGCACAACATCCCACTGCGTCCTCGCGGCGGCGCGAGCCACAACGAAAGCCTCCGCATCCGGGACACAGCCAGACAGGCCCCCCGAATCCTGCGACCGGCTCTCAACGGTCTTGCCGCCGAAGCACGACTCAGAAGGTTCGCCATGGCCTCCACCTACCCCACCCTCGGCGCAGCAGCAGCTGCCATGGGCATCAACGGCAGCACCCTGAGTCTCCAAATCAGCCGACTGGCACGAGACCTTGGCGGCCCGCTCCACGAACGAGCCGAGCGAGACCACCCCATGAAGCTGACCCCGCTCGGAAAGCGTGTCGTCAAAGCCACGAAGGCTTGGCTGGCCGGCTACGACGAGCGGCCAGAATAGGGTGGTCAGCTCCGCGTCGATGCTGAAGGATCAACGCCGTGGACACAGTCATCCAGTGGGTGCGTACATCTTGGACGAAACGATCTCGGGGCGGGCCTGAAGCATCCCGTCGGAACGCGGCCCCGACAGCCTTTCCCCTGCCTCTCCTGGCACCCCCCTACGTCCATGAAGTCCTCCTGCGCGAAGCCGACGGCTTCCAGCCCCGATTCGTCACCCGGGAAGGTCTGCCCGACTCCGTCGCGGACATCGGCGTGGTTCTACGCGAAGACGGCGGCAAGCTGCGCGTTCAGCCGGCCGTGACCCCGTTCGGCCTGCCGCGCAGGTGGCGGCGGCCGCCGGCAGTCCGGCTCGCACGCGGTGAATGGCTCCGCTGGCAGGTCAACTACCGCTTCACGGGCACCCATGGCGGCGAATGGACCTACCGGCTCGACACCCTCAACATCGCATATGGCACAGCAGCTGCCGACCTGTTCCTGGGCACCCCTACGCGCTCCTTCAGTGAACTCGCCGCGCTCCGGTGATCCGCGCCACCATGGACGGGTGACCACATGGATGCGCTGCCACTGGGACGAGGAGGACATCTGGTTCCACTTCGAGGTTGACGCCGAGGGCTGGGTAATCCGCCAGATCGAACTCCAAGGGCCTGACCTCGCCCCGATCGCAGCAGCCTCCCTCGATGAATGGCAGCAGGCTCGTGACGCAGGCCGCCTCGCACAGTACGAGAGCGGATTCGGGAGCACCGCCGAACTGCCCGTCTCAGAGTGGGAGGGCCACGACCCCGAGCACATGACCTCCGCCGAGTTCGAGGAGGTCTGGGTCCTTGCCCGCCAACAGATCGCGTCCCGGCCCCGCTGACCGCTCGGCACCGCCGCGTCTTCTTGACATCATCAGGCCATGGTCTCAGCACGTCCCCGCACCGTCCGAGCGGTCGACACCAACCAACTCCTCGACCTCGAACAAGAGGCCGCCACACTCGGCTTCAGCCAGCGGCTCCCAGTCCACTGGCTACGGAAGCACCTCGACGCCGAGGCGACGCACTACGTCTGCCCCACGATCGTGCACCAGCTCCGCCACCGTCCCGAAGTGTCGCCACAGTGGCGGTGCCAGCTACTTCTGACCGTCACGACCGGCGAAGAGATCTGGGGTCTCCTCGACGTTCTTCCCGACACCCTCGACCGGCTTCCGAACACCTTGGATGCGGCCGTGGAGAAGGAGATTGTCAACCGCCTGGAGCGAGCCACAACCCAGCGTGAGTGGTCAGAGCGGATGAGCCCCGAGGAAATGCCAAGAAACTGAGACACAGGCACGCGGACGCGAGCTGAGACAGCTCAGGAACCGCTGGTCAGAGCGCTGCCCTCTGCCACGGATCGCGAGATCCTACATAACTCCCAACTCCGCCAGTGTCACCAGGGCGCCGCAACCACGCGACGCCTCGACAGAGAAGAGGGAGCCTTGCCCGAGTCTAACGACGCCCTGGCCGTAATGCTGGCACTCGCCGTGTTCCTGCACATCCTCGCCTTGCTGGGAGTGGCCCTATGCGCCTCACTGGTAAGAGAACCGGAAGAGCACCACACGAAGGGACGGCAGCTTGCAGCGCTACTCCTCGGCCGTTCACTTGTACAGCGCACGGGGCGAAGCCCGTTCATCAGCAGGCTGCTACTGGCCTCAGGCCTGCTGCTAGCGGCCATCGCAGTCCTCAGTGCAGTGGAAGCGGTACATCTCGCCTGGACCACCTTCGGAGCTATGCTCGCCGCGATGCAGCTGGCCAGTGCGTACGCCTGGCGCAAACCCGCCCAGATGACCAGCACGATTGCGGCCGCGCCGCCTGAAGAAGACCACCCAGCGCACGTTGTCGACGCCAGCGCCAAGGAGCCGACAACTACGGACGATCCCGAAGAGAACTGACCGCGCAACCCCTGGCCAAAACGAGGCCTTCGCGCTCCCATCCGCGGCGCCCTGCGCCTGGGGATCGGGCATCCCGTCCGGACCGGGGCGCAGGGCTAGTGTCCTGCGCCGGAGATCCGTCGTTAGTTTGTGTATGACTGCTTCTGCCGATGTGCCGGTACCTCGTCGTGGCCCGAAGTTGGAACCGTT
>NZ_JBEOYE010000131.1:0-20797 GCF_040296945.1 Streptomyces sp. NPDC001941 | reverse complement strand
CCCGGGCGGGCCGGGGCGGGCGGCCGCCCCCCCCCGGCCCCGGCCGCGGCGGGCTGGGGCGGGGCGCCGGCCCCGCCGTCCAGGCCGCCGCGCACCAGGCCGAAGCCGATGAGGAGCGCGACGGCCACCGGACCCCAGCCGCCGCGCCGGGACTCCCGGGCCATCCGGGTGCCCGTGCCTCAGCCCCGGCCGTCGGCGCGCCGGCGGGTGCGCACGACGACGACGCCCAGGGCGCCGGCGATGAGGGCGGAGCCGACCAGGACCTCGGTGGTGCCCAGGCCGCCGTTGGCGCCGCCGAGGCCGGCCTTGACGCCCCTGCGGTGGTCGTTGTGGTCCCAGCGGTCGTCGTGGCCCGAGCCGCCGGCGATGGTGAGGGTGGTGGTGCCCTTCTCGCCCTTGCAGTCGAACGTGACCTGGTACTGGGCGCCGCGCTTGGCGTCCCAGTCGACCTTGGCGGTGGCGGAGTGGCCCTCGTTGAGGGTGACGGTGTCGAAGACTCCGGAGGAGACGTTGACCGAGGGGACCTCGCAGCCGTTGCTGGCGAGCGTGACGGTGCCGCCGGGGGCGATGGTCGAGGGGGTCACGGAGAAGCCGAACGAGGTGACGTCGCGCTCCCCGGTGGGGGCGGCGAGGGCCGCGGGGGCGCCGAGGGCCACGGCGGCGGTGGTGGCGGCGAGCAGGGCGGCGGACGCGGATATCGCGCGCATGGAGGTCCTCCAGTTCCGCGAGGGCAGTTCGCGGACTTCTTCCGCTTGGGGCAGGTCGTGCTCCTCGACACGGCCGAAGCTAGGCACACCGCGGGGGCGCTGCCACTCGGGTGATCCGAACGGACCACGGCCCGCCGCGCCGCCGACGCCCGCACGCCCGTCGCCTTCTGACGGCCCGTCCTGCCACCCCCTGACGGCCCGTCCGCCACGCCCCGCGGCCCGGGCGCGCGCCGGGGGCCGTGGATGTGCTCCGTGTGGGTGCGCGATTCACCCGGGCGGCGGGGCGTGGACGGGGCGCGTACGCGTGAGGGCGCCGCGCGGGACGGCGTACGGGCGGGGGCGTACGGGTCCCGGGCGGCGCCCTCGGCGGCGCGGGGTGCGTCAGGGCACCCGGACGACCTGGCCGGCGTACGACAGGTTGCCGCCGAAGGCGAAGAGCAGCGCCCGGTCCCCCGAGGCCACCTCGCCGCGCGCGAGGAGCTTGGACAGCGCCATCGGCACCGAGGCGGCGGAGGTGTTGCCGGACTCGACGACGTCCCGGGCGACCACCGCGTTGACCGCGCCGATCTTCTGGGCGACCGGCTCGATGATGCGCAGGTTGGCCTGGTGCAGGACGACCGCGTCCAGCTCCTCGGGCGTGACCCCGGCCTTGGCGCAGACGGCGCGGGCGATGGGCGGCAGCTGGGTGGTGGCCCAGCGGTAGACGCTCTGGCCCTCCTGGGCGAAGCGGGGCGGGCTGCCCTCGATGCGTACCGCGTGGCCCATCGAGGGCACCGAGCCCCACAGGACGGGGCCGATGCCGGGCTCGTCGTCGGTGGCCTCGACCACGACGGCGCCCGCGCCGTCGCCGACCAGGACGCAGGTGGTGCGGTCGCTCCAGTCGGTCACCTCGGTCATCTTGTCGGCGCCGATGACCAGGGCGCGGGTGGCGGCACCGGCGCGGATGGTGTGGTCGGCGGTGGCGAGCGCGTGCGTGAAGCCCGCGCAGACGACGTTGAGGTCCAGGACGGCGGGCGCTTCCATGCCGAGCCGGGCGGCGACGCGGGCCGCGGTGTTCGGCGAGCGGTCGACGCTGGTGGAGGTGGCGACGATGACCAGGTCGATGTCGGCGGGGGTGAGCCCGGCGGCGGCCAGGGCCTTGCCCGCGGCGTGCGCGGCGAGCTCGTCGACCGGCTCGTCGGGTCCTGCGACGTGGCGGGTGTGGATGCCGACGCGGCTGCGGATCCACTCGTCGCTGGTGTCGACCAGGGCCGCCAGGTCTTCGTTGGTGAGCACCTTGGCGGGCTGGTAGTGCCCGAGCGCGGTGATGCGAGTTCCCGGCATGCCGGCGGCCCCCTTGCTGTCGAGGTCAGGAGCACTCCAGTGTGGTCAGCGACTGACGGGTAACCCGTCGCGAGATCCCACAGGATTCGCCCCGGCCTCTTGGAGAGTCCGCAACATCACCCGCCCCGCGCGGTCGGGGCCCGAACAGCCGTACCGGACAATGGCAGCGGTACGAACAGATGCGGCACTGGTGCGGTACGGGTGCGGTACGGACAGATACGACACCGCTGCGTTTCGGGTGCGGTACGGACAGATACCGCACCGGTGCGATACGGGTGCGGTACGGGCAGTTGATGACGAACCAGACGGAACAGACAGAACACAGGACAGCACACAGAACCGGGATGATGTGACATGGGACGCGTCACCGAACGCCGACGCACGATCCGGATCAGGGGCGGCGCCGTGTCCACCCGCCCGGACACCCTGGTCGCCGAGGAGCCGCTGGAGATCCGGCTGAACGGCAAGCCACTGGCGATCACCATGCGCACGCCGGGCGACGACTTCGCCCTCGCGGCCGGGTTCCTGGTCAGCGAGGGGGTGCTGGCCTCGGCCTCGGACGTGACGAGCATCGTGTACTGCGCCGGGGCCAAGGACGACGGGACGAACACCTACAACGTGGTCGACGTACGGCTCGCGCCGGGCGTCGAGGTGCCCGACATCTCCCTGGAGCGCAACGTGTACACCACGTCCTCCTGCGGGCTCTGCGGCAAGGCCAGCCTGGACGCGGTGCGCACCACGGCCCGCTTCCCGCTGTCCGGCACGGCCCCGGTGCGGGTGACGCCCGCGCTGCTCGCGGACATGCCGGACCGGCTGCGGGCCGGACAGCGGGTGTTCGACCGCACCGGCGGGCTGCACGCGGCGGCGCTGTTCTCGCCGGAGGGCGAACTCCTGGACATACGCGAGGACGTGGGCCGGCACAACGCGGTGGACAAGCTGGTCGGGCGGGCCCTGCGGGAGGACCTGCTGCCGCTGGACCGTGCCGTGCTGCTGGTGTCGGGGCGGGCGTCGTTCGAGCTGGCGCAGAAGGCCGTGATGGCGGGGATCCCGGTCCTGGCGGCGGTGTCGGCGCCGTCGTCGCTGGCCGTGGACCTCGCGGCCGAGACAGGGCTGACCCTGGTGGGGTTCCTGCGGGGGCGGGACATGAACGTGTACGCGGGCGAGCACCGGATCGACCTGGACGCGGTGCCGGGACGGTGAGCCCGGGCGCCGGGGGCGGGCCCCCGGCGCGGGCGGCGTCAGTTCTTCGGCGGGTCGATCATCTGCAGCCGGAGCGTGGCCGGGGGCTCGGCGACGCCGGGACCGCCCGCGTCGGCCCAGGCCAGTATGTCGTCGAGCGCGTCGTCGTCCAGGGTCCAGCCGATCCAGGCGGCCCTGGCTCCCCTGCGGCGGGCCTCGGCGGAGGGCTGGACCACGACGACGTTGGCCTGGCCGCACGGGCCGAGGCAGTCGCTCGTACGGACGGCGAGGCGGCCGCCCGAGGCCGCCGCCGCCTCGCGGAGCCGGGCCAGCTGGCCCGTGTGGTCGGTGCCCGGGTGCTTGGCCGCGTCGCCGCAGCAGCAGCCCCGGCACACCACCAGCGAGCAGGGGCGCGCGGAGCCGCGGGCCCAGGGGCGGGCGGTCACGCGTCGACCAGGGAGATCTCGGCGGACGTGGTGACGGTGCCCAGGCGGGGGAAGTCCAGCTCGCAGGCGGCGCGGTGCTCGTCGGCGGTCAGCCCGGCGAGGGCGTCCTCGGCGAACACCAGGTCGTAGCCGAGGTCGTCGGCGGCGCGGGCGGTGGACTCCACGCCGAGGTTGGTCGCGATGCCGCCGAACACCAGGGTGCGCACGCCCCGTTCGACCAGCTGGTCGTGGAGCGCGGTGCGGTGGAAGGCGCCCAGGGTGCGCTTGACGACGATGAGGTCGCCGTCGCGGGCGAGGCCGGGCACCAGGCCGCTGCCGGGCGGCTGGTGCTCGACGCCGGGGCGCTCGACCCGGACGAGGACGACGGGGGCGCCCGCCGCGCGGAACGTCTCCGCGAGCGCGGAGCTCGCGGCGAGCACCTCCTCGCCGGAGCGGGGGGCGAGGGGGAGCGCGACGATGCGCTCCATCAGGTCCACGAGGACGAGTGCGGTGCTGCGGGCGTCGAGTGCGGGCATGGTGTCACGCTACCCATGCCGATGATCTTCGTCGCGCACCGGGGGTGAGTTCACGCCACCGGAGGCCCAACTTCCTTGCTCACGAGCGGTGTTGTACGGAGATCACTCTCGGTGTCGTACGGAGTTCACGCGCGGTGTCGTACGGGCGGCGGAAGGCTTCCCACCGCTTCAGCCGCGCGCCGCGACGGCCCCGGCGTCCGCCCGCGCGGCCGGCTCCGGGTCGTGGGAGCGGCGCCTGGCGATGACGGCGCACACCATCAGCTGCATCTGGTGGAAGAGCATCAGCGGCAGCACCGCGAGGGCGGCCTGCGGCCCGAACAGCACGCTGGCCATGGGCAGTCCGGCGGCCAGGCTCTTCTTCGACCCGGCGAACTGGATGGCGATGCGGTCCTCGCGGACGAACCCGAGCCGCTTCGACCCGTACCAGGTGAGCGCCAGCATCACGGCGAGCAGCACCGCCTCGACGCCGAACAGCGCCACGAGCCGGGCCGGCGACACCTGGTGCCAGACGCCCTCGACCATGCCCTCGCTGAAGGCGGTGTAGACGATGAGCAGGATCGAGCCGCGGTCGACGTAGCCGAGGACCTTCTTGTAGCGGGTCAGCAGCGGCGCGACCCAGCGGCGCAGCGCCTGTCCGGCCAGGAAGGGCACCAGGAGCTGGAGCACGATCTTCACCAGCGAGTCGGCGGAGAAGCCGCCCGCGTCGCCGCCGAGCAGCAGCCCGGCGAGCAGCGGGGTGAGCAGGATCCCGGCGAGGCTGGAGAAGGACCCGGCGCAGATGGCGGCCGGGACGTTGCCGCGGGCGATGGACGTGAAGGCGATCGAGGACTGGATGGTGGAGGGCACCAGGCAGAGGAAGAGCAGCCCGTCGAAGAGCTGCGGGGTGAGCACCAGGGGGACGAGACCGCGGGCGGCCAGGCCGAGGAGCGGGAAGAGGACGAACGTACAGACCAGGACGGTGAGGTGGAGCCGCCAGTGGCGTACGCCGTCGAGGGCCTCGCGGGTGGACAGGCGCGCGCCGTACAGGAAGAACAGCAGGGCGACCGCGCCGGTCGAGGCGCCGGAGGCGACCTGGGCGGCGGTCCCGGAGGCGGGCAGCAGGGCGGCGAGGCCGACGGTGCCGAGCAGCGCCAGGACGTAGGGGTCGATCGGCAGCTTCGGCTTGGTGCGGGGCATGCCTTCATGATCCCCCGGACACGGGTGATCGGGAATCCCGCACACCGCTCTGACTGTCATCACGGATCGCGATGACGGACTAGGCTGGGACCATGTACGACCCGACGCACCTGCGGACCTTCCTCGCGGTCGCCCAGACGCTGAGCTTCACCCGGGCCGCCGAGCGCCTCGGGCTGCGCCAGTCCACGGTCAGCCAGCACGTGCGGCGCCTGGAGGAGGCGACGGGCCGGCCGCTGTTCGCGCGGGACACCCACGGGGTGGACCTGACCGAGGACGGTGAGGCGATGCTGGGCTTCGCCGGGACGATCCTGGCGGCGCACGAGCGGGCGGCGGCGTTCTTCACGGGGACCCGGCTGCGGGGGCGGCTGCGGTTCGGGGTGTGCGAGGACTTCGTGATGACCCGGGCGCCGGAGATCCTGACCGCCTTCCGCGAGGCGCACCCGGAAGTGGACCTGGAGCTGACGGTGGACCTGTCCGGCTCGCTGCACGAGCTGCTGCGCGCGGGCCGCCTCGACCTGGTCCTGGCCAAGCGCCGCACGGCGGACGCGCCCGGCTCGCTGGTGTGGCGCGACACCCTGTGCTGGATCGGCGCCCCGGGCCTGCGGGTCGACCCGGACCGCCCGGTGCCGCTGATCGTGTACCCGCCGCCGGGCATCACCCGCCTCCGCGCCTTGGCGGCCCTGGAGGCCCAGGGCCGCGCCTGGCGGATCGCCTGTACGAGCACGAGCCTGACGGCGAACATCGCGGCGGCCCGCGCGGGCCTGGGCGTCCTGCCCCACACCCGCGGCCTGATCCCCCCTGACCTCACCCCGCTCCCGCCCCGCGCGGGCCTGCCGGAGCTGGGCGCGGTCGAGTTCGTCCTCCTCCACGGCCACCCGCCCCGGGAGGTCCCGCAGGCGGCGAGGGCCCTGGAGCGCGCGATCCTGGAGGCGGGCGACCGGGTGCGGGGAATGCGGGAGTGACGGGGCGGGACGGCGTCCGGGGCGGGCGCGTCAGTCGACGATGCCCCCGGCGCGGCGGATCGAGTCCAGGACGGCGGGGGCGAGCCCGCAGGCGCTGCTGAAACGGGCGCCGCGCAGGTGGGGGTTGACGGAGGTCGCGGCCAGGATCTCGCCGGAGAGCGGGTCGCGCACCATGATCTCCCCGGAGGCCGAGCCGGTGATCACCGCGTTCCTGACCGGGTCGAAACGGAGCACGCTCACGTCCAGGGCGACGGCGTGCGTGAGGGCGTCACCCTCGAATCCGGGGGGTCCGGGGCGGAAGAGCGACAGCTTGTCAGGACGGCCCAGATAGAGGTTGCCACCCGGCGGATCCAACGTGGCGGTCAGCGACGGAAAAGGCCCGCCCCACTCCTGCTGACTCAACCGCCTGACCCGTCCGCGTGACAGGTCCACGAGCACCAGGTCCCCGTCGTGCGTGAACGTCCACACCGTGGCGGCGTCTCCTCTGACATCCAGACGCCCCGTACCGAGGAACACCCGCTCGATCAGCTCGCCCCCGGGGTGCTCCGGAGTGAACCGGTGGAGCGCCAGATGCCCCGCTCCGATCGACCACGCCGACACGCCGTCCTGGTGGGGGCCGAACCCCGCGACCTCCGCCGGGTCGTGGACGGTCAGCTCCACCAGCTGCTCGCCGCTCACTGGATCGACGACGCGGGCCGTCCGGTACGTCCTGTGGTGGACCAGCGCTCCGGCCCGCCCGCCCCAGATCACCTGGGCGATCGTGTACGGCGGCAGTTCCATGAGCCGCTCGCCGTCGCGCGAGGCGACGGCCTCCCCCGCGCGCGCGTGGGCGTAGGCCCAGTCGTTCTCGCCCCAGGTGAGGAGACTGCCGTCGTGCTCCAGGATCCCCGGCAGGTCCCGGATCCGCGGGGCCCCGGCCAGGTCGCCGTCGGGCCAGTGGAAGGCCTCGCCACCCGCGACCGCCGTGATCGCCCCGCCGGGATGTGCCACGAGTTGCGTGACGGACCGGTGACTCGACAACACGGAGACCCCGCTCAGGGTGGCGCCCCGCAGGTCCGCCGACGTCAGGTCGACCCAGGCCAGGTCCGCGTCCGTCAGCTGGGCCCCCCTCAGGTCGGCGCCCTTCATGGAGGCGTTCACGGTGTACAGCGACGGTTCGAACCCCGACAGGTCGGTGCCCCTCAGGTCCACCCCGTCGAAGTCCTCCCCCAGTGCGGCGAGCAGGTTGGCGCTGTATCCCCCGACGGCGCCCGGGTCGGTCTCCCCGCTCGCGGTCGACGCGATGACCTCCAGCAGGACACCCCGGCTCGCTTCCAGGTCCTCCGACGCCATCTCCCTCAGGAACGAGACCACGACGGGCTCCAGCGTCTCCAAGGACCCGAACGACGCGGCCAGCCCGCCGAGCGGCTCCGTCCTGAACCGGCCGAGACTCGGCAGCTCACCCCCCGGCCCCCGTCCCCCGAAGTACCCCGACCAGGTCCGCTCCCCGGCGTCCGGGCCCGGTTCCACGGGCAGCAGCGACAGGAAGTCCCCCGCCAGCACCCCCAGCTCCGCCGCCAGCTTGTAGGCCACCAGGAACTCCAGGAGCGACTTGTGCGCGGGCCCGTAGTCGCCCTCCGCGTCGCGCACCAGCATGCTCTGGTTGCGCATGTCGTACGCCCAGTAGTCCAGGTCCTTCTGACTGGCCACCAGCGGCCCGAAGCAGCGGCGCAACTGCTCTGGGAAGTCACGGTAGTTGAGCGTGAGCCGATTGCTGGAGAGCATCTCCCAGGCCAGCTCGCACAGGAAGTACAGCTTGTCGGCGCGCGAGGTGAACGTGCGCTCGTGCTCGATGTCGCGGTCCATCTTCCGCCGGATGGCGTACAGGTAGATCCGCGCCAGGTCGATCGGCGCGCCGCGCTCGATCTCGGGAAGGGCGTCCAGGACGAGCTCGGACATGACGGGGCGCCGCATCAGGTCGCGCACGTCGTCGTACGCCATCAGCGACTCGGCCTTGTCCGGGGACATCAGGTGGCCGAGCATGCCGCGGATCTGGTCGTCGTCGAAGGGCAGGAGTTCGACGATGTCGAAGCTCGGCCCCTGCCGCAGCACGGACGAAGGCGAGTCGGAGACACGGGCGTTGAGCACGTCCCTGGCCTCCGCCGCGTGCGGGAAGTGCTCCGTGCGGCTGCTCAGCAGGACCTTCGCGCCGGGCTCCACCGCGTTCGCCAGCTCCCAGAAGTTGGCGACCATGGTGTTGCGGTCCGCGCGGGCGGCCATCTCGTCGAAGCCGTCGAAGACCAGCAGGAGCCGTCCCATGCGGTTGAGCACCCGGAAGACGTCGTAACTGCGCAGTGCGATGCGGTGCTTGTGGAAGAAGAAGTCCGAGAGGAGCGCCTCCACCGACGTCTGCTTGGCGTAGTCGCGCAGCGGGATCACCAGCGGCACCCGGGGGCGGGGCAGCCCGCGCCGCTTGGCGTCGCGCCAGCCGCGCGCCATCTCGCCCGCCAGGTGCAGCCCGAACCACGACTTGCCCATGCCGAACTCGCCGAGCAGGGAGAGGTGTTTGCGGTCCGGCTCGCGCAGCCAGCCCTCGACGTAGCGGTCCAGACCGCCGTCGCGCCAGTCGTAGACGCTGGTGTCGAGGGTCTCCCCGGTGGCCGGGTCGACCTCCTCCTTGCGGCAGGACAGCGGGACGTACCGCTCGTCCAGTTCACGGCGGGCGACCTCCGCCTCCACCCAGCCGATGTACGACTCGAAGTCGGCCTCCAGCTCGATGAGTTCGTCGAAGGTGTAGCAGAAGAGCTCTTCGTCGGACTCGGCGCGCCGCCGGGCCGCCTCCGCCACCGCGAGCCGTGCGATCCCCCACCCCTCCGCCGCCTCCCGCTCGGCGACGGCCGCGGCGAGCGTCCGCAGGTGGTGCGGGCCGAGTTCGCCGTCCACGCAGAGCATGACGTCGGTGTCGTAACGGCCGCGCCGCTGCGGTACGTCGACGAGCAGGGCCACCGATCCGTCGGCGGTCTCCCAGGTCTCCCGGACGAGGTAGCCGACGGCGTCGAACCACTCCCGCACGTCCGCCATCAATCGTGCGGCGGGGCTGGCGCCGGTGCGTTCGGGTTCGGTCGCCGTGCGGTGGCGCTCCTCCTCGACGCGGGTCTCGGCCACGAGCGCGAGGAGCGCGTCGATCTTCTGCTCGGCACGTATCTCGTGCGGCTCCCTGCTGCGGTCGACGACGCGTTGGAACGCGGTGGTGAACGCCTCCACGTGCTCGTCGAAGCCGTGCCCGAGGTGACCGAACTCGCCTGTCTCCGCGTTGCGTTGGACGGCGGTCGCCACCTCGTCGCGCAGCCGCTTCCCGTCCCCCGTGCCGAAGGACGTGCGGAAGGCCTCCAGGACGTAGCGGTCGCGGAAGAACGCGAGGACGGGGGCGGGGCGGTCCGCGCAGTACTCGATCAGCGTGTAGGCGTAGATGCTGTCGAAGTCCCTCGGGGGGTACTTGGGGTCGAGGCGGACCGCCTTGAGGGTCCTGACGACCAGCTCCTTGCGCAGTGCCGCGTCCGCGGCCGGTTTCGCCACGATCTTGCCCAGCGCGCCCGCCGCCGCACCGATGATCTCCACAGCCGCCCCCCTGCTCCCGCCGGCCCCGGCCCGTGGCCGGAGTCACCGTCGACCTTATCGACGCGCCTCCTCGTACGTCAGTTGCTTCACGGTGCGCAACACCGGTGTGCAGTCGATGTGTTCGACGCCTTCGAGGGTCCCGACGCGTTCGCTCAGGTACGGGTAGATCGCCGACACGTTCTCGCAGACGATTACCGCGACCAGGTTGGACGCGCCCGCCGTGGCCGCCGCGAAGGCGACCTCCGGGTGGGTGGCGAGGGCACGGCCCACCCGGTCGAGGGCGGCCGGGGACGCGGTGATCCAGAGCAGGGCGCGGGTGGTGTAGCCCAGGGCGTGGGTGTCCAGTTGCACGTCGATGAACAGCGCCCCGGAGGACTGGAGCTGCTCCAGGCGGCGGCGGACGGTGGACTCGGGGCGGCCGGTGGCGCGGCGCAGCTCCTCGACCGTGGCGCGGCCGTCGGCGGCGAGCGCGTCGAGCAGCGGGGCGTCGTCCGGTGACACCGGCGGCCCGGGCGGTCCCGGCGGGGTGGCGAGCGCGGCGATCTCGTCCGGGGTGAGGGCCTGGCGCTTGGCGAGCCAGCCGCCGGGGCCGCCGAAGAAGCGGTGCAGCAGCTGGTGGGCGCGGATCCCGGTGATGCTCGGGGTACGGGGCAGCCGGCCGAGGAGCAGCTCGTCGCGCTCGCCCTCGGTGCGCGGGACGGTCATGCCGATCACCTCGGTGCCGCCGGAGGCGATGGCGATCCACGCGGTGCCGGGGCGCCGGGCCAGCGCGCGGGCCAGCGCCTCGGCCGCGTCCGGGGTGCAGCGCAGCCGCAGCATCCAGGAGTCCTCGCCCAGGCCCATGGTGTCGCGCACCCCGACGACGCGCAGCCCGGCCTCGGCGCGCAGCCTGCGGTAGCGGCGGGCCACGGTCTGGTCGGAGACGCCGAGGACCTCGGCGATCCGGGCGAACGGGGCGCGTCCCGCGACGTCGAGGGCGTGCAGCAGGCGCAGGTCGAGCGCGTCGAGGGCCGCCGGTCGCGCGGTGTCGGTTTTCACGCGTGCTCCCGAGTGTGGAGTCGGATACCGCCGCGGGGAGGGGTCTGGTGGTGGTCGATCGGGTGACCGGGGTGATCGTACGGAAGGAATCACGACCTTCTCAACACTTCATCACCGGATCAACGGGATCAACGGGATCAACGGGAGAACCATCATGCGTACGTGGGGACCGCTGGCCGCGGTCAGCCTGGGGACTTTCATGCTGCTGCTGGACGTGACCATCGTCATCGTGGCGCTGCCCGACATGGCCGCCTCGCTCGGCTCGACCTTCTCCGGGCTGCAGTGGGTCATCGACGTGTACGCGCTGGTGCTGGCCGCGCTGCTGCTCGGTGCGGGGGCCGCCGCCGACCAGCTGGGGCGGCGGCGCGCCTACCTGGCCGGTACGGGGCTGTTCGCGCTGGCGTCGCTGGCGTGCGGGCTCGCGTCGAGCACGGGTGCGCTGGTGGCGGCGCGTGCGGTGCAGGGCCTGGGGGCCGCCGCCATGTTCGCCACGACGCTCTCGCTGCTCGGGGCGGCCTACCAGGGGCGGCGGCGCTCGGTGGCGCTCGGTGTGTGGGGCGCGGTCAGCGGCGCGGCCGCGGCGCTGGGGCCGGTGCTCGGCGGGGTGCTGACGCAGTCGTTCGGCTGGCGGTGGATCTTCTTCGTCAACCTGCCGGTGGCGGCGGTGGCCATGGCGCTGACCCTGCGTGCGGTGCGGCCGGACGGGCCGCGCCGGGGCGGGCGGGTCGACTGGGCCGGCACGGTGGCGTTCGCGCTGGCCGCGGGGGCCGCCACCTACGGGGTGGTGCGGGCGGGCGAGCAGGGCTGGGCCTCGGCGCGCACGCTGGCCACGTTCGCCCTGGCGCTGGCCGCGCTGGTGGTGTTCGTGCTGGTCGAGCGGCGGGTCGCGGCGCCCCTGATCGACCTTCGGCTGCTGCGCGGCCGGTCGTTCGTCACGGTCCTCGTCGCGGCCTGCGCCTTCAACGCGGCGGCCTTCGCCGTCCTGCCGTACACCTCGATCTGGCTGCAGACGCTGCTGGGCATGAGCCCGGTGCGGGCGGGTCTCGCGCTGCTGCCGCTGGCCGGTACGTCGTTCGTGATCGCCGCGCTCGCCGGACGCCTGCTGCACGGGGCGCCGGCCCGGTTCGTGGTGGGCGGCGGCATGGTCCTGATCGGCGCGGGCACCCTGGCGCAGGGCGTGCTGGGCGCGGCCTCGTCGTGGACGGCGCTGCTGCCGGGTCTGGTGGTGGCCGGGCTCGGGGTGGGCCTGGTCTCCCCCGGGCTCGCGGGCGCGGCGCTGGCCTCGGTGCCGCCGCGGGACGCGGGGATGGCGGGCGGTGCGGTCAACACGGCGCGGCAGCTGGGGTACGCGCTGGGCGTGGCGGTGTTCGGCACCGTGGCGACGAGCGCGATCGGCGGCTCGCTCCATGACAAGGACGCGGCGCACGCGCTGGCCGGCGGTGCGGCGGGGGCGCTGCGCGGGGCGTTCTCCCAGGAGGCGCTGCGTACGGCCTTCGCGTCGGGGCTCAACGCGGCGGCGTGGGTCGCGGGCGCGGTGGGCGTGCTGGCGGGGCTCGCGGTGCTCGCCTGGGTGCGGACGCCGGAGCCCGGGCCGGCCGGTGGGGAGGCGGCGCGGGACGGCGGGGCGCGGCAGGTGCCCGGCCGGGTGGCGGACGAGGTGCCGGCGCCGTCGGGCGTGAGCGGGGCGTGAGCCTGCGCGGCGGTGTGTGAACGGTGCCATGTCACGTGTGAGGGTCGCCATGTGACATGGCACCGGTGCGCGCCCCCGCACCAGTCGGTGGCCGGGTGGGCGTGCCCGCACCGGCCGGTGGCCCGGTGCACGCCCGCGCACCAGCCCGTGGCCCGGTGGGCGTGCCCGGACCGTGTCGGTGGCCGTCGGGCGTGCCCGGACCGTAGGGATTCGGTGGAGATGGCGGGCCGGTCTGCTGACGCTGGAGTCAGCAACTGGCCCCGCCCACCTGCTACTCACCGGTTACCGGGCTCTGACCAGTGCAGACGCCAAATGTCCAGACTTCATGAAGGCCCTCCCGCGGGCCCCCGGCGTGGGGTACCGTCACCGGCGCTGTGCGGAGCGCCACGAGGAGCAGGCCATTGCGCGAGTTCTCTGTCCCACCCATGGCGGCGGCTCCGCTGGTCGGCGGGCTCGCCGACGCCGTGTACGAGCACGCCCAGGACGACCCGGACCGGGTCGCGCTCGGTCGCAAGGACGAGCACGGCCGCTGGCGGGACGTGACCTCGGGGCAGTTCCGCGACGAGGTGCTCGCGCTGGCCAAGGGCCTGCTCGCGCAGGGCGTGCGGTTCGGCGACCGGGTCGCGATCATGGCGCCGACCCGGTACGAGTGGACGCTCTTCGACTTCGCCCTGTGGAGCGTGGGCGCCCAGTCGGTGCCGGTCTACCCGACGTCCTCGGCCGAGCAGGTCTTCTGGATGCTGCACGACGCGGAGGTGTCCGCGTGCGTGGTCGAGCACGAGGACCACGCGATGACCATCGGCTCGGTGATCGACCGGCTGCCGATGCTGAAGCGGCTGTGGCAGCTGGACGCCGGTGCGGTGGACGAACTGACCGCGGCCGGGGTGCACTTGGAGGACGACCTGGTGCACCGGCACCGGCGCGCGGTGACGCCCGACTCGGTGGCGACCCTCATCTACACCTCGGGCACCACCGGCCGCCCCAAGGGGTGCGTGATCACGCACGCCAACCTGATGTTCGAGACGGACACCATGCTGGGCCGCTGGGAGCCGGTCTTCCACTCGCGGCCCGGCGACGAGGCGTCCACGCTGCTGTTCCTGCCGCTGGCCCACGTCTTCGGGCGGATGGTGGAGATCGCGGCGATCCGCGGCCGGGTGAAGATCGGCCACCAGCCGGTGCTGCGGGCGAGCGCGCTGCTGCCGGACCTGGCCGCGTTCCGTCCGACGTTCGTGCTGGCCGTGCCGTACATCTTCGAGAAGATCTTCCACGCGGCGCGCCGGCGGGCGGAGGCGGACGGCCGGCTCGGGCCGTTCGAGAAGGCGGTCGACGCGGCCGTGCGGTACGCGGAGGCGCTGGAGCACAAGGCGTTCGGGCTCGGCCCCGGGCCCTCGGCCGCCCTGCGCATGCAGCACCAGGTCTTCGAGAAGCTGGTGTACGGCAAGGTGCGCGAGGCGATGGGCGGCCGGGTGCGGCACGCGATGTCGGGCGGCTCGGGCATGGAGCGCCGCCTCGGACTCTTCTTCGCGGGCGCGGGCGTGACGGTGTACGAGGGGTACGGCCTGACCGAGACGTCCGCGGCGACCACGGCGAACCCGCCGGACGGCGTCAAGTACGGCACGGTGGGCCGTCCGGTGCCGGGCTCGTCGGTGCACATCGCGGAGGACGGCGAGGTGTGGGTCAGGGGCGACCACGTCTTCGCGGGCTACCACAACGACCCCAAGGCCACGGACGCCGTGCTGCACGACGGCTGGCTGGCCACCGGCGACCTGGGACAGCTCGACGACGACGGTTATCTGACGATCACCGGGCGGAAGAAGGAGATCCTGGTGACCTCCGGCGGCAAGAGCGTCTCGCCGGTGGCCCTGGAGGAGCGGGTGCGGGCGCATCCGCTGGTGTCGCAGTGCATCGTGGTGGGCAACGACCGGCCCTACGTGGCCGCGCTGGTGACGCTCGATCAGGAGGCGGTCGAGCACTGGCTGTCGATCCAGGGGCGGCCCGTTCCGTCGCCGTCGGACCTGGTGCGCGACCCGGACCTGGAGACGGAGGTGCGGCGCGCGGTGGTGGCGGCCAACACGGCGGTGTCCCAGGCGGAGTCCATCCGTACGTTCCGGATCCTGGCGCACCCCTTCAGCGAGGAGCACGGGCTGCTCACCCCGTCGCTGAAGCTGAAGCGGAAGGCGATCGAGCAGGCGTACGCGGTCGAGGTGGACGCGCTGTACAAGTAGCGGCGCAGAGTAGCGGCGTACGAGTAGCAGCTCATGAACCAGGTCACGCGATGGCCGACTCTGACGGACCATCAATTGATGCAGCGTCAGTTATTGACGACCCGTCAGGTCCACCGCAGAATTCTGGGCACCCCAGACGGAGGGACCCACCGTGCCCGGACCAGGACCGATCCGCACCATCGCCCTGACAGCGGCCCTACTCCTCGCCACCGCCGCCTGCAACTCGGCCTCTACCCAAGGCTCTTCGGGCAAGGAGACCGGCTCCTCCGCCCGCGGCGTCACCGCCGACACGGTGAAGGTCGGCGGCATCGTCTCCATGACCAGCGCCAGCGGCTACTCCAAGAAGGACACCGACCTCGGCGCCCGCGCCCGCTACGACCGGGCCAACGCCGAAGGCGGTGTCAACGGCAGGAAGATCCAGTACCTGGGCGCCGAGGACGACGGCCAGGACCCGGCCAAGAACCTCGCCGCGGCCCGCCAACTGGTCCAGCGAGACCAGGTGTTCGCCGTCGCGCCGATGAGCTCGGTCACCTTCTCGGGCGCCGACTTCCTGGACCGCCAACAGGTGCCGACCATCGGCTGGGGCACCCTGCCCTCCTTCTGCGGCCCCAAGCACATCTACGGCTTCAACGGCTGCCTGGTCCCGATGCCCGGCGGCACCCTCAACCAGACCTGGCCCGAGGGCCTGGCCAAGGTCCTGGGCGGCGCCCGCGGCAAGTCGGTGGCGCTGATCGCCGGGGACAGCGACGCCGGCAAGTTCGGCATCCGCACCTTCAAGCAGGGCTTCGCCGCCGCGGGCTTCGAAGTGTCGTACGCCAAGGCGTCCGTTCCCGCCACCGCGCTGCCGAACGACTGGTCGGCGTACACCAAGGAGATCCTGCGCGCGAACGGCGGCAAGGCGCCCGACGTGGTGGTCTCCGTGATGCAGACGCCTTACAACATCGGCCTGTTCACGTCCCTGAAGCGGGCCGGGTACAAGGGCCTGATCACCGACCCCACCGACTACGACCCGGGCCTGCTCACCAAGGACACCACCCGGCAGGCGCTCGACGGGGTGCTCGTGCTGCTCCAGTTCCAGCCGTTCGAGGCGGACACCCCGGCGATGCGCCGGTTCAAGGAGGACATCAAGAAGGCCTCCGGCGGCAAGGACGTACCGCTCAACATGCACATGATGACCGGGTACATGAGCGCCGACCTCTTCCTCTCCATCGCCGCCAAGGCCGGGAAGGACCTGACCGTGGAGTCCTTCCAGAAGGCCGCCGCCGCGTTCTCCGACACCGGCACCCTGGTCGGCGACCGGGCCGAGCCCAAGGGGCAGAAGGAGAGCTTCGGCTGCGGGGCGCTGGTACGGCTCAAGGACGGGCGGTACGAGGTCGCCGTACCGTTCACCTGCTACGAGCCGATCCCCTTCGCGTAGGGCGCGACCGTGGGTGACCTCCTCGGCTTCGTACTGAGCGGACTGGTCTCCGGCGCGCTGTACGCGCTGCTCGCGACGGGCCTGGTCCTGTCGTACTCCGCCTCCGGGCTCTTCAACTTCGCGCACGGCGCCACCGCCTACCTGTGCGCCCTGGTCTTCTACGAACTGCACTCCGGCTTCGGCTGGCCCGCCGTGCCCACCGCGCTGCTGCTCGTCCTGGTGGTGGCACCGGGCCTGGGCTGGGGGCTCGACCGGCTGATGTTCCGGCGGCTCGCCCGGGTCGGCGAGACGGCCCAGATCGTGGCCACCATCGGCCTGTTGGTGGCCCTGCCCGCGCTCGGCCTGTGGCTGGTGGAGCTGCTCCAGGAGGCCGGGGCGCCGGTGCTGCCGGCCGAGAACCAGTTCGGGCTGCCCGGCGTCGGCCCCAGCCCCGCCGTCGCCTGGCAGCCGCTGGACGGCGTCGGCGTCGACTCCGACCAGCTGATCACCTGGGTCGCCACCGCCGTGGTCGCCGCGCTGCTGTGGCTGCTGATGCGGCACACCCGGACCGGGCTGCGGCTGCGCGCCGCCGTGGACGACCGCTCGCTGGTCGAGCTGCGCGGCATCAGCGCCGACCGGCTCTCCTCGCTCGCCTGGATGATCTCCTCGGGCCTGGCCGGGCTCGCGGGCGTGCTCGCCACTCCGCTGCTCGGGCTGTCCGCGCACGACTTCACGCTGTTCCTGTTCGTCTCCGCCACCGCGGCCGTGCTCGGACGGTTCGTGTCGGTGCCGCTCGCCTTCGCGGGCGGCCTCGCGCTGGGCGTGCTGCAGAACCTGGTCGCCGGGTACGCCTCGTTCGCGGACGGCCTGACCGGCTTCCGTACCGCCGTACCGTTCCTGATCCTGTTCGCCGGGCTCCTGGTGCTCGCCCGGCGCGGGCGCGCCGCGGGCACGGCCGCCGCGGACGCGCCGCCGCCCGACCACCTGGCGGGCCTGTCGTGGCGGCGGCGGTGGGGGCCGTGGGCGCTCGGCGGGGTGCTGCTCGCCACCGCGTTCTACACGGTCACCACGCCGTTCTGGAGCGGCGTCCTCGCCCAGGGCCTGGCCGTCTCCCTGGTGTTCATGTCGTTCACCGTGGTCACCGGCCTGGGCGCGATGGTGTCGCTGGCCCAGGCGACGTTCGTGACCGGGGCGGCGCTGGTGGCGGGGCTGCTGATGAGCCACGGCTGGCCGTTCCTGCTCGCGGCGGTGGCCGGGACCTGCGCGGCGGCCGTGCTCGGCGCGCTGGTCGCGCTGCCCGCGCTGCGCCTGGGCGGGCGCTCGCTGGCGCTCGCCACGCTCGCGCTCGCCTTCCTTGCCGACCAAGTCCTCTTCCAGTTCGGCTGGTTGAGGAACGGCGACACCGGCTGGGAGGTCCCGCGCCCGGTCGTGGGACCGGTGGACCTCGGCGACGACCGGGCGATGGGCGTGGCGCTGGTGGTGCTGTGCGCGCTGGTGGTGTGGCTGCTGACCCGGCTGCGCGGCTCGGCGTGGGGGCGGGCGATGCTCGCGGTGCGCTCGGCCCCGGCGGCGGCGCTCGCCTCGGGCGTCTCGGTGGTGCGCACGAAGCTGCTGGTGTTCACGCTGTCGGCGGGGCTCGCGGGCTTCGGCGGCGTGCTGTACGCGTCCTACGGCACCCGGATCACGGCGACCGACTTCACCGCGATGACCGGCCTGGTGTGGCTGGCCGTGGTGGTCGCCGCCGGGGTGCGCAGGCCGCAGTACGCGGTGGTGGCGGGCCTGGTCTACGCGCTGGTGCCGCACCTGCTCGCGCAGTGGGTGACCGCGTCGGCGCACCTCCCGGTGATCCTGTTCGGCCTGGCGGGCCTGGCCCTGGCCAACGACCCGGACGGCTACTGCGCGGCGGTGCCGACGCGGTGGGCGCGCAGGAGGGCGGCGAGGGCGGTACGGCGCGGGGAGCAGCGGGACGCGGGGGTACGGGACGGGGAGGCGGAGTCCGGGCCACCGGAGACCGGGGCGCGCGTGTCCCCGGCCCCGCCACAGGCAGCCCCGCCACGCGCCGCCGCGCCGGTCGACACCCCGGATGCGACGCCGACGACGCCCGCCGCCCTGCGGCTGCACGCGGTGCGCGCCGGGTACGGCGGTGCGGAGGTGCTGCACGGGGTCGACCTGGAGGTGCGGGCCGGACGGATCGTGGCGCTCCTCGGGCCCAACGGGGCCGGGAAGTCGACCCTGTGCCGGGTCGCCGCGGGGGCGCTGGCCGCGACGGGCGGCCGGGTGCTCCTGGACGGGTGCGATGTCACCGGTGACGGTGCGGTGCGACGTGCCCGCGGCGGGGTGCTGCTCGCGCCGGAGGGCCGGGGCGTCTTCCCGGGCCTGACCGTCGAGGAGAACCTGGCGCTGCAGCTGCCCGGCGGTACGGAGGCGGTGTACGAGCGGTTCCCGGCGCTGGCGGCCCGCCGCACGGTGACCGCGGGGTCGCTGTCCGGCGGGGAGCAGCAGCTCCTGGCGCTCGCGCCGCTGCTGCGGCGCCCGCCCGCCGTGCTCGTGGCGGACGAGCCGTCGCTCGGCCTCGCGCCGCGCGTGGTGGACGAGGTGTTCCGGCTGCTCGTGGAGCTGCGCGGGCGCGGCACCGCGCTGCTGCTGGTGGAGGAGAAGGCGGCCGAGGTGCTGGGCGTCGCCGACACCGTGGCGTACCTCGCGCGGGGCCGCGTCTCCTGGTGCGGGCCGCGCGCGGAGGTCGAGGCCGACCGCCTCGCCGAGGCCTACCTGGGCATGGGGGTGCGCACGACGTGAGCGACGAGGCGAGGGGCGACTACGTGCTGCGGGCCGAGGGCGTCGGCGTGCGCTTCGGCGGGGTGCGCGCCCTGCACGGGGTGGGGGTGGGGGTGCGGCCCGGCGAGGTGTGCGGGCTCATCGGGCCGAACGGGGCGGGCAAGACCACCCTGTTCGACGTGCTCTCGGGCATCCGCAGGCCCGACGCGGGCCGCGTGGTCCTGGACGGCGCCGACATCACGCGCCGCTCCCCGGTCTGGCGGGCCCGGCACGGGGTGCGCCGCACGTTCCAGCGCCAGCAGCTGTTCGGGCAGCTGACGGTGACCGACAACCTGGTCGTCGCGCGGGAGTGGCGGGGCCGCTCCCCCGCGCACCGGGAGCGCGCCGCCGAGGTGCTGCGCGAGTGCGGCCTCGACGACCTGGCCGAGGAGTACGCGGGGGCGCTGCCGGTGGGCCGGGCCCGCATGGTGGAGCTGGCCAGGGCGCTCGCCGACCCGCCCCGGGTGCTGCTGCTGGACGAGCCCGCGTCCGGGACGACGTCGACGGAGCGGCGTCACATGGCAGCGGTCATCGGTCACATGGCACACCAGAAGGGCTGCGCGGTCCTGCTGGTCGAGCACGACGTGGCCTTCGTCATGGAGCTGTGCACCCGGGTCGTGGTGCTCGACCTGGGCACGGTCCTGGCGGAGGGCACGGCGGCCGAGGTGCGCGCCGACCCCCGGGTGCGGGACGCGTACCTGGGTACGAGGGAGGCGTGAGCCGTCCTCCCCTGGGCCGCAGCGTGGGGCCGGGCGCCCGCCGCGCCCGGCCGGCACCGTTCACGTGTACGGTGCATTTTTCTCGGGACGGCCGGGAATGCCCCGGTCCCCGTGATCGTTGACCAGGGAAGTACCACCCGACGACGTAAGGAATCGACCGCTCGTGAGCAAGGTCCCCTCCATCACCCTCAACAACGGCGTAGCGATGCCGCAGCTGGGCTTCGGCGTCTGGCAGGTGCCGGACGACGAGGCGGCGAAGGCGGTGGGCACGGCCCTGGAGGCCGGCTACCGCAGCATCGACACCGCAGCGATCTACGAGAACGAGAAGGGCACCGGCCAGGCCATCGCCGCGTCGGGCCTGCCCCGCGACGAGCTGTTCGTCACCACCAAGCTGTGGAACAGCGAGCAGGGGTACGACTCGACGCTGCGCGCCTTCGACGCCTCGCTGGACAAGCTGGGCCTCGACCACGTCGACCTGTACCTGATCCACTGGCCGCTGCCGTCGAAGGACGCGTACGTGGACACGTACAAGGCCTTCGAGAAGATCCACGCGGACGGCCGTGCCAAGGCCATCGGCGTCTCCAACTTCCTGGTGCCGCACCTGACGCGGCTGATGGAGGAGACCTCGATCGTGCCCGCGGTCAACCAGATCGAGCTGCACCCGCAGCTGGCCCAGGGCGAGCTGCGCGCGTTCCACGCCGAGCACGGCATCGCGACCGAGGCCTGGTCCCCGCTGGGCCAGGGCCGTGGCCTCCTGGAGGTCCCGACGGTCGTCGCCGTCGCCCAGAAGCACGGCCGCACCCCGGCCCAGGTGGTGCTGCGCTGGCACCTCCAGACGGGGAACGTGGTGATCCCCAAGTCCGTGACGCCGTCGCGGATCGCGGAGAACATCGACGTGTTCGGCTTCGAGCTGGACGCCGAGGCGGAGCGGCTCGGGCACGCGGAGGCCCTGGCATCGGCCGCCGCGCAGGCCCACGCGGCCCTGGCGGGCATCCCGGAGGACCCGGAGG
>NZ_JBEOYE010000130.1:0-20888 GCF_040296945.1 Streptomyces sp. NPDC001941 | reverse complement strand
GGGCCCTGAAACCCCCCCTACATCACCCATATTTACCACTCCCCCCGCTACGCCTGATCTCACCCCGGGGGCGGCGGGCCGGTCCGCCCCGCCCGCCCCGGGCTGTTCCCTTCGCCGACGACGGCAGGGGCGGCTTCAACACCCCCGGTCATCACCACGCCCTGGCCCTCGTCGCACCACCTGGCCGCCCGCTCACGCTCCAGGACCTGCTCATCCACCTGTGCAAGGGCATGTCCCAGTACGCGGTGCGGGGCAGGGCCCTCGGCGCCACCGATCCGGAAGACGTCCACGTTCGTCGCGTACGGGCTGTTCTCCACCCTCACCCACGTGAACTTCAACGCCACCCGGTTCGTGAAGCTGATCCACGAGGCGCCCAGCGTGCGGGCGGCGTACGAGACGGCGGCCGAGGCCGCTGGGCAGCGGCCGCAGGAGCTGGGCGGCCCAAACTGGCGAACGATCCCCTCTTCGAGCTGGCCAACCATGGCACCGCCCACGTCCCGCTGTCCGTCACCGGGCGTGCGGCGTACGGCATCGCCAGGACGCGCAGCGCCGCCGAGGTGTACGACAAGATCATGGGCAATCAGGACGGCATGACCCGATTACCGGGCTGTGCCCCGCGGTTCTTCCGCCCGGGGACAGCACACTGCGACGAGGTCGCAGCGCAGATCGTGACCGCCCTGGGGCTGCGCTGCGCGAGCTTCGCCGTCAACGCCGACGAGGGCGCGACTGCCGGCGCGGATACGATCGCCGGCCGACTGGCCGACACGCCCACGGGCGCCATCGCCCTCGCCCACATGAATCATCCGGAGGGCGCCACCATCCTCGGGTACGCCCGTGCGCTGCCCCCGCACGCAGGACGGCCAAGCGGATTTCGCGCCCGCGACGGCGGGCCGTGGGGCGCATCAGTCGGCCGCCGCGCTTCAGCGACCTTGCCGACGAATGCTGCGCTCACGCGCGGTGCGTCAGCGCGGCCGTGTGTCTCGCCAGCGCCGCTCGGCGATCGTTCGCGCGCATCTCTGGAATCCGATTCAGATGTACTCGAAAAACCGGTTCCACCACGCGGCATGCCCAAGATCATCGGGGTACGTGAGGAGCAAATCCCTTTTCCCCATTTCAGCAATCTTCGAGATTCCATCATAGCGCCGGTGCAGAAGGTACTGCGGGATCAGCGTGTAGCCGATGGCGTCAAGCGCGACGACGATGAGGTCTCGCTGCCCAGGAGACAGGACTCCGTCCGCCACCGCCTGTTCCAGGTCGGGGTGGCTATCGGGACGCGGGGTGGTCACCGCAGCAAGGTTGCCGAAGTTGCTCAGCCGGATCCCGACGAGTGGGCCAGATTCAAAGTCTTCTGGTTCGACAGCAAAGTAGTAATTGGCATCCTGGTTGGGTGCGACTCTCCAGGCGGACGAGAAATCGATGGAGAGGCGTTCTGCCAATCCTTTCGCTTTCGCGAGAGCCAAATTTGCGTCAAATCCTTGCGGATACTCCAGCGAATCACTTGGGAGGCGGTCAAGGGTGTGGAGAAGTTGCACGAGTTCCCGGTCGTTGCGCATGGCAGAATCCTAGTTGATTACGGTGTCGGGATTGACCTTCTGGCGTCCGGGGTACGCGGGGAGCGCACAAAGTGCGCGCCCCGCGGAGGCTAGTCCCCGTAATCCTTCACAGGGAAAGCGGTGACGAATTCACCGCTCCCTAAGAGGTGTCCCGAAATAGCGCGCCGGGAAGCCGAAGCAAGCTCGTGGCCAACCGGTATGTCCCGCCGGGCCTGTTGGCGTTGGGCATCAGGGCCGTGCACCCATGATGGTGAGTGCCTCGTCGCACAGGCTGGCGGCGTTGGCCGCTTCTCCTTCGAAGGCGCGTTTCCACAGGATGTAGGACAGACCGCTTTCGGCCCGGCGGCGAGTGTGGGGTGCGGGTGCAGTCACGCGTTCCAGGCGGGCGGTCAGTGTGTCGATCATGGGGGTGAGTTTCGCCTGCCGTGTCACGCGTGCCAGTGCGGAGTCGGGCTCATTCACGCATGCGGCGATCAGTCTGCCGAGCCCTTGGGGCAGTGCAGTGATGATGCGTTCGACGGATGCGGTCAGGTCCGCCAGCGGGTCGGCGGTGTCGGGTGTGGCGTGCAGTGACCGGTCGGCCCGCAAGGCGTCCGCGACCATCTCCTCCTTGCCTGGCCAACGGCGGTAGAGCGCGCCGAGGCCGACTCCGGCGGCCGCGGCGACGTCCTTCATCCGCAGGCCCTCGTACCCATGGGCCTGGAGCAGGATCAGGGTCTGTTCCAGCGCCAGGGGGGCGATGTCGGGGTGGCGCCTGCGGCCGCGCTGAGCGTTCTCCATCCTCTTACGGTAACGTCGATTATCGGAAATGGTCATTCTCGGAAAGGTGCTGCCATGTCCTCCCCCACCCCCACCCCCACCCGCGCACTCGTCCTCGGCGGCGGAGGCGTCACCGGCATGGGCTGGGAAATCGGCGTCCTGGCCGGGCTGCTCGACGAAGGCGTGGACCTGCGCGACGCGGACACCGTGATCGGCACATCGGCCGGTTCCTTCATCGGCACCAACTACACCTCCGGCACCGACTGGGAGACCCTCTTCGCCGACCAGGACCACGCCGGCGAGAACGAACCCGTCATGCACACCGACCCGGCCGTCTACGAAGGCTGGACCCAGGCATTCATCACCGGCGCCGGCGACCCCGAAGCGGTGGGCGCCGGATTCGGCCGGGTCGCCCGCACCTTCGGCGCGGGCGTCGACACCGAGACCCGCCGCGCGGTCGTCCGCTCCCGCCTGCGCACCACCCACTGGCCCGCCGCCATGCGGGTCGCCGTCACCGACGCCGACACCGGCCAGCTGCGCCTGCTGGGCCCCGACGCGGGCATCGACATCGAGACCGCCACCGCCGCCAGCGGCGCCGTGCCCGGCATCTGGCCCAGCGTCCACTTCGACGGCCGCGAATGGATCGACGCCGGCATGGTCTCCGCCGCCAACGCCACCCTGGCCGCAGGACACGACCGCATCGTCGTCCTCGCCCCCATGCCCGAGGGCCACGCCGGTATCCCCAGCGCCCAGGACGACGTCGCGCGCCTCAACGGCACCGGCGCCCACGCCTTCCTCGCCGCCCCCGACGCCGCCGCCCGCGAAGCCATCGAACCCCTACGACCCCACCCGCGCCCGCGCGGCAGCCGACGCAGGCCGCCGCCAAGG
Source organism: Streptomyces sp. NPDC001941 (assembly GCF_040296945.1). Lineage (NCBI taxonomy): Bacteria > Bacillati > Actinomycetota > Actinomycetes > Kitasatosporales > Streptomycetaceae > Streptomyces > Streptomyces sp. NPDC001941. The sequence continues at coordinate 17,688 of NZ_JBEOYE010000130.1, read as the reverse complement.
CCGCACCCTCGCCCCCGACATCAAGCAGATGTGGAGCTGAACCACGGCGGCGAACCGGGCGTTGGTGGATCACTCCCGGAGTGATCCACCACCCCATGATGATCATGATTGGGACTGGTGTGATTACGGCGTCGGAGCCGTTCTGGATGGAACCGTTCAGTGGTCTGATCCCCCGCGTGTTCGCCAAGCTGGTGAACCCACTGCGGCATGAGGGTGCCGACACCGGCGGCCGGGGCCGACCGTGGAAACTGCCGCTGGAGGACCGGATACTGCTGGTCACTGCGTACTGGCGGACCAACCTGACCATGCGACAACTGGCCCTGCTGTTCGGGGTGTCGAAGTCAACTGCGAGCCGAGTGATCGACTGCCTCGGGCCGAAGTCTGCCCTGCGGGCCCGCCCGCGGTTCGCCGAGGACGCTGTGCTGATCGTGGATGGCACCCTGGTGCCCACCCGCGATCACAAGGTTGCCGAGCAGTCGAAGAACTACCGATATTCCACCCATCACCAGGTTGTCATCGACGCCGACACCTGCCTGATCGTGGTCGTTGGCCAGCCGCTGCCGGGTAACCGCAACGACTGCCGGGCCTGGGCTGGGTCCGGCGCCAAGGCCGCGGTCGGCACCACCACGACCATCGCGGACGGCGGCTATCCCGGCAGCGGACTCGTCATGCCACACCGCCGCCGGCCGGGCGAGGAACTTCCAGCCTGGAAGAAGGCACACAACAAGTCTCACAAGCAGATCCGAGCCCGCATCGAGCACTGCTGTGCCCGCATGAAGACGTACAAGATCCTCCGCGACTGTCGCCTACGCGGCGACGGCGTTCGCTACGCCATGCGCCTACCGCCAGCGGCAGCCCCGCCCGCTTCTACAAGTGCCTCACCATCGACGCGCAGAACTCCCTTGTCGGCGCCCTGGGTTGCACCCCGGCACAGTAGGGCTGCGCCATCCGGCCATAACCGAGGCCACGGCCACCGGGTCGCGCCCCCGGCCACTGCTCGCCCTCCATGTCCCGGCCGGAGCCGGGCGGCCCGCGGCAAGAGCATCGGGCGGCCTGGCCGATACGAGTCCGGGGCGAAGAGGGGGAATGACGCCGGGCCGGGGCTGAGCACTCCACGCCGGAGTGGCCATCAGGCCTCGCGTTCCTGGCGATCGCGACGAGCGCTGCGAGCCGTGAGAACCGTTCGTCCGGTCGCCTTCCGGACGATGGTTCGTGCCGGTCATCGCCGTATCGCTCCCGGGAGGCCGGAACCAGGGGGTTCAAGCTGGCTTCCCGGGGATGCGCATCGGTGACGCATGCGGGGGAAAGAACCTTAAGGCGCGGCGTGTGACTGTGTACTTGGGGCTGGGAAACGAGGGCGACGTGTCGAAACGTGACCCGAACGACGACTTGGCCGCGCTCTTGGTCGAAGCGCGCTGGAGCGGCGCGCAACTGGCCCGGGCCGTCAACGCTCTGGGTGCTGATCAGGGGTTGCGACTGCGGTACGACCGTACATCAGTGGCTCACTGGCTGTCCGGCACCCGGCCTCGTCGACCGGTTCCCGACTTGGTGGCCGCCGCGCTGACCCACCGCGTCGGCCACCTGATCACCGCACACGACACCGGGCTCACCCAGCTGCAACAGGCCCCTGCACTGGTGAACTCGGTCCAGTCCAGCGAGGCTCATACGGTGCAGCGGCTCCTCGATCTGTGGCATGCCGACGCCGACCCGCGTAAACGCGCCTTCCTGACGCTCAGCGCCTACAGTCTCGCCGTGCCGGCCCTGCCATCCTGGCGGACCTCCCTTCACACTGTCGCCCACGGCCCTACCGAAGAGGCCGGGGCGAAGCGTCTCACCACGACCCACCGCGATATGACCCACACCTTCGCCCTGCTGGCCGAACAGCATGGGGGGAGGGTCACCGAGCCGCTACTCGCAGCGTATTTGCGCAACATGGCCTCCCCGCAGTTGACCACACCCGCACGGTCGGCCCAGGAACAGCAGGAGGTGTTCACGGCCACCGCGCAGCTGACGCACCTGCTGGCTTGCATGGCCGACGACAGCGGGCACTACGGCCTCTCCCAGGAGTACTTCCGCGGGGCACTGCAGCTTGCGCGGATCGCCCCGGACAGGCGCCAGTACGCCATCACCCTGAGGGCCATGAGCACGCAGGCCCTGAGGCTGCGTCACGTCCCGCAGGCTCTGCGCCTCGCAGATGGCGCCCTGTCCGTCCTGGGAAGTTGTGCCGACGGGGCATCGCTGTCCTTCCTCTACAGTCAACGCGCCCACGCTCACGCGCGAGCAGGTGACCGTCGTCAGGCCCGCGCTGACCTGCGAGCCGCTGACCGCCACCATGAGCAGGCATCGAGTTGCCCCGGTCCCTTCGGCACGTATCAGAGGGCCGGTCTGGAGTACCAGAGGTTCCAGACGCTGGCTGCGCTGCGGGACCAGGGCCCCGCTCTGGCCGCGCTGGAATCGTGCGCACGGCACCGCGCGGACGGCGAACGCAGGGCCACCGCGCTGACCCATGCGCGCCTGGCCGAGGTGTACCTGTCCCTGCGGCGGCTTGATGCGGCAGTCCCGCATGCTCAGGCATTCCTCGCCCAGTACCCCCTCCTGCATTCTGCGCACGCCGACATCGCCTGCCGGCGCCTCGACGAGGCGCTGGCCCTCTTTCCCCGTCAGCGTGAGGCTCTCGCGTTGAGGGAACAGGCCCGTACGCTGCAAGACCACGGGACCGACGCGTAAGCACCCCACCCGCATCTCCAGTGGTGTCGCGGCAGTTGCCTGTCAGGAGGCGGAGGGCGTCGGCGGCTGCTGCTCGCCCGGGCGGATTCGCGTAAATGGACCAGTCGTTCGTTGCGCCATGGTTGGCCGGGCAGTCGCGGCAACGGCCTGCTTTCACAAAGGCACAACCGCGCAACACACGCACGGGTTGAGTGGAGTTGACCCGTTTTCCTCTGCGGGTCAAGGGCAGCCGTACATCCAACGCGTTACAACGATCCGACACCGGGCAACGACGCATCGGCGCGCTTCTCCGCCCTCTTCCAGCGACGGCTGAGCGAACCAACAGGTCGGCCCCGACCCACAACCCTCCCCACGAGTGAAGGGTTCCCGATGCCCCCCACCACGCAGACCGACTCTCCCACTCCGCTCGACGTCCCCGCCTTGTGGTGCCCCTTTCCCCAACGTCTGCACCCTGCCTGGCGAACACTCGACGCCGCCGCCCTGGCCTGGGCCGAAAGCCACGGACTCACCCCCGACACCGACCGCCGACAACGCGCCCAAGCGATCCACGCCGGAGAGCTCGGCGCCCGATCGGTGGAACCCGACGCACCACAACCACTCGCCCAACTCTCCGCCGACCACCTGCTGTGGCTGTTCACCTTCGACGACGCCTACTGCGACGAAGGCGCCCTGGGCGACGACCCCGGCGCCCTGGCCCTGCTCGTCGCCCGCCTCGTACGCACCGCTGAGACAGGGCAGGCCCCACCGAAGGCCACCCCCCACGAGCACGCCCTGCTCGACCTCCGCAACCGCATCGCCCGCAGCGCACGCCCCCTGCAACTGGTCCGCTGGACAGACGCGATGCGCTCCTACCTGGCCTACCAGACCTGGGAAGCGGCCCACCGCTCCCGGCACACCGCCCCCACCCTCGACGCCTACCTCGGCGCCCGCATCGCCAACGGCTCGATGCCCGTCTGCTGTGCGCTCCTGGACGTCACCAGCGGATTCACCATACCGGCGGGCGAGTTCACCTCCCCCGCCGTACGCGCCCTGACCGAGATGTGCTGCGCCCTCGTCGGCTACGACAACGACCTCCTCTCCCACTGGAAAGAGACCCTCCGCTGCGGGGACGGCATCAACCTCGTCGACGTCCTGGCGACCGAAACCCGTCGCCCACCCCAGGACGCACTCCACGAGGCCGTGGCCCTGCGCGACACCGTCCTGCACCGCTACCTGACGCTCGCGCGCGCCACCAGCCCGGACCTGAGCCCTGAAGGACGGCGCTACCTCGGCCTGCTGGACCAATGGATCCGCGGCAACCTGGACTGGAGCCTGAACAGCGGACGCTATCTGAACCCACAGGACCCCGCCCGCCTGCCCGAGACGATCCTCAGCCGGCCCGAACACGGCGTGGCCACCGACCCGCTCCCCTACCCCGGCGTCGCGTGGTGGTGGACGGCATGACCACGCACAAAGGACCGACGGCCATCCCGCGGGCCGATGCGCCCCACAGGGCAGCACCACCGCCTGCCACCGCCCGACAGGGACGCCCCCGCCGACCGTGGCCATTCCTCGGCGACCTCCCGGCGCTGCTCCGCGATCCGTACGGATTCCTGGACGAACTGCCCAGGCACGGTGCAGCGGTGCCGGTCCGCCTCGGCCCCACTCCGGCCGTGGTGCTGTGCACTCCCGAGCTGACCCACCGGGTGCTCACCGACGACACCGTGTTCGCCAAGGGCGGCCCGTTCATCGACCGGGTCCGCGACCTCGTCGGCGAGAGCGTCACGACCTCGGATCGTCCCCGGCACCGGCGGGTGCGACGCATGATGCAACCCGCTTTCCGCCCGGACCACCTGCACACCTATGCCCGGGCCGTCGTCGAGGAGACCGGACGCCGCCTGGACGACGGCTGGCTCGCGGGGCAGGCCGAGGTGTACCCGGCGATGCAGGAGCTGACCACACGGATCGCCGTACGCACCATGTTCGCCCGCGGCCTGCCCCTCAGCGACGTCGACCGGGTGTGCGACGTCATCGCCGCCATCCTTCACGGCTCGGACACCCGCCTGCTGCTCCCCTCGCCCCTCGCACGCATCCCCACCCCGGGCAAGCACCACTTCGACCGGGCCCGCACCGAACTGCGCGCCATCACGGACCGGCTCATCCGGGACAACGCCACCGAGGCGTCCGACGACATGCTGTCCGTCCTGCTCGACGCCCGAGACGCCGACGACCAGGGATTCACCCCCGAGGAACTCTCCAACGAGATCCTCACCCTCTTCCTCGGCGGCGTGGAAACCGTCGCCTCCACCCTGGCCTGGTCCCTGAGCCTCCTGACCCAGGACCCCGCCACCCTGCACGCCGTGCGCACCGAGATCGCCACCGTTCTCCAGGGGCGGCCCCCCACCCTCGACGACCTCGCCCGGATGCCGCTGCTCAAGGGCACGGTCCTGGAGGCGTTGCGCCTGCACCCACCGGGATGGCTGCTCACCCGGCTCACCACCGAGTCCACGGAATTGGGCCGACTGCGAGTCCCTCCCGGCACGACAGTGATCTACAGCCCCTACCTGCTGCACCGGCTTCCCGCCCACTACCCGGACGCTCACCGCTTCATCCCGCAGCGATGGTCGAGCGGATTCAAACCGCCCCGTGGCGCCTTCGTTCCCTTCGGCGGCGGAGCCCGCCTGTGCGTCGGCGACAACCTCACACTCCTCGAAGCGCCGCTGGTCCTCGCCTCGATCCTCTCCACCCGTACGATCGCGCCCGACCCCACATCCCCCCTCCCCCCACGGCGACTTCGCTTCCTGCACACCCCCGGGCGGCTTCGAATACGTGTTGGCACACCCTGAGACGCGACGCCCCTCCCCATCGGCTTCCGTCTCCGGCCGGCCGAGTTCGTCGGCCCACGGCCCCATCACCACCGCCAGCACCCGCGCCCGTGCCCGCGCGGAGAAGGAGCCCATCCCCGTGACAACAACGACCAGTCTCCCCGTGTCCGACGTACGTACGCACCGCTGGTGCCAGACCGCCGGGTTCGCCGCCGTCGCCGTACCTCTCCTCGCCATCGGCTCGCTCCTCGCCGACGGATGGAACCTCGTCCCGCCCGCCGCCGACGCCACCGACCCCGCCATCGTCGCCTACTACACCGACCACCGCACCGGCCTGCTGGTGCGCTCCCTGGGCTTCGCGCTGGCCGCTCCCCTCGTACTGATCTGCGGTACGGCCATGGCCGTCCACCTCTGCGCCACCGGGCGGGCCTCCTCCGTCCGCGCCCTGGTCGCCGGTGCCGGACTCGCGCTCACCGCCCTGCTCTGGGCGGTCTACGCGGCCCTCAACGCCACGGTCACGCTGACGATCGATGCGGGCGCCCCCACCGCCCAGCCCTTCAGGCTCGCGCTGCTGCTGTACGCGATGCTCGGACCCGTGATCGCCGCCGCGGTCTGGGCGACCCTGCCCACCGGCTTCTCCAGGCCCACCAACCCGTTGAACGCACTCGCCACGCTGACGGCCGCGTGCCACCTCACGCTGCCGGTCTTCGCTCTCCTGCCCGCCATCACACCGCCCGTACAGCACATCCCGCTCATGCTCTCCGTCGGCTTGTTCTGCCTCTGGCTGCCCGCCAGCGGCCTCGCCATGGCCCGGTCCGCCGACTCCCCCACCCTCAGCCCTCCTCCCCGTCACTGACCCGTCCCCACCTCACTTGACGCCCAAGCCCCGAGCCGACGTGACGTCAGGAACGGCCGCATCTTTCATGATCGCCTGATGGCGTACGGGACTTGCCCCTACGCTGCTCCTGCGGAGCAAGCGGACGTCAGGACGGTGGGGATCGTGGAAATAGGCTTGGCAGACGCGGTGGCAGCGGTGCGTGACGAGTTGCTCGCGGCTGCGTCGCGCGGTGCGGGGCAGGAGATCACGTTCGCGGTGGGCCCCGTGGAGATGGAGTTCGAGGTCGAGTTGCGCGCCGACGCGCGGGCCAAGGCCGGGTTCCGGGTGTGGGCGGTGACGGCGGACGCCGACGCCGGGGTGTCCCGAGGGCGTACCCACCGCGTGTCCTTCACCCTGGCGCCCCGCAACGCCGAGGGCGGGGACCTGCTCGTCGGCGGCAGGGCCGCGCGTGCCGACGGCCCCGGGGACGTGAGCGGCCGCATCCCGGACTGACCTGATCCCGATTGAGAGCGCGGGATCAGGGACCAGGAGCCGTCGGACAGGGGGATGGAGTGAGGCGGGAACGTCTGGTGGGGGTCGGCGGCCAGGGCGGTCCGGGCTCGGGTTACCTCGTCGCTCCCCGGCTGGTGCTCACGTCGGCTCACGTGGTCGAACGTCGCGGCGCGCCGGTGCAGCTGTACCGGCCCGGCGGCGGCGCCGTCTTCGACGGAGTCGTGGTGTGGTGCGGAACCCCCGGCGGTCGTGCGGACGCGGCCCTGGTGGAGATCGACGACGACATGTGGAAGCCGCCGCCGGGGGCTGACGCGCGCTGGGGGCGCCTGGTCACCGACCACCCCTCACAGCCCTGCGCGACGTGGGGAGTACCGGACGTCGTCCAGCGTCCGGGTGCCGGGGTGGAGACCGCGCAACTGGCGGGAACCACGAACCCGGGCAGCGGCTACGTCGGCAACCGGCACGTGATGAACCTGCTCCAGCACCCGCCCGTCTGGCCCGCCGACGGCTCATCGCCGTGGAGCGGGATGTCGGGGGCCGCCATGTTCTGCGGCCGGCTGCTGACCGGCGTGGTCGCCGCCGACGCGGGCCACTCCGGACACGCCGCCCTCTCCGTCGTGCCCGCCTACGTGCTGCACCACGACGACGCGTTCCGGACCGTGCTCGACCGGCACGGAAGCGGTGCCGGGGTCCTGGAGGCGGTGGAGTTCCAGGACCTGGCCGAGGCCGACCCCCCGGTACCCGCGGGCGGTGGCCCGGGCTCCGCGGCGGCACTGCTGCGAGCGGGGCGGCAGGTGGTGGGGTTCCGCGGGCGCGAGGAGCTCCTGGGTCAACTCCTGGGCTGGTGTCGGCAAGAGGGTTTCGGCAGCTGGCTGTTGCACGGCTCGGCAGGGCAGGGAAAGACCCGGCTGGCCCACCAACTGGCCGCCACTCTGGCCGCGGACGGGTGGGCGGTCCTGTGGCCGCGGGCCGGCGCGGACCCGTCCGGCCTGCGTGCGGTCAGCAGGGCCGCCAAGCCGTTGCTGGTCGTCCTCGACTACGCCGAGACCCGGGCCGCCCAGCTTGCGGCCCTGCTGGAAGCCGCCGCGGAGCACGGGGGCGACAGTCCGTTCAAGATCCTCCTGCTGGCCCGTACCGCCGGCGACTGGTGGACGAGCGCACAGGCCGCCAGCCATACGTCCGAGGAACTGCTCGACGGCACCCCGGTGGTCACCCTGCCGCCGCTGGAGAGCGACGTGGCGGCCCGCCCGGAGTCCTACCGGCACGCGGTGGAGGCGTTCGCCGCGGCGCTGCCCGAGGTGCGCGGATCGCAGCCGCGCGACTGGCCCGCGCTCGCCGCCGCACTGCCCGCTCCCGAAGTGGACCGGCCCGGCCTGGACAACGCGCTGACCCTCCACATGACGGCACTGGCGGACCTGCTTGACGCGGCCGAGGCCCGTCCGGCCCAGGACGCCCCCGGCCCCGCGTCCGCCGTCGAGGACCGCCTGCTCCTGCACGAGCGCCGCTACTGGGAGCAGAGCGCCACCGCACTCGGGCTCAGTCCGGGGCTGAGCACGGCCACGCTCGACTCCGCCCTCGTCGCCGCCCTGCTGGTCGGCGCCGCCACCCCCGACGACGCCGAAGAGGTCCTCCACAAGGTGCCCGGCCTGGACGACCAGCCGCGCGACCGCCGCAGTGGTGTACTGGCCTGGATCGCCGGCCTCTACCCGGCGATCGACGCACAGCCGTGGGGCGAGCTCCAGCCCGACCGGCTGGCGGAACGCCTGATCGGCCGTCGCCTCGAGGCGGACTCCCGGCTCGCCCACCGACTCGTGCCCGGCATCAGCGCCGTACAGGCCGCCCGCGTGCTGACCCTCTACAGCCGCGCCGCCGCGCACCCCGTCTTCGAGGGACGGCTCGACCCGCAGTTGACCGCGCTCTGCGTACGCCACCAGGGAGACCTGGCGCCGACGGCCATGTCCACGGCCACACTCGTCGAGCACCCCACGCCCCTCATCACCGCGCTGCACGAGATCACCACCGATCCCGCCACCGGACTGGACGTCCTCAAGCGGCTCAACGACCAGGTCCCGCCCAGCCAGCGTCTGGCCGTCTGGTCCTGCGACCTGGCCCTTCTGCTGGCCGATCGCTACCGCGCCCTGCCCCGGCACACCCCCGGCCGCACGGCCGACCTGCTCGGGAGCCTGCACGCCTGCGCCTCCCGGCTGGCGGACCTCGACCGCCGCGAGGAGGCCCTCGCGCCCCTGGAGGAAGCCGTGGCCCTCGCCCGGGGCCTGGCCGACGCGGACGCGGACGCCGTGCCCCTGGTGGCGAGCCTCAACTCCCTCGCCGGGCAGCTGCGCGACCTCGGCCGCACGCAGGAGGCCCTGTCCGCGATGGAGGAGGCCGTCACGCGCTCGCGCCACCTCGCCGACGCCGATCCCCGTACCCATACGCCGGACCTGGTCGGAAGCCTCAACAACCTGGCCTCACGGCTGGGGGACCTGGGACGACGGGAGGAGGCCCTGGCGGCCGCGCAGGAGGCCGTCGACCTGCGCCGCCGCGCCGGGACGGACTCCGACGCCGACACGCGCCAGCTCGCCCGGAGCCTGGCCGTACACGCGCACTGCCTGTGGGACATCAACCGCAGGGAGGAGGCGATGGAGGCGCTCATGGAGGCCGCACGCCTCCAGGAAGGCAAGTCGGGCGCCAACGGCCCCTACGCACCGGGCCTGTTGGCGACCCTGGACGACCTGGCCGTCAAGGGTACGGAGATGGGCTGGCTCAACGGTGCGCTCCAAGTCGCCGAACGCGTGGTCCACATCAGCCGCACCATGGCGAAGGCCCGCCCCGACTCCCACCTGCCCCGGCTCGCCGAGAGCCTGGGCCGCCTCGCCTGGCCCCTGCAGGACCTGGGCCGCAAGGAGGAGGCCCTCGCGGCGGCCGAGGAGTCCCTGGCCATCCAGCGCGGCTTGATCGCCATCCAGCCCGCCGCGCACGCGCTGGCACTCATCGCCAGCCTGACGACGGTCAGCCAGTTGTACGCGGACCTGGACCGGACCGAAGAGGCCCTCGCCGCCACCGAGGAGTGCACCAGCGCCCTGCGGGGCCTGGCCCGCACGTACCCGGGTGCCCACGTTCCCCACCTGGCGTCGAAGCTGCTCACCCTCAGCCTCCAGCAGGCGAACGCGGGCCGGACCGAGGAAGGAGTGAGGACCGCCGAGGAGGCGCTCGGCCTCTACCAGGCGCTGGCCGCCGAGAACCCCGCGGTCCACCTGCCCGGTCTCGCGAGCAGCCTCATCGCCCTCTCCGCACGTCTGCAGACGACCGGCCGCATACGGGAGGCGAGCAGGCCCGTCGAGCAAGCGGTAGCCGTCTACCGGGTCCTGGTCACAACGGACCCCGCAACGCACACGCCCAACCTGGCCAGGAGCCTGTACGCGCTCTCCCGGCACCTGGAGTCCATGCGCCGTTGGGACGAGGCCCTGGCCGCCGTGACGGAGGCGTTCCGCCTCCAGCCCGAGCTGGCCCTGCTCGAGTACCGACCCTTGAAGGGCCAGACGGCCGCGCCTCCGCCGCGCGACGGACGGTGACACCGGGCCCGTACGTGTCTGTACGACCCGATTGCGCCCCTGGCCGCGCGCTGGACATGGCGCCTCCTCACGCGGGCCGCTCTGGTCCGACGGCTGCCAGTGGAACTCCTGCCATTGGGCGCGGGCGTCGGGGGCGTTGCGGACCTGACGGAAAGGGGGCCCGGGCGGGAGGCGCGGTCGTAAGCTCCCGCGCAGGGAATGTGCGCGCAGGAGGTACAGCGGTGTCCGACAGGGAGCTGATGGCTGCGTTCTGGCGGCCGCTGAAGCGCATGGTCGACCAGCGAAGTCTGCGTCCCGCACTGCGTGGCACGCTCGCCCTGAGCGAGTCGGCGCTGTCGGAACTGCTCAACGGCAAGCGGACGAAGGAGCCCGACTGGTCGGTAGTGGATGCCGTGCTGCGCGCCTGCCACGCCGACAAGGAGCTGACCGACCAGCGCACCTACTGGAAGCAGCGGCTGGACGAGCTGGAGCGTGACCTGTGGCGGGGCCAGCGGGCCAGTTCCGTGGAGCCGCCGGCGAGCGGCCCGGCCCGGTGCGAGCTGTGCGGCCAGGCAGGACTGACGGCCCTGAAGGCCTATTCGCTCTGGACCCGTGACGACCTGCGGGCCACGGCCCGCCTCCTCGCACACGAGCGCCGGACGCTGCACTCGGACATCGAGCACTACTTCTCCGAGGCCTACGACAGTCCGCACGACGAGTCCGACGAGCCCGATCCACAGGACGGTCTTCCGCTCCTGCTCAGGCGACTGGTGTCCGGCCTGGGGCCGCGGGTGAGGCGCCTGTGCCGTGTGCACCGACCGCACGTGGTGCACGCCGCGCACACGATCCTGGTCCTGGAGGGGTTCCTGAAGGGCGTCGGGTCGTTCACTCCGTTCGCCACGAACGAGCTGCCGGTACTGCACACGGAAGCGTACGGTCCGTCACCTTCGCCCTTGCTCACCCCCGCGCAGCACAGGGCGTTGATGACCGCGCGCTTCAAGGTATTGCTGCTCCAGCACATCTCCCCCAGCACCCAGGGGACGCACGATCTGACCGCGGCCTGCCTGCGCCACTACGAGCAACGGCTCTGCGAAGTCGGCGCCGAATGCCCGGAGTTGTTCTTGTGGACGGGCTGGTACGACGGTGACGCGTTCAAGGACTCCCTGTCGCCGCCCAGCGTCACGGGGGACGCCCACGAGCGCCTGACCGCTCTCCACCGCGCACTCTCCCAGTCGGGCAGGGGGCTGAGCGGCCTGGAGGTGCTCCTGCGCGACACCGTCCAACCCGGCCGGAAGGCCAGCGCGTGGTCCACCCGGCTGGCCGGCCGCTACCGCGCAGCGCTGGACCAGCCCATCAGTCCCATCACCCTCGGCAGGGCAGACGAGCCATCACCCGGCGTTCCCGGGCTCGCCGAGGGGTACGTCAACCCGGCCTTTCGCGTCACCGTCTCGGACCTGGACACACAGGCGCACGTCGACGCCTGGTGGCGTGGTACGCCGGTGCGCGAGGAACTCCAAGGATTCCTGGCCTCATTCCTCACGGACCCGGTCGCCACCCGGCGGCCCTTGATCGTCCTCGGCGACCCGGGCACGGGCAAGTCCCTGCTCACCCGGCTCCTCGCGGCGCGCCTGCCGCCCGAGGACTTCCTGGCCGTGCGCGTCGAACTGCGCAACGTGCGGGCGGACTCCGACGTGCTCGGGCAGATCTCCCAGGCACTCAAGCGGGACACCCTCCAGGACGCGACCTGGGCGACGGTCGTGGACGACGCCGAGGGGCTGCTCCCCGTGCTCGTCCTCGACGGGTTCGACGAACTGCTCCAGGCCGGGGGCGCCGACCACTGGAACTACCTGGAGGACGTGGCCCGGTTCCAGCGGACTTCGGCCGACAACGGGCGCCCGGTCGCCGTGATCGTCACCAGCCGTACCGTCGTCGCCAACTGGGCGAAGGTCCCCGAAGGGACCACAATCCTGCGCCTGGAACCCTTCGACGAAGGCCGCGTCGCACACTGGAAGGACGTGTGGAACGCCAGGAACCAGGACTACTTCCGCCGCCACCGTCACGCTGCCCTTTCCTCCGCCTACCTCGCCCAGAACCAGGACTTGGTGGACCAGCCCCTGTTGCTCCTGATGCTCGCGCTCTACCACGCCGTGTCGCCCCTCTCCTCGGGCGATGACGCCCCGCTTGAGCGCGCGGAGTTGTATGAGCGGCTGCTGAGGCTGTTCGTCGAGCGGGAGGTCGTCAGGCACCACGGCGACCTGCGGCCTGAGGAACTGGACGAACGGGTCGAGAACGAGCTGGACCAGCTCTCGGTGGTCGCCGTCGCCATGTTCAACCGAGGTCGCCAAGGCGTCGGCACCGAGGAGGCGGATCACGACCTCGTCCACCTGCGTGCCCCCGCACACGTCATCGGTGGCCCCGCGGCGCGCGCGCTCTTCGGGCGGTTCTTCTTCGTGCACGAGTCCAAGGCCGTCGTCGAGGACGACCGGGACCGCCTGTGGTACGAGTTCCTGCACGCCACCTTCGGCGAGTACCTGGTCGCCCGGAAGATCGCACGCACGCTTGCGCGATGCGGCGGGCAGCGGGAGTACGAGGAGCTCTTGTTCGACCTGCTGTCGTACGCCCCGCTGACCGACCGGAACCGGATCATCGAGGACCTGCGGTACTTGACGGCGCCGGGGTCTCCCGTCCCGCGCGACTTGTTCCCCGAAGCGCTGTTCGTCCGGCCGGGCGGACGGGGCGGCGGTCCCGGCCGCTCCTACGAACCCGTCCGGGTCGCCGTCCCCTACCGCCACGCCTGCTACAGCGTGAATCTGCTCCTCCTCGCCCTGCTGACCGATGACCTGATCAGCTTCGGTGAACTCGTCGGCGCCCCGGAGGCCGCCGCCGGGCAGTGGCGGTCTCACGCGACGCTGTGGAAGTCGCAGCTGAGCCCCGACTCTTGGGACGCCTTCACCCTGGCGGTGGGAACAGTCCTGGCGGGTAGGGCAGCGGGCGGCACGCCAGAGGTCCTGGTACGCCTGGGCGGGCCCGGGAACGCCTTCGCGCAGCCCGTGGACCACCGCATCACGCAGGTGGCAGTTCCAAGGGCGGAGGAGATCGCGATCGCGCCGGAGGTGACCCTCGATGCGCTGCGTCGCTCCAGGGCCCTGCGGGATCCGGACACCGAACTCGCTTTGGAGACGGCCCTGCCCGCCCATGTCGACCTGGCCGAACTCACCGCAGTGTTCACCCGTGACAGGTTCGGCCGACAGTCGTCCCTGGCCCATGCGCTGGTGTCCCTGCTCCTGTGCGATCCCGCGCACTCGGGCGACCTGGAGGCCTGGTACGAGGCCTGCCTCTCGGGGTTGCGGGGAGTGGGTGACAGCAAGGCCCGTCGTCACGCCGTGGGGCTCGTGGGCCGCAGGCTCGCCGACGACGCGCCCCGGCTGCCGCACGACTTCGTGGCCGACACCTTGGCAGCCCTGGCCGAGGAACTGCAGCGGGGGTTCATGCCCGAGAGCGTGCACCTGGACGACGACACGGACGTGACCCTCCTCGCCTGCGCCCACCGGCAGCTCAGCCGGGGCGGTCCGGACGCCTTGAAGGGGGTCATGGCGCAGCTCCTGCACCTGCCGGACCCCTCCTGGACCGACGCACCGGTACTCGACCAACTTCTCGCCACGGCCAAGCACGTCTCCACCCCGCGGACCAGGCGCAGTGCCTTCGTCCGGCTGCTCAAACTCGCCGTCGCCCTCGACGCCGAGGCATGGTGCACCACCTGTGCGACCCTCGTCATCGTCCGTGACCCGGGCGCCCTGAACGCGCTGCACGCGCACGAGGCGGCTTACGTGCGCAAGGCGTACACCGGTATGCGGCGCCCGCCCGCCGTCGCGTACCGATTGGACCGCAAGACGCAGGAGCGGCACCCCTGAAGAGCGCCGCTCCCGACGGTCGGAACCTCAGCCCTGTCCCTGTCCCTCGCTGTCCTGCTCTCCGATCATCCGGTCGAGCCTTTCCGCGAACCACAGCGTCGCGCCGCCGGTCACGACTCCCACGACCCCCGGCAGCGGCTGGTGGGTCAGATGGACCAGCGCCTCCGCAGCCGTGCCGGCCGCGGAACCGCCCATCACCGCAGCCCCCAGGATGACCGCGCTCCGCAGTGTGACGACCTTGTTCATCGCACCTCCCGATTCGTTGGTGGAACCAGGTTCGGTGCGGCGGAGTGCCTGGCGGCGAAACTCCGAACGATCCCGAAGAATTCGGCATCGAGCCTACGAAACCACAGCTCAAGGGCGTCTTCGGCGGGTCTGACACCGAAGGCCACCGAGAGTGCGGGGTCAGGCCGTCGGGCGGACCTGGTCCTCCAGCGCCATCAGGCGGTGGGAGGAGGCGCCGATCTGCGTGCCGAGGGCCTTCAGCCGCTCGTACTGTCCTGGGCCCAACGGCACGGACAGGCTGGACAGCAGCAACAGCAGGAGTCTCAGTGCCAGGTCCGCGTCGACGTGGGCGGCCAGGCTCCGCAGGCTCGCCATGACCGCATCGCCCGGTACGGGCTGCCAGGCCGGACTGACGGACCGGTTCGCGAACTCCGCATTGAGAAGCGCAAGTTCGTGCAGTACGGGCGCGGTCAGGGTGTCGTCCGGGGGCGGGAGCACCGGTTCGTACCCGGGGGCGACGGTGCGCAGGTGCTCCTCGCAGATCCGCGTGACCTCCCGCAGCCAGTCGCGGGGGTCCATACCCCAGGAGGCCGGGTCGTGGTGCCGGTCCGTGGCCGCGACCCAGAGCATGGTGAGGGCGTCGGCGGGCAGGTCCGAGCGCAGGAGCCGTGCGGCGTCCTGCCACAGGGCGGCCGCGGCCCAGCCGGGGGGCTGACCGACCGCATCCGCTCCGGCCAGCCAGGTGATCTGGTCCAGTCCGGTCCCGTGGTGCGCGCCGCCGATGAAGTGCAGAGCCAGGCACGGCAGGCCGAAGTCACTCTCGGGGTCACGGTGTGCGGTGTCGATCGGCGGCCACCGGACGTCGAGGCCGTCGTACGCGACGCGTGTCGGGAAGCCGAAGCGCTCGCCCAGGTCTTGGAACCGCTCGTACTGCTGCGGCTCGACGGGTACCCCGTACGCCTTCAGCGCCCTGAGCAGGAGCCGGAGGCCGAGGTCAGCGTCGGCGCGGGTGGCGGCCTCGGCCAGGGCTTCGGGGAGCGGGCCCGGCGCCCCGGCCGCCACCAGTGCGGCGGCCGTGGCGCGTACCTGCGACGCCACCGCCCGGCACAGGTCCTCGTCGAGGACGGGCCGGACCGGCGTGGCGCGCGAACGGCTCGACGCCGTATCAGAGACCTCTTCGAGCCACTCCCGTGCGGTCATGCCGTGGCCGGCCGGGTCGAAGCGTGCTCCGACCGCGGCCAGCCACAGGGCGTGCAAAGTCGCGTCCGAGAGGGGCGAGGCGAGCAGCCGCCGGGCGTCCTCGCCCAGCTCGGCCGCCTCCTCCCCTTCCGAGCCGTCCGCCACCCTGGCCACCAGGGCCCGGGCCCCGGCCAGGTCCGGCTGGTCCGCGCGGGCGTGGATCAGCTCGGTGAGGCCGGTGAGGCCGAAGTCCTCGCCGTAGCCGAGTTCGGCGTAGGTCGGACGCGACTTTGACACGGTTGTTTCCTCTACGGGGTGCCGGACGGGTAGGCGGTCTTGACGACGTAGCCGCCCCGGCCCTTGCCGGTGTGGCCCCTGACCTTCATCAGGATCACCACGACCTCGTTGCCGACGTCCGTGATCGTGCGTCCGTCGGGGTGGTACGCCTTGCCGAGGGAACGGTACTCGCCCCAGGTGCCCGTGATCGTGACGGGGTACTGCTCACCGTCCTTGGCCTTGGCCTTCCACCGCTCGAAGGCGTTCCACTTGCCTTCGTCCAGGACGAGCTGGCCCGAGGCGTTGCGCTTGTGGAAGTAGTCCGAGATGACCCGGTCCACGGCCTGCTGCGCGATCTCCCCGTTGGTCCAGACCGAGTTGGGCTTGCCCTTCTTCGCCGCGAGCCGGAACGCCTCGGCGGCGTCCGCGTCCACGTGCTCCTTGAGCGTGTGGATCTCGTCCTCGTACGCACGCAGGCTGGGCAGCTTCTCGTCCCCGAGGTTGATGCAGTTGTGCACCAGGACGTCGGCGGGACGCTTCCCTTCGCCGCTCACGTAGAAGTTGTGCAGCGTGTCGACGGTCAGGTCGTACACCCGACGTGCCTCGAGGCCGGAGCGGTCGTGGAGCGCCGTGACCTCGCGGATGCCGCCGTCGGGTCCGAACAGCGCGTCACCGACCCTGAGGTCGGACGCGACGATCCATCCGCGGCCCTTGGCCCGGACCCGGTGCCCCGGGGTGGTGTCCAGGCTGGCGCCGCCCTCGAGGCCGATGGTCAGCAGACGGGTCGCGGGGTGCTGGAAGGTGTCGGTGACCGGCTGCGGGCGCAGGGTCCCGGTCCTGGTGTCCGTGGCCATGACGTACTCGCCGGGGCGCACGGAGGCGATCGGCCGTCGTGTCCCGTCGGCCATCAGCACCCGGGTGTCCGCGGTGAAGCTGTTCAGCCTGCACGAGACGACCAGGTCCTCGTACGCGTTGACCGTGGACTCGAGCTTGGCCAGGGCCGCCGGGTCCAGGTCGAGGGCCTTGAGCGCCTTGAAGGCATCCGCGACACCGATGCCGGTCTTGAGCGCCGCGTCGAGGGCGCGGATCACCTCGCCGGCCTTCTCGAAGGCCTTGCCCGGGATGAAGTTGCTCGCGGCCCAGGCGCAGGCACTGGCACTGCCGTGCCAGCAGTCGATGAAGTCCTGGACCAGCACCGCCTTGAGGATCTGGTAGGTGAGCGTCTGCTGGATGATCTCCAGCTTGGTGAAGTACTTGGTGACGTCCTTCTTCAGGCCCGTGAACAGCTTGTTGTCGATCAGGAGAACCGTGTCGCCCGGCGGGCAGCCGTTGACCGTCGCGGGCACGTCCGGGTTGGTGCACAGGAAGAAGTCGGCCCGGACGTTGAAGGTGACGGTGAAGGTCACCGTGCAGCCTCCGAGCCCGGCCTCGATCTCGCACGGCTCGTGCTGCTTGGCGTCCGTGATCTCCATGGAGCTCTCGTCGACGACGTAGAACACCCCACCGGTGCCGGTTCCGGCCCCGCTCTTGATCTGCTGGTTGGCCGCGTTGCGCTGGGCGACCTCAATGGCCTCCTGCGCTTCCTTGGCGTACTTCTCGGCGTCCTTGGCGGCCTGTTCGGCCTCGGTCGCGGCGGTGTCGGCGCGGTCGGCCGCGGCGCGCGCGTCCTTGGCGGCCTGCTGGGC
>NZ_JBEOYE010000129.1:0-20955 GCF_040296945.1 Streptomyces sp. NPDC001941 | reverse complement strand
CACACGATCATGCGGTTGGTGCTGGTGACCTCCGGCGTGCAGGTGGTCAGCGTGAGGTAGCGGCCGGGCTTGGTGAAGCCCGAGCCCTCGGGCACCCCGCCGGGCGAGGCCAGCGCCAGGCCGAGCCCGGCCAGCGCGGCCGCGGCGGCGGCGCCCACGGGGAGCAGCCCGCCGCTGATGCGGCCACAGGCGAAGCCCGCGGCGACGGCCAGCACGGCGAGCAGGACGCCCTCGGGCCGCCCGTCCCGCCAGGCCGCGCTGAGCAGGGCCCAGGCGGCGCAGCAGCCCAGGACGACGACGCCCGAGACGTCCGGTGGGGCGCCGGCCACGCGCGCGGTGGACCGGTCTGGGCGTGCAGCGGCCATCCGTTCGACCCCCCGAACCGTGACGGACCCCGCCGTCGGGGCCGGGGACACGGTAACGGGGGCGGCGCCCGGTTGGGCACAGGTTGCGCGGAAACGGTTCTCCGGGCGCGACGGCACGTCCCGTCCACCGGGCCGCCGTCGCGGTGCGCACCAGGGGCTCCGCCCACGGCGCCCACAGCGGCCCGCCGTAGACTCCGCCGGGTGAGCGCCACCATCACCCCCACCGACACGCCCCACCCCGCACCGCCCGCGCGCGGCCGTCGCCTCGTGCGCGGCCTCGTGCGGCCCGCCGCGGCCGTCCTGTCCGGGGTGCTGGTCTTCCTCAGCTTCCCGCCCCGCCCCCTGTGGTGGCTCGCGGTCCCCGGCTTCGCCCTGCTCGCCTGGACCCTCTCCGGGCGCCGCCTCCGGGCCGGCTTCGGCCTCGGCTTCCTCTTCGGCCTGGGCTTCCTGCTGCCGCTGCTGGTCTGGACGGGCGAGGAGGTCGGCCCGGTGCCGTGGCTGGCGCTGGTGGCCGCCGAGTCGCTGTTCGTGGCGCTCACCTGCCTGGGCGTCGCGGCCGTCTCCCGGCTGCCCGCGTGGCCGCTGTTCGCGGCGGCCGTCTGGATCGCGGGCGAGGCCGTACGCGCGCGCGTGCCCTTCGGCGGCTTCCCCTGGGGCAAGATCGCCTTCGGCCAGGCCGACGGGGTCTTCCTGCCGCTGGCCGCCGTCGGCGGCACGCCCGTGCTGAGCTTCGCCGTGGTGCTGTGCGGCTTCGGCCTGTACGAGTGCGCCCGCCGCGTCCGCGCGTACCGGGCCACCGGCGAGCTGCCGCGCGGACCGGTGGCCGTCGCGCTGCTCGCCCTGCTCGTCCCGGTCGCCGGCGCCTTCGCCGCACGGCCGCTGGTCTCGGACGCCGCCGAGGACGGCACGGCCACCGTCGCCGCGATCCAGGGCAACGTGCCGCGCCTGGGCCTGGACTTCAACTCCCAGCGCCGCGCCGTGCTCGACAACCACGCGCGCCGCACCGAGCAGCTCGCCGCCGACGTGAAGGCGGGCAGGGAGCCGAAGCCCGACTTCGTGCTCTGGCCGGAGAACTCCTCCGACCTCGACCCCTACCGCAACGAGGACGCCCGCGAGGTGATCGACCGGGCCGTGCGCGCCATCGGGGTCCCCACCGTCATCGGCGCGGTGCTCACCCCCGACACCGGCAAGCTGCGCAACACCCTCATCGAGTGGGACCCCGAGCGCGGCCCGGTCGACACTTACGACAAGCGGCACGTGCAGCCCTTCGGCGAGTACATCCCGATGCGCTCGTTCGTACGGCTCTTCAACTCCGACGTCGACCGGGTGCGCACCGACTTCGGCCCGGGGAACAAGGTCGGGGTCTTCGACCTGGCGGGGACCAAGGTCGGCCTGGCGACCTGCTACGAGGCGGCGTTCGACTGGGCGGTGCGCGACACCGTGACGCACGGCGCCCAGCTGATCACCGTACCGAGCAACAACGCCACCTTCGGGCGCAGCGAGATGACCTACCAGCAGCTGGCGATGTCCCGGGTGCGCGCCGTCGAGCACAGCCGCGCGGTGGTGGTGCCGGTGACCAGCGGGGTGAGCGCGATCATCCGGCCCGACGGGACGGTGGCCGAGCGGACGAAGATGTTCACGCCGGACGCGCTGGTGGACGAGGTGCCGCTGCGCTCCTCGCTGACGCCCGCCACCCGCATGGGCACGGCCCCCGAGGCGGCCCTGGCGGCCCTCGCCGCGGTCGGCCTGGCCCTGGCGGCGCGCACGGCGCTGGGGCGCCGCAGGGCGGCCCGCGAGGCCTGAGGCACCGGGTCCGAGCCGAGGGCCCGGGGTGCGGGGTCCGGGGCGCCTGGTCCGGGCCGACGGACCCGACCCGACCCGGCCCGTCGGGCACGTCCTAGGGTCGGGGCATGGCGATTCCCGAATTCATCCGGCAGATCCGCGCCCGCGCCGGGCAGCAGCTCCTTCTGCTGCCCGGGACCAGCGCGGTCGTCTTCGACGACCAGGGGCGGGTGCTGCTCGCCCGGCGGGCCGACAACGGGCAGTGGTCGATCATCGGCGGCATCCCCGAGCCGGGCGAGCAGCCCGCCGCCACGGTGGTGCGCGAGGTGTACGAGGAGACGGCCGTGCGCTGCGAGGTCGAGCGGGTGGTCCTGGTGGAGGCCATGCGCGGCCCGGTGACCTACCCCAACGGCGACCGGTGCCAGTACATGGACATCTCCTTCCGCTGCCGCGCGGTCGGCGGCGAGGCCCGGGTCAACGACGACGAGTCGCTGGAGGTCGGCTGGTTCGCCCTGGACGAGCTGCCGGAGCTGGGGGACTTCGCCCTGTTCCGGATCAAGCAGGCGCTCGTCGATGAACCGACATGGTTCGACACCACGCCTCTGGGCTGAACTATGTGCGCAGACCATATGTAGACGGCTCCCGGGGCTTCCTAGGGTGCCGAGCATGACCAACACCGCGGGCCCCGCCCCCCACTCCGTCCGCCTCGACCTCGGCGGCCGCACCGCGCTCGTCACCGGCGCCGCGGGCGGCATCGGCCGCGCCTGCGCCCTGCGCCTGGCGGCCGCCGGGGCCCGGGTCAGGGCCGTGGACCGGGCCGCCGACGGCCTGGAGCGGCTCGCCGCGGAGGCCGCGGCGCTGCCCGGGACGGTCGAACCCGTGGTCCTGGACCTGACCGACCTGGACGCCGCCGAGGCGGCGGCCGCCGGGACGGACGTGCTGGTCAACAACGCGGGGCTACAACTGGTGCGCCCCATCGAAGACTTCCCGCCCGACGTCTTCCACACCGTCCTCACCGTGATGCTGGAAGCCCCCTTCCGGCTGATCAGGGGCGCGCTGCCGCACATGTACGGGCAGGGCTGGGGCCGCATCGTCAACGTGTCGTCCGTCCACGGACTGCGCGCCTCCGCCTACAAGTCCGCCTACGTGGCCGCCAAGCACGGC
The DNA here is from genome assembly GCF_040296945.1 of Streptomyces sp. NPDC001941. NCBI lineage: Bacteria > Bacillati > Actinomycetota > Actinomycetes > Kitasatosporales > Streptomycetaceae > Streptomyces > Streptomyces sp. NPDC001941. The sequence goes on along the minus strand of NZ_JBEOYE010000129.1, from coordinate 17,644 downwards.
CTGGAGGGCCTGTCCAAGACCGCCGCCCTCGAAGGCGCACCACACGGTGTCACCTCCAACTGTGTGAACCCCGCCTATGTGCGCACCCCGCTGGTCGAGCGCCAGATCGCCGACCAGGCCGCCGCCCACGGCATCGACGAGGACCGGGTGGTGGCCGAGGTGCTGCTGAAGGACTCCGCCCTGAAACGGCTGATCGAGCCGGCGGAGGTCGCCGAGGCGGTCGCGTACCTGTGCGCCCCCCCGTCCTCGTTCGTCACCGGCACCTCGCTGGTGCTCGACGGGGGCTGGACGGCCCACTGATGGCGGCCCTCCCCGGGGCCGCCGGGTTTTCCACAGGGCTGGTGCGATCCGGGCCGCGGCAGGTATCCCTGTGACCATGTCCCGAGAACAGGCCTCCTACCTGGAACTCCTCGCACGGGGTGCCCCCGTGGAGGCGTACGACCGCGCCGTGCTGCTGGCCCGCGCCGGCGGCGCCGTGCCGCGCGAGCTGGCCGACCTGGAGCGCGCCAAGCAGCTCGCCCTGCGCGTGCACGCCGAGCTGGCGGAGCGCCGCCGCCGCGAGGCCGAGCTGTCCGCGCTCTTCGAGACCGCGCACGACCTGGCGGGCCTGCGCGACCTGGACGCCGTGCTGCGGGCCATCGTGCAGCGCGCCCGCTCCCTGCTGGGCACCGAGGTCGCCTACCTGAGCCTGAACGACCCGGCCGCGGGGGACACGTACATGCGCGTCACCGAGGGCTCGGTCTCCGCGCGCTTCCAGCAGCTCAGGCTCGGCATGGGGGAGGGCCTCGGCGGCCTGGTCGCGCAGACCGCCCGGCCGTACGTGACGGACAGCTACTTCGACGACGAGCGCTTCCGGCACACCCGCGCCATCGACTCCGGCGTGCGCGACGAAGGACTCGTCGCCATCCTCGGGGTGCCGCTGCTGCTCGGCAGCCAGGTGATCGGCGTGCTCTTCGCCGCCGACCGCCGGGCCCGGGTCTTCGAGCGCGAACAGGTCGCCCTGCTCGGCTCGTTCGCCGCCCACGCGGCCGTCGCCATCGACACCGCCAACCTGCTCGCCGAGACCCGCTCGGCCCTCGCCGAGCTGGAGCGGGCCAACGAGATCATCCGGGACCGCAGCGCCGTCATCGAGCGCGCCTCCGACGTCCACGACCGGCTCACCGAACTGGTGCTGCGCGGCGGCGGGGTCCACGACGTGGCGAGCGCCCTGTCCCAGGTGCTCGGCGGCGCCGTGGAGTTCACCGAGGACCACCCGCCCGCGCTGGCCGACGGGCACGCGGTGCGCCTCGGCGACGACTGGACGGCGGCGGTCGCGGCGGGCGGCGAGGTGTTCGGCGCGCTCGTGCTGCGCGGCCACCCCGCCCTCGACCCGGTCGACCAGCGCACCCTGGAGCGCGCCGCGATGGTCACCTCCCTGCTGCTGCTCGCCCGGCGCTCCGCGGGGGAGGCCGAGCAGCGGGTGCGCGGCGAACTGCTCGACGACCTGCTCGACGCCCCGGACCGCGACCCCCGGCTGCTGCGCGAGCGGGCCGCCCGGCTGCGGACCGACGTGGACGCGCCGCACGTGGTGCTGGCCGCCCGGACCGACCGCCCGGACACCCCCGACGCCGGCCCCGGTGCCGACGGGGGCGCGGCGGACCGGGCCGTCGCCGACCGCCGGCGCCTCGCGTCCGCCGCCGCCCACCTGGCGGCCACCCGCCACGGCCTCGCGTCCGCGCGCGACGGGGGCACCGTCCTGGTGCTGCCGCTCGGGCCCGGCGAGAGCGCCGCCGAACTGGCCAGGGCCACCGCCCGCCACCTGGGCGGCGCCCTGCGCGAGCCGGTCACCGTGGGGGCCTCCGCGCCGGTGGCGTCCCTGGACCGCAAGGCGGGCGCGGTGGCCGCCGCCTACGGGGAGGCCCGCCGCTGCCTGGACGCGCTGCGGCTGCTGGGCCGCCGGGGTGGTGGCGGGGCCGCGGAGGACCTGGGCTTCCTGGGGCTGCTGCTGGCCGACGCCCGGGACATCGACGGGTTCGTGCACCGCACCATCGGCCGGATCGTCGACTACGACCGCCGCCGGGGGACGGACCTGGTGCGCACGCTCGACGCGTACTTCGCGAGCGGGATGAGCCCGGCCCGCACCAAGGACGACCTGCACGTCCACGTGAACACGGTGGCGCAGCGCCTGGAGCGGGTCGGGCGGCTGCTGGGCCGCGACTGGCAGGAGCCCGCCCGGGCCCTGGAGATCCAGCTGGCCCTGCGCCTGCACGCGCTGGCGGGCGCTGCCTGAGGCCGGGGCGCGTACGGAGGGGAAGGCCCCCACCCGTACGCGCCCCGGCCCCGGGGCCCCCACGGACCGCACGACGCGCACGGCCCGCGGGACTCACACGGCCCGCGGGACTCACACGGCGCGCGCGTCCGCGCGGACGGTGGAGTCGGCCCCGGCCGCCCCGTCCCGTCCGGCGGTGACGTCGGCCAGGTCGCGGTCGCGGGTCTCGCGGGCGCAGGCCAGGGCCACCACGGTGATCAGGGCGGCGGCGATCACGTACAGGGCGATCGGGGTCGAGCCGCCGTGGTCGGCGAGCAGCGCGGTCGCGATCAGCGGCGCCGGGGCGCCGGCCGCCACGGAGGAGAACTGGGCGCCGATCGAGGCACCGGAGTAGCGCATCCGGGTCGCGAACATCTCGGAGAAGAAGGCCGCCTGGGGCGCGTACATCGCACCGTGCAGGACGAGGCCCACCGTGACGGCGAGCAGCAGCCCGGCGAAGCTCCCGGTGTCGATCAGCGCGAAGAACGGGAACATCCAGGCGCCGACGCCGACCGCGCCGATCAGGTACACGGGCCTGCGCCCGACCCGGTCCGACAGGGCGCCCCAGGCGGGTATCACGGCGAAGTGGACGGCGGAGGCGACCAGGACGGCGTTGAGCGCGGTCTGCTTGCTCAGGCCGGTCGAGGTGGTGGCGTACACCAGGATGAACGCGGTGATCACGTAGTAGCTGATGTTCTCGGCCATCCGGGCGCCCATCGCGACGAGCACGTCCCGCCAGTGGTGGCGCAGCACGGCGACCAGCGGCAGCCGCTCGGCCGCGTCCTGGGCGTGCTGTTCGGCCTTGCGGCGCTCGGTCCGCTCCAACGCGGCCTTGAACACCGGGGATTCATCGACAGAGAGACGAATCCACAAGCCGACGACCACGAGCAGCCCGGAGAGCAGGAACGGCACCCGCCAGCCCCAGGAGGTGAAGGCGGAGTCGGAGAGCAGCGCGGTGAGCGCGGAGAGCACCCCGGTGGCCAGCAACTGCCCGGCGGGCGCGCCGGTCTGCGGCCAGGACGCCCAGAACCCGCGGCGGCGCGGGTCCCCGTGCTCGGACACGAGCAGCACCGCCCCGCCCCACTCCCCGCCGAGCGCGAAGCCCTGCACCAGGCGCAGTACGGTCAGCAGCACCGGCGCGGCGGTCCCGATGGTGGCGTGGGTGGGCAGCAGTCCGATGGCGAAGGTGGCGCCGCCCATCAGGAGCAGGCTGAGCACCAGCAGCTTCTTGCGCCCGAGCCGGTCCCCGTAGTGCCCGAACACCAGCGCCCCCAGCGGCCGCGCCGCGAAGCCCACGGCGTAGGTCAGGAAGGAGAGCAGGGTGCCCACGAGCGGGTCGGAGCCGGGGAAGAAGAGCTTGTTGAAGACGAGCGCGGCCGCCGACCCGTAGAGGAAGAAGTCGTACCACTCGATGGTGGTGCCGATCAGGCTGGCGGCGACGATGCGCTTGAGGGAACCGGGGGGTGTGGGAGCGGGGGGTGTGGGAGCGGGTGTTGCGGCGGCCATGTGCACCACTTCCAGGCGGGGACGGACGGATCGGTGTCGCCACACCGTAGGAACCCGCTGGTCACCGTCGTATGTGGTGGGACACCATAGTTCGGGCTCCGGAAGTGAGCTGGGGGGCCATGGGGTCGGCGTCTGGGCCCTAGGCTGGCGGCCGCAGTTGTCCGGCCGTCCCCGGTCTCCGTACCCATCCCTCCGCACCCAGGAGCGCGCACCATGTTCGACCCCGCACCCGACTACCCGTACACCGCGACGCCCGAGCCGCATCCGTTGCTGGCGCCCGTCCTGGGGCTGCTGGGGAGCTGGAGCGGGCGGGGGAGCGGCGAGTACCCGACGCTGGAGGAGGGCTTCGCCTACGCGCAGGAGGTGACCTTCAGCCACGACGGGCGGCCCTTCCTGAAGTACGAGGCGCGGGCCTGGCTGGTCGACGGGGAGGGGCGCCCGCTGCGGCCCTCCGCCCGGGAGAGCGGCTGGTGGCGGATGCAGGAGGGCGGGCGCGTCGAGGGTCTCGTCACCCAGCCGACCGGGATCGCCGAGGTGCTGGTCGGCACGGTGGACGGGGGAGCGGCCGACCTCGTCAGCGAGCACGTCGCGCTCACGCCGACCGCCAAGCGCGTGGAGTCGACCCGGCGGCGGTACGTCCTGGAGGACGCCGGATCCCTGGTGTTCACCCATGACATGGCGGCGGTGGGCCACGACTCGCGGCACCACCTGGCGGCGCGGCTGCGGCGCGTGGCGGAGTAGGGAAGCGGACGGGAACGCGCGAAGGGCCCGCCCCCTCACGGGAGCGGGCCCTTCGGTGTGCGTGCGTTACGCCACCGGGGCCGGGTACGTCGGGTACTCGACGCCCGAGACGTGCTGGACGACCCGGATCACCTGGCACGAGTAGCCGAACTCGTTGTCGTACCACAGGTAGAGGATCGCGTTGTCGCCGTCCACCTTGGTGGCGCCCGCGTCGATGATCGAGGCGTGGCGCGAGCCCACGAAGTCCATCGAGACCGCGTCCGGCGCCGTGGTGAAGTCGATCTGGCGCTTCAGCGGCGAGTTCAGCGAGACGTCGCGCAGGTACTCCAGGACCTCGTCGCGGCTGGTCTCGCGGCCCAGGCGCAGGCTCAGGATCGCGATCGAGACGTCCGGCACCGGCACCCGGATCGAGCTGCCGGTGATCGGCGCCTTCAGGTCCGGCAGCGCCTTGGCGACGGCGGAGGCGGCACCGGTCTCGGTGATCACCATGTTCAGCGGCGCGGACCGGCCGCGGCGGTCGGCCTTGTGGTAATTGTCCAGCAGGTTCTGGTCGTTGGTGAACGAGTGGACGGTCTCCACGTGGCCGCGGAGCACACCGAACTCGTCGTCCATCGCCTTCAGCGGCGGCACGATCGCGTTGGTGGTGCAGGACGCGCAGGACAGCACCCGCTCGTCCGGCTTGACGGTGTCGTGGTTGACGCCGTGCACGATGTTGGGCACGTCGCCCTTGCCGGGGGCGGTGAGCACGACCTTGTCGATGCCGGGGCGCAGGTGCTGCGAAAGTCCTTCGCGGTCACGCCACTTGCCGGTGTTGTCGATCAGGATGGCGTCCTTGACGCCGTACTCCGTGTAGTCGATCTCGGAGGGGTCGTTGGCGTAGATCACCTTGATCGTGTTGCCGTTGGCGACGATCGCGCCGTTCTCCTCGTCCACGGTGATCGTGCCCTGGAACTGGCCGTGGATGGAGTCGCGGCGCAGCAGGGACGCGCGCTTGACGATGTCCTCGCCGGCCCGCTCCCCGCCGCCGCGCACCACGATGGCGCGCAGCCGCAGGCCGTTGCCCGAGCCGGACTTCTCGATCAGCAGGCGGGCGACCAGACGGCCGATGCGGCCGAAGCCGTACAGCACGACGTCGCGGCCCTCGCGGCGCTCGATCTTGTTCGCGCCGGTGGCGCCGGCGACCGCCTCGGCGGTGAACTCCGCGACGGACAGGCCCCGGTCGTCGGCCTTGTACGTCTCCGCGAGCCGGGCCAGGTCGATCTGGGACGGGCCCAGGTCGAGGGTGGTGAGGGCCTGCAGGAAGGGCAGCGTCTCGGTGACCGACAGCTCCTCGCCGGCGATCTGCCGGGCGAACCGGTGGGTCTTCAGGATGCTGACCACCGACTTGTTCACCAAGGAGCGGCTGTGCAGCAGGACCGTGACGTCCCGCTCGCGGTGCAGCTTCCCGATGATCGGGATCATCGACTCCGCAATCTCCTCGCGGTGCTTCCAGTTGGTGAACGAGTCATCATTGACAGTCACAGAAGTATCTTTCGAGCTAGGCGGCGCTCACATGTTAACCATCTCCTCCTTTGATCGATCAAGGGGTGTCGGGGTGAAACGGGGGGTGTGATGCGCCACGCCGGGCCGGGGAACCGGGGGCAGGGGGAACGCCGCAGGGGGCGCCGTCGTGGACGGCGCCCCCTGCGGGAAGCGAGCGGCGAGGAGAGCGAACGGACTGTTTCATCTGAAGAAGGTGAGAAGGAAGCCCGTTCATGGCCTCGCCGTGGACCCACGCTAACACTCACTCCGGGACCAGGTCGCGCAGGTTTTCCCGGGTGAACACCCGGGAGTCCGGGTGCAGCCCCTCCGGCCGCTCCAGGCCGACGTACGTCACCGGACCGTCCGGCACCGCACCGCCGTCCCACACCGTGGTCACCGCCGCCCGCCGCGCCAGCAGGTCCGTCAGGTGCCGCACGGTCAGGTACTCGCGCTCCACCGAGGCCCGCACCAGCTCCGCCACCGTCAGCCGGTTGTCCTCCACGCGGTTCGCGCTCGGGTACCCCCGCAGGTACTGGTGCAGCCAGAGCGCCCGCCAGCGGCCGTCGTCGCCCCGCCGGAACACCAGCGGCAGCGCCACCCGCCCCGCGCCGCGCAGGTCCGACTTCATCCGCACCGTGCGCGGCTCGAAGGGGCGCCCGGCCTGCTCGCCCCCGCGCAGCATGAACCCGAAGAACGACTCCTCGACCTCCTCGAAGCCCTCGCCCGCGTACACGTTGACCTGCGGCACCACGAACGTCCCGCGCACCGCGCCCAGGCGCAGGTCGATGAACTCCGAAGCGCCCTCGGGCGCCTCGGTGACATCGCCCGAGTGCACGCCCTCGACGTCCTTGAGCGCGGTGTACGACAGCCAGGCCACCGTCGCGTACGCGTCGTCCAGGACCAGCGCCGCCAGGTCGAAGTCGGTCCGCCGCGCCGCCTCCTTCCAGTACACGAAGAACCGCAGCAGCTCCCCGTCCACCGGCGACACCGAGCCGCGCGGCAGCACCCCGAGCCCGCCCGTCGTCGCCTTGCCGCTCAGCGGCAGCGCCACGTCCAGCACGTCCGGGTCGACCAGCAGGTGCCCCGGGCCGGGCAGCCGCCGCGCCACCTCCTCGTCCAGGACGCGCGCCAGCCGGGCCGCCTCGGCGGCGGGCAGCGGCGCCCGGGTGTCGTCGGCGACGGCGCCCCGCCCCTTGCGGTTCACGAAGACGCGCCTGCGCGGCGCCGCGTCGCCGGCCCGCCCCGCACCGTCCCCGGCCCGGTTCAGCAGGTGTTCGCGCACCGAGAGCAGCACCCGCGCCGACGCCCCGGGCACCGCCCGCTCCGCCGCCCCGGCGACCGCCGCCCGCTCCTCGTCCGTACCGCACTCCCGCAGCAGCCGGTCCACCGCGCGCAGCAGCCGCCCCGGGGCCACCGCGAGCAGCCCCGCGGCCCCCACCGGGTCGCCGCCCGACAGCAGCTCCTCCACCCGGCTCTCCAGGGTCCGCGCCGCCCGCTCGCCCCGGGCCACGGCGAACACCTCGGCGGCCCCCGGCAGCGCCGGGTACTCGTGCGGGTGCAGCCGCTCGCCCAGCCGCTTGAACGCCTCGGCGTGCGCGTGGACGTCCGCCAGCCGGGCCGGGTCCCGCGCGACGAGCGCGTGCAGGCCCTCCAGCAGCGTCCGCCGCTGCCGCCGGGGCAGCGAGCGGAACCGGGTCCGCTCCGTGAGCGTGACGTCCCCGGCCGACAGGGCGCAGGCCAGCCGCAGCACGTCGGTGACCGTGTCGAGCAGCGGCGGCGCGCCCGCCTCCACGCGCTCCCGGTTGATCACCGCACGGCTCTCGCGCACCGGGACCGCCTCCGGCTGCGGCCTGTCCGCGCAGGCCGAGGCCAGCACCGCGAGGTCCCGCAGCCCCTCCTCGCCCAGCGGCGTCGCGGCCCCCGCCAGGGCCAGGTACAGCGCGCCCGCCTCCTCGGCCACCGGGCCGCCCGGGTGCAGCAGGGTGACCCGGTCGTCCGCGCCGGCGACGAGCTCGTCGTGGGCGGCGAGCACCGCCTCGTACGGGTGCTGGTAGCGCCCGTACTCCGGCAGCGACAGCAGGTCCACCGAGCCGCGCTCCAGCTGGGCCAGGACGTCGGCACGGGTGGACTCGTCGGCGGCCAGCGCCCGGGCGACGCAGTGCGCCCAGAAGTCGGCGGTGTCCGGCACGCCCTGGGGGAAGCCGACGAAGTAGGTGTTGTGCCGGACGTGGTCGCCGACCAGCTCCCGCACGCCGTCGAGGGTGCCCCGGGCGACCGCGTCGACCGCCGCCGCGGACAGGCCGGACAGACGGCGCAGCAGCTCGCCGGAGAGCTTGAACCCCACGGACATCAGCGCCACGTCGAACCGCCGCGCCGCCGCGGCCCCCGGGGCGCCCGCGGCCGGAGGAACGGCGGCGGGCAGGGGGACGCGGCAGGTGTGCCGTACGACGAGGTGTTCGAGCGTCTGGACCATGGGCGGATCCTCGCAGAACGGGACAACCGCCCGCACCGGGGTTTCCGCCGGGCCCGCCGCGGGCCTACTCGAAGCGGGAGGTGTCCCCGGCGCCCCGGCGGATGATCTCCACGTCGCCGCCCGAGAAGTCGATCACCGTGGTCGGCTCGGTGCCGCAGTCGCCGGAGTCGATGACCGCGTCCACCACGTGGTCGAGGCGCTCCTTGATCTCCCAGCCCTGGGTGAGCGGCTCCTCCTCGTCGGGCAGCAGCAGCGTGCTGGACAGCAGCGGCTCGCCCAGCTCGGCGAGCAGGGCCTGGGTGACCGTGTGGTCCGGGATGCGCACGCCCACCGTCTTCTTCTTGGGGTGCAGCAGCTGGCGCGGCACCTCCCGGGTGGCGGGCAGGATGAAGGTGTAGCTGCCCGGCGTCGCGGCCTTGATCGCGCGGAACACGTCGTTGTCGATCTGCACGTACTGCCCGAGCTGGGCGAACGTCTCGCACACCAGGGTGAAGTGGTGCCGGTCGTCCAGCTGACGGATCTGGCGGATCCTGGCCAGGCCGTCGCGGTTGCCGGGCAGGCAGCCCAGGGCGTAGCAGGAGTCCGTGGGGTACGCGACGAGCGCGCCGCCGCGGATGCTGTCGGCCAGGGTGCTGATGGTGCGTGCCTGGGGGTTCTGGGGGTGCACGTCGAAGTACTTCGCCATCCGACGGAGTCTAGGCCCCCGGCCGCCTGACGACGGACGCGGCATGGCGACGCGGGCGGCACGGGGCCCGGACCCGGCACGACGAGCGAGCGGCACCCGCGGGCGGGGAGGCCCGCGGGTGCCGCTCGGTACCGGTGTCGCCCGCTACGGCGTCAGCTGACGTCCAGCGTGACGTCGTCCACCACGTAGGAGGTCTGCAGGGACTGGTCCTCGACGCCGTTGAACCGCAGGACCACGGTCTGCCCGGCGAACTGGGACACGTCGAAGGACTTCTGGACGTAGCCCGCGGCCGCGTCCGTGTTGGAGTACGTGGCCAGGGTCTGGCCGCCCACCTGGACGGTGAAGCGGTCGTAGACCACGTTCTCGTACTCGTCGGTGTCGATGTGCTGGTAGAAGGAGAGCCGGTAGCTGGAGCAGCCGGCCGGCAGGGTCAGCGACTGGGTCAGGGTGTCGGTGTGCGAGGAGCCCCAGCCGTTCAGCCAGGCGGAGTACGAGCCGCCGTGCGGGGTCTGTCCCGCCTGGTTGGTGATGATCACCGAGGACTGCGTCCACGGGCTGGTGCCGGACTCGAAGCCGCCGTTGGCGACCACCTGCGCCGGGGTGCAGGTGCCCCCGCCGCCCGCCACGGACAGGCTGTAGGTGGTGCTGTGGGTGGCCGTGCCGGCGCCGGTGACGGTCAGCGTGTACGTACCGCGCTGGGCGCTCGCGCCGACCTGGACGGTCAGGGTCGCGGACTGGCCGGAGGTGACCGAGGACGGCGAGAGCGACGCGGTCACGCCGGAGGGCGCGCCGGAGACCGACAGGTTCACGGTCTGCGGGCTGCCGCTCAGCGTGGCCGTGGTGACCTGCGCGGTCAGGCTCTCGCCCGGGTTGGCGCTGCCCGAGGCCGGGTTGACGGCGATCGAGAAGTCCTGCGCCGGGGTGTCGGCGACGGCCTGCTTCCACAGGGCGTAGGCGACGCCGTCGGCGCTGCGGTCCAGGACGGTGGCGCTGATGTTGTTCGTGGTGTCGCAGGCGCTGTGGTAGCAGGAGTCGTACGCCGCGCCGGACGTGCCGCCCCACTTGGCGGCCTGGGCCGCGGTCTTGCGGGCGCTGGCGCCGGCCGCGTAGCCGGAGGTGGCGACGCCCGCCTGCTGGAAGGAGTAGTCGTCGCTGCGGCCCTGGCCCTCGACGTTCTCCTCGGGGGCGAGGTTGAGGGAGGTCCAGTACGCCTTCAGGGGCGCGGCGGCGGTGGAGTTGAGGTTGTTGATGAAGTAGCCGGCGTTGGTGGAGCCGACCATGTCGAAGTTGTAGTACGCCTTGATCGCGGCCCGGTCGGTGGCCGACAGGCGCGAGACGTAGAACTTGGAGCCGTTCAGGCCCTGCTCCTCGTCGGTCCACCAGGCGAACCGGACGTGCTTGGTCAGGGTCGGGTTCTTCTGCGCCAGCACGAGCGCGTTCTCCAGCAGGGTCGCCGAGCCGGAGCCGTTGTCGTTGATGCCGGGGCCCGCCGAGACGCTGTCCAGGTGCGCGCCGAACATGACGACCTGGTCGGACGGGCCACCGGGCCAGTCGGCGACCAGGTTGTTGGACGGGTAGGTGCAGGTGGTGCAGGACTGCTCGGTCACCTGGTAGCCGGCGGCCTGCAGCTTGCCCTTGACGTACGCCACAGAGGCCGTGTAACCGCCGCTGCCCGCACGGCGGTTGCCGCCGTTCTGAGACGCGATGGTGTTCAGCTGGGTGAGGTGCGCGCGGACGTTGTCGACGCTGATGTCGGGCGGGGTGCTGCCGCCGGGCGGGGTGCCGCCGACGGTGAGCACGTAGTCCGCGGTGTGCGAGAGCGTGCTGCCCTGGCCCTTGACGGTGATCGTGGTGGAGCCGGGGGCCGCGTTGGCGGTCGCCGACAGGGTCAGCGTCGAGGACTGGCCGGACTGCACGGTCGCCGGGCTGAAGGAGGCGGTCACCCCGGCCGGCAGGCCCGAGGCGGTCAGGGCGACGGACTGGGCGTTGCCCGCGGTGGTGTTGGTGACCACGCTGGTGGTGACCGAGGCGCCCTGCTGGACCGAGCCGGAGGCCGGGTTCAGGCCGAGCGAGAAGTCGTCCTGCTGGCCGCTGGGGGTGCAGGTCGGGTCACCGGTCTGGGCGGGCACGCTGATCGCGTCCCAGGCCGCCTTGGTGCGGTTGAACAGGTTGCAGGTCGCCGGGTCCAGCGACTTGGCCGAACTCAGCGTCGCCGTACGGTACTTCTTGTAGCTCATGCTGGAGGTCTTCAGCAGCATGCCGCCGTAGAAGATCTTGCCGGCGTTCTGCACGCCGACGCCGGTGAGCGTGCTGCTGTTGCAGGTCGGGCTGTTGGGCTTGCCGCCGCCGGGGCTGGTGCCCTCCGCGAGCAGGTAGAACCAGTGGTTGAGCGGCCCGGCGGCCTTGTGGGTCTCGGTGCCGGGGATCGAGGAGCTGTAACAGGCCGGGTCGTTGTTGACCAGCGGCGGGTTGTACATGTTGCGGATCGGGCCCTGGCCCTGGAGGTTGATCATCTCGCCGACGGTGTAGTCGGGGGTGTCGTACGGCGAGGGCTCGGCCGCGTACGCCTCCGTCAGCGCGCCGAAGATGTCACCCGTGGCCTCGCCGAGCCCGGCCTCCTGGCCGCTGGTGCCGCCGGGGGTGTTGGAGTCGATCGCGTGCCCGTACTCGTGGGCCACCACGTCGATCCCGGCGATCCACTCGTTGGCGCTGTTGTGGCCGATGGTGACCGAGCTGCCGTCCCAGTACGCGTTGAGGTCGTTCAGGCCGACCTTCGCGGGGAAGCTGCGGCCGCTGCCGTTGACGCCGTTGCGCCCCAGCCACGAGCTCAGCATGTTCCACTGCTTCTGCGCGGCGAACATCAGGTCCGCGCAGCCGGTCTCCTTGCTGGTCGGGTTGCCCGTGCCCCAGGAGTCGGAGGACTTGGAGAACACCGTGCCCGAGGAGTAGTCGGCGCAGCTCAGGCCCGGGCGGTTCGGGTCGCGCAGGGAGTAGGTGCCGCCGGAGGCGGTGGTGTCGATGGTGACCGGGGCGGGGCCGTTCCACTTGCTGTTGGCGGTCCCGGCGGCCACGTCGTCGTAGGAGTCCACCACCCGGCCGGTGCGCGCGTCCACGAAGACGTGCAGCCTGCTGGGCGCGCTCGCGGTGCGCCCGGACAGCACGGTCTCCCAGGCGAGCACCGGCCGGTCGTTCCTGAGCCGGACCACCAGACGGCTGCTCACGACCTCGTCGGTGCGCTTCAGCCGGGTGCGGGACACCGCCTCGGCGCGCTTCGCGGTCACGCTCGGGGTGGTCGACACGTCCACCCGGACCGAGGACGCGGACTGCAGCGCGCGCACGTCCCCGTCGCCGTCGGCGAGCACCACCGCGTCGCCGCCGACCACCGGGAGCCCCCGGTAGCTGCGCTCGTACGCGACGGAGTAGAGGTCCTTCACCCAGGGGGTGACGAGCCGGCGCTCGTACTGCTCCTGCGCGGAGTTGACGAGGGAGTCCATGCCGCTGCGGACCGCGAGGTCGGCGGCGGCGACGGCCTTGGAGAGGGGGGAGGACCGCTGGTCCTTCCCCTGGTGCGACGGGGGGCTGGCCGATGCCGGGCCGGCGAGGGTGCCGGTCAGGCCCGTGGTCAGGGCGAGTGCTGCCACGGCGGCCGTCAATCTGAAGGGGCGCAACGTCCACTCCGATCGTGGGGGGCCTGTACGTCGCCGCCGAGTATGGACGTGGACATGGCGAAGCAGGGACATACCAGCCGGGCATACGACGGGAGTTATGGTGCGCCGGGGCCCGCCTGCGTACCCTCGGAAAATGCAGCTGGAGCTGAGACACCTGGTTGCCGTCTGCCGCATCGCGGAGGCGGGCAGCCTGGGCCGCGCCGCCCGCAGGCTCGGGGTCTCCCAGCCCTCGCTCTCCGCCCAGCTGCGCCGCATCGAACGGGTCACCGGCGGCGAGCTCTTCACCCGCAGCCGGTACGGGATGGAGCCCACCCCGCTCGGCCGCCTGGTGCTGGCCACCGCGGGCCGGGTGCTCAGCGAGATGGACGCCCTGGGCACGCACGCCCGCGCCGTCCCGGCCGGCGCCCCGCTGCGCCTGGGCTGCATCCTGCTGGTCCTGCTCGACACCCTCCTGGAGCGGACCGACCTCTTCCTGCCCGGCCGCGAGGTCACCGTCGACCTGGAGCACTCGGTGACCGCGCTCTCCCGGGGGCTGGGCGGCGGGCGCTACGACGCCATCGTGTACGGCGAGGTCAACGACCACGAGGTGCCGCTCCCCGACGGCGCGCTGGCCCGCACGCTGATCGCCGGCGAGCCCTTCGCCGTACGGCTGCCCGAGGACCACCCGCTGGCCGCGCGGGACGCGGTGGACCTCGCCGACCTGGCGGGGGAGTCCTGGATGACGCTCATCGAGGACGACGACGGGGGCCCGGAGGCGCTGGTCGAGGCGTGCGCCCGGGCCGGCTTCGCGCCCGCCCTGCGCTACCGCATCGCCGACCGCAGGATGAGCTACGAGATGGTCGCCCGCGGCCGGGCCGTCTCGCTCAGCCAGCCCGGCGCGCCCGCGGCGCCCGGCACCGTGGTGCGCCCGCTGGCCGGCTCCCCGGTCACCGGCCGCATCCGGCTGGCCTGGCACCGCGCGGCGCTGCCCGCCCACGAGGCGGAGCTGCTGTTCGCGGCGGCGGCCCGGGCCTACGAGGCGACCGTCGACAACCACCCCTTCCACCGCGCCTGGTGGGACGCCCACCCCGAACTCCACCCGGTGTGACGCCACGCTCACTCCACGTGGTGTCCGGCCGGAGCGTCCGGGCCGTCCGGGGGGCTTGTCGAACAGGGCCCGCACACGAGATATCTTGATGTCGAGCAATGTTGCAGAGACGTGGAGCGGAGCACCTGGTGACTGACTCGACCATCATCTACACGCACACCGACGAGGCCCCGGCCTTGGCGACGCATTCCTTCCTGCCGGTGATCCAGGCCTACGCGTCCACCGCCGGTGTGACCGTGGAGACCCGTGACATCTCCCTGGCGGGCCGGATCATCGCGGTGTTCCCCGAGTACCTCGAGGAGGGGCAGCGGATCCCGGACGCCCTCACCGAGCTGGGCGAGCTGGCCAAGACCCCCGCGGCCAACATCATCAAGCTGCCGAACGTCTCGGCCTCCATCCCGCAGCTGAAGGCCGCGGTCGCCGAGCTCCAGGGCCAGGGCTACGCGCTGCCGGCCTACCCGGACGACCCGAAGACGGACGAGGAGCGCGAGGTCCGCGCCCGCTACGACAAGATCAAGGGCTCCGCCGTCAACCCGGTGCTGCGCGAGGGCAACTCCGACCGCCGCGCCCCCGCCTCGGTGAAGAACTACGCCAAGGCCCACCCGCACCGCATGGGCGCCTGGAGCGGTGAGTCGAAGACCGAGGTCGCCACCATGGGCGAGCACGACTTCCGCTCCACCGAGAAGTCCGTGACGATCGCCGAGGCCGGCGCGCTGCGCATCGAGCACGTCGCCGCCGACGGCACCACCACCGTGCTGCGCGAGTCGGTACCGGTGCTCGCCGGCGAGGTCGTCGACGCCTCCGTGATGCGCGCCGCCCGCCTGCAGGAGTTCCTGTCCGCGCAGGTCGCGCGCGCCAAGGCGGAGGACGTGCTGTTCTCCGTGCACCTCAAGGCCACGATGATGAAGGTCTCCGACCCGATCGTCTTCGGCCACGTGGTGCGCGCCTTCTTCCCGAAGACCTTCGCGCAGTACGGCGAGCAGCTGGCCGCCGCCGGCCTCTCCCCGAACGACGGCCTGGGCGGCATCCTCAAGGGCCTGGAGGGGCTCTCCGACGGCGCCGCGATCAAGGCGTCCTTCGAGGCCGAGATCGCCGAGGGCCCGGCCCTGGCCATGGTCGACTCCGACAAGGGCATCACCAACCTGCACGTGCCGTCCGACGTCATCGTCGACGCCTCGATGCCGGCCATGATCCGCACCTCCGGCCACATGTGGGGTCCGGACGGCGAGGAGGCCGACACCCTCGCGGTGCTGCCGGACAGCTCCTACGCGGGCGTCTACCAGGCCGTCATCGACGACTGCCGGGCGCACGGCGCCTACGACCCGGCCACCATGGGCTCGGTGCCGAACGTCGGCCTGATGGCGCAGAAGGCCGAGGAGTACGGCTCCCACGACAAGACCTTCGAGATCGCCGCCGCGGGCACCGTCCGCCTGGTCGACGCCGCGGGCACCACGGTCCTGGAGCAGGAGGTCGCCGAGGGCGACATCTTCCGCGCCTGCCAGACCAAGGACGACCCGATCAAGGACTGGGTCAAGCTCGCCGTCACCCGCGCCCGCGCCACCGGCGACCCGGCCGTCTTCTGGCTGGACGAGACCCGCGCCCACGACGCGCAGCTGATCGCCAAGGTCAACGCCTACCTGCCGGAGTTCGACACCGAGGGCCTGGACATCCGGATCCTCGCGCCGGTCGAGGCGACCAAGCTGTCGGTCGAGCGCATCCGCCGCGGCGAGAACACCATCTCCGTCACCGGCAACGTGCTGCGCGACTACCTGACCGACCTGTTCCCGATCCTGGAGCTGGGCACCAGCGCCAAGATGCTGTCGGTCGTCCCGCTGATGGCGGGCGGCGGCCTGTTCGAGACGGGCGCGGGCGGCTCGGCCCCCAAGCACGTCCAGCAGCTGGTCAAGGAGAACTACCTGCGCTGGGACTCGCTCGGCGAGTTCCTGGCCCTGGCCGTCTCCTTCGAGCACCTGGCCACCACCACGGGCAACGCCCGCGCCAAGGTCCTGGGCGAGACCCTGGACCGCGCGACCGGCACCTTCCTCAACGAGGACAAGTCGCCGACCCGTCGCCTGGGCGGCATCGACAACCGCGGCAGCCACTTCTACGTCGCCCTGTACTGGGCCCAGGAGCTGGCCGGGCAGACCGACGACGCGGAGCTGGCCAAGGCCTTCGCCCCGCTCGCCGAGACGCTCACCGCCAATGAGCAGAAGATCGTCGAGGAGCTGATCGCGGTCCAGGGCAACCCGGCCGACATCGGCGGCTACTACCAGCCGGACGTGGAGAAGGCCACGGCGGTCATGCGCCCGTCGGCGACCTTCAACCAGGCGATCGCCACGCTCGCCTGACGTACCGTCACCGAAGGCCCGGCCCGCTCGCGGGCCGGGCCTTCGGTGTCCGCCGGGGCGGTGTGCCCAACGCCGCGCGCCCCGGCGGAATCTGATGCTCCGTCATTCCGTTTCTGGTCCAGACCTCTTGACGGTTGGTCTGGACCAACCTACCTTCGGCGCAGCACCACCACGTACGTCACCGGACGCCACGAGGGGAGCAGCAGCCATGATCGGTCGCACGGTACGGGCACTGGGGACGGGGCTCGCGCTGGCCCTGGCACTCCAGCTCGGGATCACCGCGACACCCGGAGCGACGAGCCAGGCGCGGGCGGCCGACACCTGCGCGCTCAAGCCCAGGCCCGCGGGCAAGGTCCTCCAGGGCTACTGGGAGAACTGGGACGGCTCCTCCAACGGCGTCCACCCGCCGTTCGGCTGGACCCCCATCACCGACTCCCGGATCGCCGCCCACGGCTACAACGTCATCAACGCCGCCTTCCCGGTGATCCGTTCGGACGGCACCGTGCTGTGGGAGGACGGCATGGACGCCACCGTGAAGGTGGCCACCCCCGCCGAGATGTGCGCGGCCAAGGCCGCCGGGTCGACCATCCTGATGTCCATCGGCGGCGCCGCCGCGGGCATCGACCTCAGCTCCAGCGCCGTCGCCGACCGCTTCGTCGCCACGATCGTGCCGATCCTGAAGAAGTACAACTTCGACGGCATCGACATCGACATCGAGACCGGCCTGGTCGGCAGCGGGAACATCAACACGCTCTCCGCCTCGCAGGCCAACCTGATCCGCATCATCGACGGCGTGCTCGCCCAGATGCCCGCGGGCTTTGGCCTGACGATGGCCCCGGAGACCGCCTACGTCACCGGCGGCAGCATCACGTACGGCTCCATCTGGGGCGCGTACCTGCCGATCGTGAAGAAGTACGCCGACAACGGCCGCCTGTGGTGGCTCAACATGCAGTACTACAACGGCAGCATGTACGGCTGCGCGGGCGACTCCTACTCGGCCGGCACCGTCCAGGGCTTCACCACCCAGACCGACTGCCTCAACAAGGGCCTCGTCATCCAGGGCACCACCATCAAGGTCCCCTACGACAAGCAGGTCCCCGGCCTGCCCGCCCAACCCGGCGCGGGCGGCGGCTACATGAGCACCTCCCTGGTCGCCCAGGCCTGGAACAAGTACAACGGCGCCCTCAAGGGCCTGATGACCTGGTCGCTCAACTGGGACGGCTCGAAGAACTGGACCTTCGGCAACAACGTCAAGTCCCTCCAGGGCCGCTGACGCCCCGCCGGGGCCCCCCGCCCGCCGCCCCGGCCGGCCCCCCCGCCCGCCCCCC
>NZ_JBEOYE010000128.1:0-21079 GCF_040296945.1 Streptomyces sp. NPDC001941 | reverse complement strand
TCGCGTTTGGTGTGGGTTTTTTTTGTTGTTGTTGTTGTGGGGGGGGGGGGCGGGCGGGGGGGGGGGGGCGGGGCGCCCCCCCCCCCCCCCCCCCCGGGGGGGCCCCCCCCCCCCCCCCACGCCCCTCCCGATCGAACCGGAGCCAACTCCCCATGTCCGACCTGCGTTTCCTCGCCCTCTCCGGCAGCCTGCGCGCCGGCTCGCACAACACCGGCCTGCTGCACGCACTCAAGGCCCAGGCGCCGACCGGCGTCACCGTCGACGTCCACCAAGGCATCGGCGCCCTGCCGCACTTCGACCAGGACCTCGAAGCGCACCCGCCCGCCGCCGTGGTGGAGCTGCGCGAGCGCGTACGGGAGGCCGACGGGCTGCTCATCGCGACGCCCGAGTACAACTCCGCGATCCCCGGCGTCCTGGTCAACGCCCTGGACTGGCTGTCCCGCCCGCCGGGCGACTCCGTCCTGCGCGCCAAGCCCACGGCCATCCTGGGCGCCTCGCCCTCCCAGTTCGGCACCGCGCGCGGCCAGTTGGTGCTCCGTCAGATCCTGCACCGCGTCCAGGCGCCGGTGGTGGCCCACCCCGAGGTCACGCTCTTCCAGTCCCACCGGCGCTTCGACGCCGAAGGGGCCTTCCTGGGCGACGACTTCACCGAGGGCCTGCTGCGCGAGCTGCTCGACGAGCTGGTCCACCTGACGCACCGGACACACGCCCACGCACTCCGCTAGCGGCCCGGAGCCCGCCACACCACGGCCCGTCCGGACCCGCGTCATCGCGCGCTCCGGGCGGGCCGCCGCCGTTCCGGCACCGCGGCGGCGCCCTCGGACGCCGGGCGGGTGGCGACCCACCACACCAGGACGGCACAGACGAAGGCCGCCGCGGAGAACACCAGAGGGCGCGCCACCGCGTCCGTCCTGGAGGCGGCCACCAGAGCGCCGACCGCGCTCAGGACGAGCGGCAGCGTGGCGCGCCGCCGGGGCGCGTCGGGGGCGGGACCGGTGCCGATGAGGTGGCGCGCGGCGGCGTAGCACGCGCAGGCCAGCAGGACGGCGCCGAGCACGTCGCTGGGCCGGTGCCAGTACAGGGCCTGGACCGCACCCGCGGCGACCGCCACCCACAGGGCGCCGAGGGCCGCCACACCGCCGCGCAGCCGCGGGGAGGCGACCGCGACGAAGCCCAGGGCGAGCGCCGCGGTGATCGCCACGTGGCCGCTGGGGAAGCTGGCCTCCGTCAGGTTGTCGTCCGCCCCGACGAGGTCGGGACGTACGAACACGAACCGCTTGAGGGCCTCCGTCCCACCGGTGGTCACCACCAGCGTCGCCACGGCCGTGCAGCCCGCGCGCCAGCATCGCCGGACCGCGGTGACGACGGCGATCAGCGCCAGGCCCGCGGCGACGGCCGCCTCCTCGTGCGTCAGCGGCGGCAGCCCCCAGGGGCCGGTCAGCGGCAGGGCGCGCGCCTGGTCGGCGTACCCCCGGATCAGGGCGTTCTCCGCCCACTGGCCCGGGGGCGTCCACACGGTGACCAGGTGGAGTGCGGCGAACGCGAGGAGGAGCCCGCTCACGAGGGCGGGTGCGGACGTGGTGCGGGGGAGGGGCGTGCCCTGGGCAGGCATGGTGCGGTTCCGTTTCGTGCGGCCGTCGTGGTCGGTCTGGTGCGGGAGGGGTGGAGCGGCCGGCCGGTGGCGGCCGGCCGCTCCGTCGGGGTCGTCCCGGGTCAGCGGGTGGCCCGGTCGGCCTGCTCGATCAGGCGGGTCACGGCCCCGGGGTGGCTGACCATGACGGCGTGCGAGCCGCGCACCTCGGTGATGCGGGCACCGGCGCGCCGCGCCATGAAGCGCTCCAGGGCCGGGCCGATGGCCTGGTCCTGGGTGGCGACCAGGGCCCAGGACGGCAGCGTCTTCCAGGCCGTGCGCCGGGTCGGCTGCCCGAACGCCTCGACAGCGATGGGCCGTTGGGAGGCCGCCATCACGGCCGCGTCGGACACGGGCACGTCGGCCGCGAAGGCCGCGCGGAAGCGCTCCGGGTCGAGGAACACGTCCGTCCCGGTGGTCGCGTCCGGCCGGGTGTAGCTGATCGTGCGCTGCGGCAGCGGCGGTACGGTCGGGTCCGGGTGCCCCTCGATCAGGGCGCCGAGGGACTCGCCCCGGTCGGGCACGAACGCGGCGATGTAGACGAGTGCCTTGACGTCGGGCACCTCGGCGGCGGCGTTGGTGATGACGGCGCCGCCGTACGAGTGGCCGACCACGATCTTCGGGCCCTTGACGCTCTTGAGGACCCCGGCGACGTACGCGGCGTCGTAGTCGAGCCCACGCAGCGGGTTGGCCACCGCGACCACGGGATAGCCCTCGTGGCGCAGCCGGGCCGTGGTCGCGTTCCAACCGGAGGCGTCGGCGAACGCGCCGTGCACGAGGACGACGGTGGGCCGGTCGCGGTGGGAGGCGGCGTCGCCCGTGTCCGGCGCGGCCGCGGCGGTGGGGGAGAGGGCGCACGCGGCCAGCGCGGAAGCGGCGGCCGTCGCGCCGACGGTGCGGACGGCGCGCAGGCGTGAGTGCTTGGACGAGGACATGCGGGTTGCTCCAGGGATGGTGGGTGGTTGTTCGGTGGTGGGTCGGGAAGTCGCCTCCGCACGCGTCGCGTTGGGCGCGCGGGCCGGGCGGGACTCTCGCAACACGCCTCAGCGGTCGGCGTGCGCGGGCTCAGGCGCCGTGGGTCAGGACGGCCTTGACCGTGGCGCCCGAGGCGACGTCGGCGAGGGCGCGGTCGATGTCGGCCAGCGGGTAGTTCGTGACCAGGCGCTCCAGCGGGAACCTGCCCCGGCGGTGGAGGTCGAGCAGGCGCGGTATCAGTACTCCGGGGGCCTGATGGCCCATCACGGAGCCGGTCACGGTACGCCCCTTGAGGAGTTCGAAGGCGTTGGCCCGCAGGTCGGCGTCCAGGGCCGCGACGCCGAGCACGGCAG
Source organism: Streptomyces sp. NPDC001941 (assembly GCF_040296945.1). Taxonomy (NCBI): domain Bacteria; kingdom Bacillati; phylum Actinomycetota; class Actinomycetes; order Kitasatosporales; family Streptomycetaceae; genus Streptomyces; species Streptomyces sp. NPDC001941. The sequence goes on along the minus strand of NZ_JBEOYE010000128.1, from coordinate 18,121 downwards.
CGGAGCCGAGCGGGGCGAGGACCGAGACGGCCGCGTCCATCACGGAGACGACTCCGGTGGACTCCACGCTGTGGTCCACGCCGCGTCCCCCGGTGAGGTCGAGGACGGCCGCGGCGGCGTCGGTGGCGGAGGCGTCGACGAGGTCGGTGGCGCCCAGCTCCGCGGCCAGGGCGAGGCGTCCGGGGTTGCGGTCGACGGCGATGACGCGGGTCGCGCCCGCGGCGACGGAAGCCATCAGGGCCGCGAGCCCGACCGCGCCCAGGCCGAACACCGCCACGCTGCTCCCCGCCCGCACCCGCAGGGAGTTGAGGACGGCCCCGGCCCCGGTGATGAGACCGCAGCCGAGCGGGGCGAGCAGCGGCAGGGGCAGGGCGTCGTCGGTGACCTTGACCAGGCCGCGGGCGTGCGCGAGGCCGTGGGAGGCGAAGGAGGACTGGCCGAAGAAGTGGTCGTGCACGGGATGTCCTGCCGCGTCCCGCAGGCCGACCGTGCCGTCGGCCCGGCGCGCGTGGAAGTTCAGCGGGATGTGGTGGTCGCAGTAGGCGGGCTGTCCGGCCAGGCAGTTGGGGCAGGTGCCGCACGAGTCCAGGCTCAGCACGACCCGGTCCCCGGGCGCGAAGCCGGTGACCGCGGAGCCGACGGCCTCGACGGTGCCGGCCCCCTCGTGCCCGAGGACCACCGGGTGCGGGGTGGGCAGGCGGCCCGCGGCGGCCTCCAGGTCGGTGTGGCACAGACCGGCGGCCGCGTAGCGGACCAGGACCTCGTCCGGGCGTGGATCGTCCAGTTCCAGTTCTTCGAGCAGGAAGCCCTCGCCCGGGGCGCGGGAGACGGCGGCGGTGACGGTGGTGGGCATGGCGGTGCGGTCGCTTTCTGGGGGAGGGGCGAGGGCTATGCGTACGAAGAGAGAGGTGGGGGTGGAGCGTACGAAGGGTGTGATGGGGGTGGTGCGTACGAGGGCGGGGCGCCGTGGGCGCGTCGGCGGGACGCGCCCACGGCGGGGTCCGCCGATGCGGCCGGCTGCCTAGCCGATCCGCCCCAGGACGAGGTCGGCCGCCCGCTCGCCGATCATCACCGTGGGCGCGTTGGTGTTGCCGCTGGGCTCGTGCGGCATGACCGAGGCGTCGGCGACGCGCAGGTTCCGCACCCCGTACACGCGCAGTTCGGGGTCGACCACGGCCAGCGCGTCCAGGCCCATGCGGGCCGTGCCGACCTGGTGGTGACCGGAGACCACGGTGGCGCGCACGTGGTCCCGCAGCTGCCGGCGCGTCGCGGTGCCGGGACCGGGCAGCACCTCGCCCTCGTTCCACTCCTTGAGCGCGTCCTGACCGGCGATGTCGCGCAGCGCCTCCAGGTTGTCCACCAGGGTCTCCAGGTCGCGCGGGTCCGAGAACACCTTCGGGTCCAGGACCAGCGGGGCCGTCGGGTCCGCCGAGCGCAGCCGGACCTCGCCGCGGCTGTACGGGTGCAGCAGCTGGCCGACCGCGGAGAAGCCGTGCTCGGGCAGCTCGGCGCCCGGCACCGGGTACGGGAACGACATGAACAGCGGCTGGACGTCCGGCGCCACCAGGCCAGGACGGGTCATCGCGAAGTAGTGCGCCTCCAGGCCCTGCGCGGCCCAGGGGGCCAGCGGTCGCGCGGACTTCCACACCAGGGGCGCCGACCAGTGGTCCTGGAGGTTCCGCCCCACCCCCGGCAGGTCGGCGCGCACCCGCAGCCCGAGGCCGCGCAGCTGTGCGGCCGGTCCGACGCCGGACAGCATCAGCAGCTGGGGCGTGCCGAACACGCCCGCCGAGAGCACCACGTCGTGCGCCGCCCGGGCGACCTGCTCCTGGCCGTCGACCACGTAGGCGATGCCGGCCGCGCGGTCGCCGTCGAAGACGATCCGGGTCACCAGCGCGCCGGTGACCACGGTCAGGAGCGGGTTCTCCCGCACGGCACTGCCGTACGCGACCCAGGTGGACTGCCTGCGGCGGTCCTTGATGGTGTGCTGGGTGAGGCTCACGCCGTACTGGTCACCGCTGTTGTAGTCCTCGTTGAGCGGCAGCCCGTACTGTGCGGCCGCCTCCACCCAGGCGCTGACCAGGGCGTCGGGACCGGGGTTGCGCTGGACGTGCAGGGGCCCGCCGACACCGCGCCCGCCCGCCGCGCCGCCGTCGAAGTCCTCCAGCCGCCGGAAGTACGGTTCGACGTCCTGCCAGCCCCAGCCCGCGGCGCCCTGGTAGGCCCAGGAGTCGTAGTCGGCCGCCGCGCCCCTCACGTAGATCATCCCGTTGAGGGAGCTGGAACCGCCCAGCGTCCTGCCGCGCGGCCAGGGCAGGCGGCGGCCGTCCGCACCGGTCTGCGGTTCGGTCTGGTAGGCCCAGTCCCACGCGCTGTTCCACAGCTGCACCGACGCGGTCGGGTCGTGGATCGCCTCGTTGTCGTCGGCGGGTCCCGCTTCGAGCAGCAGGACGCTGCGTCCGGCGTCGACCAGCCGCCGGGCGACGACGGCGCCCGCGGACCCCGCGCCGACGACGATGTGGTCGTACTCGATGTGTGCCATGTGGTGCTCCCCGGATGTCGTGCGTGGTGTGCGGCGGTCCCGCTTCCGCCGCCGACCGGCGGCGGAAGCGGGACGCCGGACGGGAGACTGGCCGATCTCGCTCAACGTTCGTGCAAGGGGCGGTAAACGCACAGGTCGTATCATGTTCAAATATGGGGATTACGGTCTTGACCAGGCCGGATGGGGGAACGACGAGTGAGGGCTGACACTTTGGCCGACGAGCTACGCTTCACGCTGCTCAACGGGGTGACCGCCCACCTGGGCGAACGGACCCTCGCCCTGGGCCCTCCGCAGCGCCGCGCGGTGCTGTGCGCGCTCGCCCTGAGGCCCCGCCAGTGGGTCCCCAGGACCAGCCTGTTGGACGCCCTCTACGAGGAAGACGCGCCGGTACGCGCCACCAAGGTGGTCCAGACCCACGTCTCCGCCCTGCGCCGCGCCCTGGAACCGCACCGGGCCGCCGGGGCACCGTCCGGCGTGCTGGTCTCCGGCCACGGCGGCTACCAGTTGCGCGTCGCGGACGGGCAACTCGACGTGGGCCGCTTCGAGATGCTCGTCGCGGAGGCCCAACGCGCCCGGTGGGAAAGCCGGTGGGGCGACGCCGAGGACCGCTACGCCCGCGCCCTGAACCTGTTCGGCGGCGAACCACTGGCCGGAGTGCCCGGCCCGTACGCCGAGCGCCGCCGCGTCGCACTCACCGAACGGCGCCTGGTGGTCCTGGAGGACAGCCTGGAGACCGCCGTCGAGAGCGGGCAGCCCGGGCGGGCGGTCGAACGGCTCCGGCTGGCCGCTGCCGAACACCCGCTGCGCGAGCGCCTGCACGCGCTCCTGATGCGGGCGCTGTACGCCGGAGGCAGGCAGGCCGAGGCGCTCCAGGCGTACGGACACGCCCGGGACCTCCTCGTGGACCGGCTCGGCGTCGAGCCCGGCGCCGAACTACGGTCCCTGCACGCGCTCGTCCTCTCGGGCGGCGAACTGCCGCGCACCCGGACCACGGCACGCGGCGGCGCGCAGGGGACGCCGCGTGGCGAGCGGCCGGACGCGGCACCCGCAGTGTCGCCGTTGCGGCAGCAGCCAGCCGTCGCGAGCCCGGCCGTTGGGGCCTTCGGCGGCGGCGCGGGACCGGTGTGCGTGGGGCGCGAGGGCGAACTCGCCCTGATCGCCGGGCTCGTCGACCGCGTCGCCACCGGCGGCGGACTCGTCGTCGTCGAAGGCGGCGCGGGCGCCGGCAAGACCCGGCTGCTGCGCGAGGCGGCCTCGCGGACGCCCGGAGCGCGCTGGCTCCCGCTGGCCGAGCAGGGGCCCGGCCCCGCGCTGCTGCCCGCCCTGCGCGCCGCCCTCGGGCGGCCCCCGCGGGACACCGCCCAGGACGCCGCCGACGCGCGCGGGGCCGCGGACCAGGCGATCCGGCTGCTGGACGCGGCCGAAGGCCCCCTGGTCCTGTTCGCCGACGACGCGCACGAGAGCGACCCCGTCACCCGGGAGGCCATCGCCCACCTGGCCCGCGCGACCCTGCGGCGGCCGGTGCTGCTGGTCCTCGCCACCTCGCCGGCGCCCCTCACGGGTGCGGACACCCTCTGGCACGCGGCTCTGGAGGCGGAGGCCGTCCTCACCCTCCCGCTCGGCCCGCTCGACGCGTCCGCCGTCGCCGAACTGGTGCGCCGGCGCACCCAGTCCACCGGCCCCGGCCACCCCGACGGCGGCGCACCGCTCACCCCCCTGTCCCTGACGGTCCGCCAGATCACCAGCGGGCTGCCGGTCCTGGTCGACGCGCTGATCGCCGACCTCGACCCCCGGCGCCACCAGGACGGCCTCCCACCGGACTTCGCGCCCGACCGCTTCGCCCGTGCCGTCTCCCGCCTGCTGCACCGGAACGACCCCGCCTGCATGCTCCTGGTGAAGGCCCTGGCCGTCCTCGCCCCGCACGATCCCGACGCGGAGACCCTCGCCGCGGTCTGCGGGCAACCCCTCAGCGCCACCTACCAGTCGTGCGCGCTGCTGGTACGCCGAGGGGTCTTCGCCTCGGCCGAGCCGCCCCGGCTGCACCACCCCGTCGTCGCCACCGCGATCCTGCGCTCCTGCACGCCGGAGTTCAGGGCCCGGATCAACGTGGCCGCCGCGCGACAGGCCCAGCTGGCGGGGAGGTCCGCGCGGTACACGGCCGACCACCTGCTCGACCTGTCCGGTCCGCAGTGGTCGACCTGGGCGACGACCCTGGTCGACGCGGCCGACGACTCCTTGCGCGAGGGCGCCGGCGCACAGGCCCTCCGCTACCTGGAGACCGCCGCGCGGATCACCACCGGCTCCGAGCGCGCCGCCGTGCTCCTGCACCTGGGCCAGGCGGAGCTCCAGACCAACCCCAGCGCCGCGCGGCTCCACCTCCAGGAGGCGCTGCACATCCAGCGGGACCGCGCGGAGACGCCGACGGCCGTGGTGCCACTGGCCTGGGTCATGGTCTCGCAGGGCCGGCCCGAGGCCGCGACCCAGCTGATGGACGCCGTCATCGCCGAGACCGAATCCGTCGACCCGGCGGGCGCGCTCGCGCTGCGCGGCGCGGGCTGGATGATCACGTCGCTGACCCCCGAGCCCTGGCACGCGCTGATGCGCGAGCTGCGCGCGCTACCGCCCGAACGGATCGCCGCCGACCCGGTGGCGACGGCGCTGCTCGTCTACGACGACGCGGCACGGGTCCGGATCACCGCTAAGGAGGCCCTGGAACGGTTCCCCACCGCGCGCACCGTCGCCGAGTGCTCCGAACTGCCCCGCCAGCTCGGCGGCCTGCTGGCGCTGGTCGCGATGTGGTGCGACCGGATCAGCCTGGTCGAGGACCTGTGCGACCGGCCCAGCGACCAGGAGTTCGCGGCCGTGGACCTGTACCGCGTGATGCTGCGCGCGGAGATGGCCCTGCGCCGCGGCGACCACAGGCGGGTCCTCGACGAGTGCCGCCTCCTCGCCGGCGTACCCCTGGACCAGCAGGTGCGCCGCCCCGTCGCGCTCGTGGCCCTCTACGCCCGCGCCCTCGTCGGCCTCGGCCGCCTCGACGAGGCACAGCGGTGGCTCGACAGCGTCACCCACTACGCCGACCCGGAGTCATGGCCCTGGACCGTCGTCCTCTACGTGCGCGGCATGCTCTGCTCCGCGCAGGGGGACCCCGAGCGCGCGGCGGCGTACTTCCTGGAGAGCGGCCGCAGGATCGCGGTGTTCGGCCTGGTCACGCCCGGGTACCAGACGTGGCGCTGCTCGGCGGCCCTGGAACTGGCCCGGGTCGGCCGCCACGAGGAGGCCCACGCCCTGGCGGAGGAGGCCCTCGACGTGGCCGTGCGCTGGGGCGCGCCGCGCTTCGTCGGCCTCGCCTGGCGCGCCCTGGCCGCCGCGGCCCCGCCGCACCAGCGCATCCCGCTGCTGCAGAAGGCGCTGGTGTTCCTGGAGCGGGGCGAGTCACCGATCGACGTGGCGACCGCGCTGGCCGACCTGGCGGACGAGTGGACGGCCGCAGGCGACCCGGACCGCGCCCGGCCGCTCCTGCACCGCGCACGCGAGACGGCCGAGTCGCTGCACGCGGTGCTGCTCCTGGAGCGCCTCGACCGGATCGCCGAGCGGACACCGCGTCAGGCCGCACTGGTGGAGTAGCGGGCGACACCGCCGGGCGCGGTACGAACACCCTCGCCGGGGATCACCCGGTCGGCACCCGCCGGGGCGCCGCCTGCACCGTCCACCGGCCGTCCACGTGGTGGACCAGCAGACGCCTGCCGAAGCACTCACTCAGCCGCTCCCCGGTGAGCACCTCAGCGGGAACGCCCTGCGCCATGATCAGGCCCTCGCGCACCAGCAGGGCGTGCGTGGTGGTCGCCGCCACCTCCTCCAAGTGGTGGGTGACCGTCACCGTGGTGAGGTCGGGGTGCGTACGCGCCAGGTCTTCGAGCGCCTCGATGAGGTCCTCGCGGCCCGGCAGATCGAGCCCGGCGAACGGCTCGTCCAGGAGCAGCAGTTCGGGATCGGCCATCAGGGCGCGGGCCACCCGGACGCGGGCGCGCTCGCCCTGGGAACAGACCCGGATCGAACGCCCGATGAGGTGCCGGCACCCCATGGTCTCCAGCAACGCCCGCGACTTGTCACGCAGTTCGTCGGTGTACTCGCGCCACATCGGCTGCACGGTGCCGGAGTACCCGGTCAGGACGACGGTCTCGCAGGTGGCGCCCTCCTCGTCGAGCACCCGCTGAGCGGTCGTCACCAGGCCGATACGGCGGCGCAGTTCGCGCAGGTCGACGGTGCCGAGCCGGTGGCCGAGGACGCTGACCTCGCCGAGGCTGGGGTGCCGGGTGCACGCGAGCAGCGACATCAGGGTGCTCTTGCCCGCGCCGTTGCGGCCGAGGACGACCCAGTGCTCGCCGGAGCCGACCTCCCAGCTGGCGTCGGACAGCAGGAACCGGCCGTCCACCTTGACGGCCGCGGATCGCAGCTCGGCCGCGAGGGCGCGGGGTGGCACGGGCGTGGCGTCAGCATCAGTAGATGACGTGGCATCCGTACATGACGTGGTGGAAGTGGTGTCTGCCATCGTCCAGTTCTACGCGGGACGGCCGGACGCGGATCCGGCCGTTCCACGGAGTGGACAGTGCGGTCCGGCCCGGCGGCTACTCCACCCAGGCGCCGTCACGCATGATGACCCGCCCGCCCAACTCCGGTACTCCGCGCCAGGCCCGCACCACCTTCGGCGTGATCCGGAGGTACGTGTAGGACCCGTCCTCGCCGCGCGGGTCCCAGCCGAACTTCTCGGCGAAACCCTCCGCCGCGTCCGCCGGAACCTCCCGGTCCGGGAAGCACCGCGCGGTCCCCTGGAGCAGTACGACGTCGGCGGTGTCGGGCAGCGACAGGCGCACCCGAGGGTCCTCGCGCGCGTTCCGTACGGTCGCCGACGTCGAACTCGTACACACCCAGACGGCTTCACCGTCCCAGGCGAACCACAACGGCACCTGATGGGGGCCGTGTTCGGGGTGGGCCGTGGCCACCCAGACGTCGCGCTCCGTGGTGAGCCGGTCCAGGGTCTCGCGCCTGCGTTCGGCCAGCGGGCGGGCGGCGGTCGTTCGGTTCTGCATGCCGTCGACGCTAGTCGGCAAGATCGGGAAGCACATGGGGCCATCGGCCCATGTCGGCCTACGTCGCCCGACCGAGGCCCACCGGGTCAGGTCCGGGCACTCCGGGTCAGGCCCTCAGCAGGCCGCCCACCCACCAGTCGTGCGGCCGGCCGTCGTTGGTGATGCTGCGGTTGCGCAACGTCCCTTCCACCGTGAAGCCGAGCCTCTCGGCGACGGCGCGCGAGCCGGTGTTGCCCACCATGGCCCACCACTCGATGCGGTGGACGTCCAGGGTGTCCCAGCCCCATGCGCACAGGGCCCGGGCGGCCTCCACGGTGTAGCCGCGCCCGCGCTGCTCCTTGACCGTCCAGTAGCCCAGCTCCCAGACGCCACGGCTCATCAGGGTCAGGCAGCACGTGCCGACCAGGGCGCCGGTGTCCTTGCGGAACGCGCCGAGGGTGTAGTCCTTGTCCTCGGCCCACTGGGCGGGCAGCTTCTCGCCGACGAGTTGCTCCGCGTCCGCCCGCCGGTAGGGCACCGGTACCGGGGTGTAGAACTGGATGTCCTCGTCCTGGCAGGCTTCGTACACCGCGTCCACGTCGCAGGGCGCGAGCGCCCGCAGCACCAGACGGTCGGTTTCGAGGGTCACTGGTTCCATCGCGGCAGTATGGGCACCACCGGCGAGTGACGGCCAGCGAATATCCCGCTCCCCACGGCGTACGGAACACAAGCCACCGGTCACGAGCCGGCGATCACGAACCACGGGCACGAGCCACCGGTCACGAACTGCGGGACGCGAAACGCGGGACGCGAAGCGCGGGTACGGCGAAAGCCCCCGCCTATGACTCCTCTGCCGCCACGCCCGCCGTGGACCGCGCCGCCCGCCGCCTGCGGTACACGACGAGGCCGCACACCGCGAGGAGGAGCACGGCCACGGCCGACACCCCGAGCGCCGTCTGCTCGGCGAAGAGCCTTCCCAGCACCTTCAGCACGCCCAGCCCCGCGGTCGCGTAGACCAGCGCCCAGGCCGCCCCGCCCAGGAACAGCGCCGGGAGGTAGCGCGGCAGCGGCATGCGCATGCTGCCCGCCAGGAAGTTCGCGGCCGTCTGGAAGCCGACGGTCAGGAAGGAGACCGCCACCACCGGCGCGCCCCAGCGCTGGATCGCGCGCTCGGCGCGCTGGAACTTGGCCGAGGAGATCCGCTCGGAGAACCTGCTGCGCCGGGCGCCGGCGCCGGCGAGCCATCCGACGGCGAAGGTCCCTCCGGCGCGGAGCAGGACGATGACGTACAGGGTCCCGGCGGTGATCGCGATCTTATCCACGGTGCACCGCTCCGAGCGCCGATCCGGAATCCGGAGCGCCCCCGGGGCGTCCCGCACCAGCGGGCGCGCGACGGGTACGAGCCCGGTCGCCGTCTCTCACCTGCACTGTGTCCCTGCCCGTTCCGTCCATTGGATTCCCACCTGCGGCATCGGAACTCAACCTGGACGCCCGCACGCAATGCAAGGCAAGCCTAACCGAACGCGCATACGGGGTACAGGGCCCCGGGCCGCCGGAGTAACGGCAGGTCGGGGCGGTGAGAGCGTGCCCGCGAACAGGGTAGGCCCCCGGGAGCACCACAGGACATCCCGGCCCGGATCCGGACCCGCACCCGTGCGGGAGCCGCCCCGCCGAAGGGCCCCGCCCCGTCCTGACATCCCGGGACCGCGCTTGACAGCCCTCTCCGGACAACTCCATGATTCCACTAATGAACTAGTGGAATCGAGGGGGAGCGCGTGGCCGACACGAGCGAAGCGGACGGTGCGCACGGCGCCGACGGCACCACCTGGGCGCTCGAAGCGCGCGGCCTGGGCAAGCGCTACCGGCGCGGCTGGGCGCTGCGCGACTGCTCCGTACGGATCCCCGCCGGGCGCATCTGCGGACTCGTCGGGCCGAACGGCGCGGGCAAGAGCACGCTCCTCGGACTGGCGACCCGTCAGGTGACGCCGACGCAAGGGGAGTTGCGGGTCTTCGGTGCACCCGTCGAAGACCCCGCCGTCATGCCCAGGTTCGCCTTCCTCGGTCAGGACAAGCCGCTCTTCAAGCGGTTCACCGTCGCCGACACCCTGCGGATGGGCGCCGAGCTCAACCCCGGCTGGGACGCGGCGGAGGCCGAGCGGATCGTCCGCTCCGGCAACGTGCCGCTCGACGCCAGGATCGGCACCCTCTCCGGCGGCCAGCGCACCCGGGTGGCGTTCGCCCTCGCCTTCGGCAAGCGCCCCGACCTGCTGCTGCTCGACGAGCCCATGAACGACCTCGACCCGGTGGCCCGCGAGGAGATGAGCGGGCTGCTCATGGCCGAGGCCGCCGAACGCGGCACCACCGTGGTGATGTCCTCCCACGTGCTTGCCGAGCTCCAGGACATGTGCGACTACCTGCTGGTCCTCGCCGAGGGACGGATCCGGATGGCGGGGGACGCCGAGGAACTGGTGGCGGCCCACTCCCTGGTGACCGGCGTGGCGCGCGACGGCTCCCCGCCGCCCGCGCTCGACCACCACACGGTCGTCGAGACCCGCCTCCAGGGACGGCAGTTCCAGTCGATGATCAGGCCCTCGGGTCCGCTGCCCGCCGACTGGGAGGTGGTGGAGCCCTCCCTCGAAGAGGTCCTCCTCGCCCACCTGCGCGCACCGGACGCGCCGTCCCTGTACACCGACGCCGCCCGCGCCGAAGCCGAAGGAGCGCACGCCGCATGAGCGCCCCCACCCTGCCCGGAACCCGCGGCGCGGCGAGTGGACCGCCGGTCCGGCGCAGCCTGTTGCGCGGACTCGGCTGGCTGGTCGTCCGCCAGCATCGCACCGCCGTCCTCTGCGTGCTCGGCCTGACGCTGCTGTGCGGCGCCTGGATCGTGTACGAGCGCCACGAGATGCTCCAGGCCCTCGCCTCGTACCGGCCCGGCAGGGAGGGCAGTGCGTACAGCCTCCAGGACAGCCCCCGCTTCGGCTACCTCTCGGCGCTCCTGAACGGCCTCCCCTTCCTGCTCGCCCTCTTCGTCGGCGCCCCGCTCATCGCGGCCGACCAGGAGAACGGCACCGCGCGGCTGGTCACCACGCAGTCCGTGACCCGCCGCCAGTGGCTCGCCGCCAAGCTGGCCCTGGCCTTCGGACTCGCGCTGGTCCCCGGCGTGCTGCTCTCAGCCCTGTTCACCTGGTGGTGGAGGCCGTACCGCTCCTACTTCCCGAGCAAGTGGGCCGAGGCGCCTGTCTTCGACATCACGGGGCCGGTGATGCCCGCCCTGCTGCTCTTCTTCACCGTCGCGGGCATCACCATCGGCGTCCTGGTCCGGCGCGTGCTTCCCGCCATGGTCGTCACCTTCGTCACGGCCGCCGTCACCCTGGCCGCATGGAACGTGCTGCACCTGCGCACCCGTCTCGCCCCGACGCGCACGGCCACGTACCCGCTGGAGGGCGAACTCCCCGCACGCCTCGCGGAGTCGTACGAGCTCGACCGCTGGGTCGGCAGCGCGGACGGACAGCTGTACGGCTGGGGCTCCTGCGCCGAGGCCACGGAACAGGCGCAGAACGCCTGCATCAAGGAGAAGGGCATCGTCGACAACGTCGTCGAGTACCTCGACTTCGGCCAGCTGGGCGCCATGCAGTGGACCGCGGCCGGTCTGCTGCTCGCGGCGACCGCGCTGCTCACCGTGTTCGTCCTCGGATGGGTGTCGCGCCGCCCCTTGTAGGAGTCCGGGCAGGCCGGACGCATAGAGTCGCGCGCACAGAGTGCCGCCGGCGGCCGAGGGCCGTCGCCGATCCAGCGGAGGGTGAAGTCGGGTGGTCGTGTTCCGCATCGACCGGCGCAGCGGTGTGGCGACGTACCTCCAGATCGCCCGCCAGGTCGAGCAGGCGCTGCGCATGGGCGCGCTGGAGGAGGGCGACCGGCTGCCCACGGCCGCACAGGTCGCCGCCGAGACCAAGGTCAACCCGAACACCACGCTGAAGGCCTACCGCGAGCTGGAGCGGCAGGGCCTGGTCGAGGTCCGGCAGGGGGCCGGCACCTTCATCACCCGCTCCCTGGCCCAGCCCCAGACCGGCCCGGACTCGCCGCTGCGCGCGGCACTGGCGGAGTGGCTGGACCGGGCCCGGGCCGACGGGCTCACCGGACAGGACGTGACGGCCCTGTTCCGCGCGGCGTTCGAGGCCGCCTACCCGGCGGCCGACCCGGGCCCCGCGTTCCCGCCCCCCGCCGACGAGGTCCACGGGCCCGCCTGACCGGGTTCTTCGGGCGCTCGACCGGTCCTTCGGGTGTGTGACCGGGTCCTTCGGCGGTGGCGGCGAGACCTTGGTAGGGCGGCACTCCCGCCTTTCGGCCGGTACGCGTGGCCCCGGGTGCCGTGTTTCCTGTAAGGAGCCATTTCTGCATCCACCGATTACGAGGGTCCGCGAGCGCAGTCCAGCTCCGCACCCCGTACGTCCCGAACAGCTGGAGCGCCACCATGTCGACGTCCGTCGAGTCCCGGGCGGAGGTGATCGTGGAGAACCGTGCCCCCAAGGGGCTGCTGCCGCTCTGTCTGAGCGAGGCGGCGGAACGGTTCTCCTTAGCGGTCCTTCTACGGAATGCGCGCGGTCCTGGCACTCTTCCTCGTCGACAGCGCCCATGGGCTCGGCATGTCGAAGACCACCGCCGTCGGCCTCGTCGGGGCGTACCTGTCGGCCTGCTACCTCACGGCCATGCCCGGCGGCTGGATCGCCGACCGCCTGACCGGCGCCCGTAAGGCCGCCCTCATCGGCGGCGTCGCGATCCTGGCCGGTCACGTCACGCTCGCCTTCGAGGCCGGTGCGGCCACGGTGTACGCGGCCCTGGTCCTGATCGCGATCGGCACCGGCCTGCAGAAGCCGAACATGACGGCCATGGTGGGCAAGCTGTACGCGGACCACTCCGACCAGGAGCGGGACGCGGCCTACAGCCGCTTCTACGCCAGCGTCAACGCCGGCGGCCTGGCCGCCACCCTGCTGGTCGGCTGGCTCGGACTGCGCTTCGGGTGGAACGTGGCGTTCGGCGCCGCGGTCGTCGCCATCGCCTTCAGCCTGGTCGTGTTCCGGTTCTCCGGCAGCCTGCGCGGCGCCGCAGACCGGCCCGGCCGCCCGCTGCCCCGCGCCGAGGCTCGTACGCTCGCCGTCCGCGTGCTCTGGAGCGTCCTCGCCGTCCTGGTCGTCGGCGCCGTCGCCCGGGCGACCGGGGCGCTGACCCTGCCGCACGTCCTCACCGCGTTCGCGGTCCTGACCGTCGTCGTACCCGCCGTCTGCATCGGCAGGCTGCTGCGCCGCAAGGACCTCGACGAGCGGGGCCGCAAGGGCATCCGTGCCTACGCGGGGCTGTTCGCGGCGGCCGTGGCCTTCTTCTGCATCCTCGACCTGGCCGGCTCCAGCGTGCAGCTGTTCGCCGCCGACCACGTCGACATGATGGGCCTCCCGGTCACCTGGCAGGCGGCCCTGAACCCGGTCATGACGATCGCCTTCGCCGGCGTCCTGGCCGCCGTGTGGCGCAAGGTGAAGGTGTCCGCGCCCGCCAAGTTCTCCGCCGGACTCGTCCTCGGCGGCGCGTCGTTCCTCCTGCTCGCCCTCGCCGCCACCCAGGCCACCGGCGGCGTGCACATCTCGCTGCTCTGGCTGGTGGGCCTGTACGTGCTGCTCAGCACCGGCGAACTCTTCCTCGCGCCCACCGGACTGTCGATCAGCCACAAACTGGCCCCGGCCGGTACGGGCTCGCAGCTCGCCGGAGTGTTCTTCCTGGCCGTCGCGGCGGGCGACGCCATCGGCAGCCAGGTGGCCACCCATCTGACCGGAGCCGCGCTCTACCTGGCCCTGGGCGGCTTCGCCGTCGTCGCCGGGCTGGCGATGTGCGCGGCCACACCGCGGCTGCGGGTGCTGACCAGCGCGTGAGCGGAACTCCGACGGCCCGCCCCGGCCTCAGGGCGCGGGGGCGGCCGGGGGAGCGGGCCGGGTCTCGGCGTGGGCGCCGTAGGCGGTGGTGGCGACCAGCGCGCCCGCGATGATGAGTTCGGCCCAGAAGAACGCGGCGTAGTCGGGCAGCGCGCCGATGGGCGGTGTCCCGGGGGCCGCGTTGCGCAGGCCGACGAGGGCGAACAGGCTGGCCGCCATCCAGCCCATCGCGGGCCAGACCAGGCCGCGGCGCTGGCTGACCACGACCCAGGTGGCGGTGAGCACGCTGAGGGCGATCGCCCACATCGCGGCCATCATGAAGCACGCGAAGAGGATCGTCCCCCGGGAGCGGGTGACGGTCTCGGTGAGGTACACCGCGCCGTGCTCCCTGGTCACCTTGGCCTTGTGGAGCCGGTAGAACGGGTCGGTGCTGGTCACTTCGACGAGCGTGGGCGCGGGGCCGGTCCCCACCACGGCGAGGAAGCTCAGGTCGGCCTGGTAGCGGTCGAAGGGGTAGTCGGCGATGGTCCCGCCGGACAGCGGGATGGACACCTCCCGGGCGACCGGGGCCTGGTGGGCGGGGAAGGTGAGCTCGCGCTGGGTGTCGGAGGCCGTGGCCACCGTCACCTTCTCGACGGGGAAGTCGGAGCCGTCCTCGGCGTAGCGTCCCTTCGGCTCCAGCCCGACGCGCAGCGTCAGGTACTGCCCCGCGGGGTCGATCCGCTCGACGCTCACGTACAGCTCGATCCGGTCCGCCGGACGGGCGTCGCCCGCGACCACCGCGCCCTGCTGGTCCTGGCGCTGCGCGTGGTACGCCCAGACGCCGCTGCCGCACAGGACGCCCAGGACCGCGAGGAGCACCGCCCACCGGGCGAAGGACCGGCGTCGTGAACGCCCGTCGTCACCGTTCGATCCGGGGCCGGGAGCCTGTTCCGGGGCCGGCTCCTGCTCCGGAGGCGTACTCATGCGGAACCGGCCGCGCGGGCGGCGGGAAGCGGTCGGTGAGATCGCGGCATCGGTCGGGTCGTCCCCTCGGGTGCGTCATCCGGCAGGAGGACCAGTCAACGTCCGAGGGGGCGCCGCGAACGGCCGCCTTGCCGGAGGCCGCGGGCCGTCGCCCGGCCTGTCATCCGGTCGGACCATCCGGTCAGACCGTCGGGTCGGACCGTCGGGTCGGACCATCCGGTCGGACCGTCGGGTCGGGCCAGAGGACGCCCGCGCGAGGTCGCCTCACGTCCTGTGCCCGACCGCCTCCGCGTAGAACGACCGGTCGACGACCTTCGCCTCCGGGACCGGGGTCCCCTTCGACACCCCCGCCTCCTCGTAGGCCTGCTGCAACCGGTCGGTGGAGCCCTTGCGCAGCTCCCAGTCCATCCGCAGGGACGGCGTGGCCCTCAGGGTGGACGCGTCGGTCTTGAGTAGCCCGGCCAGCTCGTCCACGAACGCCGGATCGGCCTTGTAGTCCCCGGCGAAGTACGTGTTGACCGTACGGACGTACGCCCGCAGGAACGCGACGCCCGCGTCCGGGTCCTTCGCCAGCAGGTTCGGCCCGAACAGCGCGCCGCCCAGCGGCTCACCGCCCGGCTGGCCGCCGAGGAACGCGTAGGCCGGGTCGCCGTCGACCTTGCGCCAGACCGGGTCGAGCAGCCAGGCCGAGTCGACGCCGCCGTTCCGCAGGGCGGTGAGGACATCGGCGGCGCCGAGCTGGCGGAAGTCGATCCGGTCGAGGCCGCCGCCGTGCCGGGCCAGGGTCCGGCTCATCGGGTACGCGATCACGGACCCCTTGCCGATCATCGTGCCGAGCCTACGGCCCGCCATCGCGACGCGGTCCGCGCTCTCGCCCTTCTTCAGGCGCACCCACAGGCCGCTCTTGGACTTCGGGTCGGGCGAGAAGTTCCCCGCCACCCACCTGATGTCGAACCCGGCCGTGATGCCGTTCATCACCGCCGCCTCGGGCGCCGCCCACTGCACGTCGACGTCGCCCTTGGCGAGCAGCGGCAGGGCGTCCGGCGTCGGCAGCACCTTCAGCTCGACGTCCAGGCCCTCTTTGGCGAACTCACCCTTAGAGAGGCCCACTTGGAGGGGCGCCACGTACTCGGCGCTGAGCGTCCCGGTCGCCACGACCAGCTTGCGCCGCTTCTCCAGCGGACGGGGAGCGGGCGCGCCCTTGGCGCAGCGTGCGGGCGCGCGGTCGGCGCCCAGGTCGGCCGGATCGGTCCAGCTGCCCGCGCCGCAGCCCGCGACGGGCGTGACGGCGCGTGGCGCGGACGGGCCCGCGGGCGTCGCGTCGTCCTTCTTCGCGCAGCCCGCCGAGGTGAGGAGCGCGCCCGCGAGCAGCAGGGCGGGCCAGGTCTTACGGATGTGCATGGTGCCTCCGTACGTACACGGTGAGCGGGGAGGGGCGGGAGAGTCGGGAGGGGGCGGTCAGGACTGGCCGCGGCCGCGGTCGCGTGGCGCCCAGGGGGTGAGCAACCGCCCCAGGAGACGCACCAGTTCGGAGAAGACGACGCCGAGCACGGCGACGCAGACGATGCCGACGAACATCACGTCGTTCTGGAACAGCGCCCGGGCGTCGAAGATCAGGTGCCCGAGGCCGTCGTTCGCGGCGATGGACTCCGAGGCCACGATCACCAGTACCGCGACCCCCGCCGCGATCCGCGCGCCGACCAGGACCGCGGGCAGCGAGGCGGGCAGCAGGACGTGCCGGAACATCTGCCAGGGGGAGGCGCCGAAGACCCGCCCCGCGTCCCGGTGGCCGGCCGGGACCGCGAGGACGGCGGCCATGGTCGAGATCCACACGAAGAAGAAGACGGTGGCCGCGACCAGTGCGACCTGTGGACCCTCGCCGAGGCCGAACATGTTCAGGAAGACGGGAAGCAGGGCCAGTTTCGGTACGACGTACAGGGCGTCCAGCAAGGGTTCGAGGGCCGCTCGTACCAAGGAGAGGGAACCCATCAGCAGGCCGAGCGCGTAGCCCGCGACCGTGCCGATCAGATAGCCGGCGAGCACCCGCCTGAGGGTGGCCCACACGTCCGGCCACAGGTCGCCGTCGACCGCGCGCCGCCACCCGTCCTCCAGGATCGTCTGGGGTGCGGGATAGACCCGGTCGTCGATCCAGCCCCGCACGGAGGCGAGTTGCCAGAGCAGGACGAGCGCGACCGGGACGGCGATGGCCAGGGAGACCTCGAGGGCGCGCCGTCGGCGGTGGGTGCGGCCCGGGCGCAGCTCCTGCGGACCCGGCGCGCGGACGAGGACGCCGGGCCCGGCGTCCGGGGACTCGGCGGACTTGGCGGCCCTGCCGGACCTGGTGATGCTCATGCCGGTACCGCCTCGGTGCGTACCTCGCCGCGCAGCAGCTCCCACAACTCGCTCTTGAGGGCAGTGAATTCGGGAGCGTCGCGTACGGCGCCGGAGCGCGGCCGCTGAAACGGCGGGCGCCGCTCGGCGATCACCCGGCCGGGGCGGGCGGACATCACGAGCACCCGGTCGCCGAGGACGATCGCCTCTTCGAGGCTGTGCGTGATGAAGAGCGTGGTCGTACGGGTGGTCTGGGTGAGGGCGAGGAGTTCGTCCTGCAGGAGCGTGCGCAACTGCGCGTCGAGCGCGGCGAACGGCTCGTCCATCAGCAGGATCTCGGGCTCCACGGCCAGGGCGCGGGCGATCGCGACGCGCTGGCGCATCCCGCCGGACAGGGCCGCGGGATAGGCGTCGGCGAAGTCGGCGAGGCCCATCCTGGCCAGCCAGTCGCGGGCCCGGGCGTCGGCCTCCTTGCGCGGTACGCGCTGGACGTCGAGCCCGAAGCGGACGTTGGCCAGGACGGTCTTCCAGTCGTAGATCCCGTAGTCCTGGAAGATCATCGCGGCCGGGCGGGGGCTGGCCGTACGGATCTCCAGGGTCCCGGAGGTCGGCCGGAGCAGGCCGGCGGCGATCCGCAGGAGGGTGGACTTGCCGCAGCCCGAGGGGCCGACGACGCAGGTGAACTCGCCGGGGGCGACGTCGAGGTCCAGGGGTCCCAGGGCGTGCACCTGCTTGGGGCCGCGCCCGAAGGCGCGGCCGAGGCCGGTGGCGTGGAGTGCGGGCGGTGGGGTCGGGTGCGGTTCTCCCACGGGAGCTCCTCCCGGAGTGCGTGCGGATCTTCTCGGCCGCACCCGACGATATGACGGGTCGTCAGTTTCGGGAAGAGGGCATGGATCTCCGGTCGGCCCTCAGCCGCCCCGGACGAGGGCCAGGACTTCGTCCCGGAGTTTGGTCATCGTGTGGGTGTCCCGCGCTTCGACGTTCAGGCGTAGCAGTGGTTCGGTGTTGGAGGGGCGCAGGTTGAACCACCAGTCATCGGAGGCGACCGTCAGGCCGTCCAGCTCGTCCAGGGTGGTCCCCGGCTGCTTCTCGTAGGCCGCGCGCACCGCCGCGAGCCGGCCCGACTGGTCGGCGACGGTGGAGTTGACCTCCCCCGAGCCCGCGTACCGGTCGTAGGACTCGACCAGGGCCGACAGCGGGCCGTCCTGGCCACCCAGGGCCGCCAGCACGTGCAGCGCCGCCAGCATCCCCGTATCGGCGTTCCAGAAGTCCGCGAAGTAGTAGTGCGCCGAGTG
>NZ_JBEOYE010000127.1:0-21590 GCF_040296945.1 Streptomyces sp. NPDC001941 | reverse complement strand
ACTCAGATATGTGCGACGCACGCTGATCGAACGTACGCTCGCTTAACGATCGCATCTTTGCACACGGTCTTCACATGCTTTTCGGCCCGGGCCCGTCCTGCGGTCGGGGCCGGGGGCCGCCGTGGGCACGCCGTCATCATCACGGCCCAGGCCGGCACGTTCACTGCCGGGTCCCGGCAGTCTTCACGGCAGGTTTACGCATCCGGATTCCCGGGGCCGTGTGCAGGCTCTCCCGCCCGGTTCCTGCTGCGGGCAACTGCCCGCGAGGGCCCTGTCAGAGCCGCATGCTTCACTGTCCCGATGCTGATCAACGTGATCCTCCGTGCCCTGCCGTTCTACATCAGGGAGCCCCTTCTCATCGCCGTCTGCCTCTCCTTCGCCGGACTCGGCTTGTACTGGTTCGTGATGGCCGGGGGGTGGGAGAGAGGGGCCATGGGCGTCGTCTTTCTCGGGGTCGCGGCTCTGCGGGCGTTCATATTGCGCCGCGAGTGGAGATCCCGCGCGGCAGCACTTCAGGCTTCAGCGGGCTGAGACCGGAGACCGCTATCGGCGGGGTTCAGCCGTGGTCTTCCCAGCCGTACGAGCAGAACCGGGCCCCGCTGATGGTGTGGTCGCCGGCCCGGTCCGCGCGGACGTAGGCGTTCTCCTCATCGGGGCCGATGTCGCCGGCGCATCCGAAGGCCACGCTGTGGCCGGTGGTCTCGGTGAACCTGAGCAGGGCGGCGTCGACGTCAGGGACGGGCTGGCCGACGAGTTCGAAGCCCTCGAAGGCGATGAGCGGCCTGGTGCGGCCGTGCACGGTCACCGCGCCCAGCACAGGCCGTGGCCCGTCCTGGGCGTGGGTGTAGTGGGCGCTCACGCCCGCCTCGTCGAACCGCTCCTCGCGCAGGTCCCACACCCCCCAGGTCTTGTGCCAGGCGTAGGGGAAGGTGCCCCGGCGCACGGCCGGCCGCTCGCCGCCGAGGGCTTGGGCAACCGGTTCCGGGCCCATGCCGAACACGAGCGGGCCCACGCTCTCCAGCGGCGTCCACTGCCAGCGCGGCCGCTCGCGCAGCGGGCGTACGGGCCAGCTGCCGGGATTGTGGTCCACCTCCCGTACGTCCTGCCACATGATGACCGTGTCGCTGTTGTAGGGGTCGTTGGCCAGCTCGGGCGCGCACAACAGGACCTCGGTGGTCACCTGGTCGGTGCGCTCGCAGTAGCCGCCGACCGCCGCGGGCGCCCACCGTGTCGCCGCGCCCATCGACACGCCCCAGGCCGGCACTTCCGCATCGCCGGACCAGGTCGTGGCCACGGCCGCGCCGCATCGCTGGGCAAGGTGCTCCAGGCCGTCGCGCACGAGCGAGGGCGGGCGGCCGACCAGAGCGATCCCGTCGAGCAGGACCTGGGGCCCGTCGTCCTCGACGTACAGGGCGACCAGCCGATCAGCCCGGTAGAACGCGTGGAGCCCCTCGTCGCCGTAGCGCTCGACGAGGTCGTCCGATCCGTCACGGCACACCTGGCGCGCGACCTTAAAATCGACAGCAAGCAACAGGCCGACAGTGTCGCAATGTTGGTGGAAGCGGGACTTCGCCTCATCGCCGACCCCGAGGTAGCAGGCTGACGGTCAGTCCCATACCTCTCGCGGCCGCAGACGCGAGAGGATCCTTTGGGCCTCGTTGCGGACCCCGGCATCGTCATCGGCCGTGAGCTCGTGCAGTTGGCGGATCAGCCGGTCCGCGCCATCGGTAGTCATCCACTCAGGGTTGCTGTCCAGAGCGGCCCCAAGCTGATCCATGGTCCAGAGCTCGACAGCCTGGCTGCTGGCGAGCAGAACGCAGCGAAGGCCGGCGGTGTCCCTGCGGGCAAGCAGCGCCTCTGCAGTCTCCTGGGTGACCCCGGAATCTCGGAGATCCAGCAGGAGACGATGCAGGACGTCCGCCACTGCGACGAGGTTGCCCGACGCTGCAAGCCGCCGACCGGCAGCCGCGCGAACGGACCAGTCCGGGGAATCAGCATTCCGAAGGGCCGTACTCAGTTCTTGATCACTGGGAGACACCATGCCCCCAGCCTGTCAGGAGCGTGGCGATTAAGCGACTGTCCAGTATTCCGACCGAGAATATGGGTACATGTCACTGGGTGACATACGGCTCGATAGATTGAGCCTTGCATTCGAAAAAATTCAGAGATCGGGGGCCAGGTTGTGCGCGACATGAATCGATTCACCGACGATTATTTACGCTTCCCTTGGCGCGTCAAAGCGTACTCTGTGGGTTGGCTTACCGGCGCGGCCGATTATCCGCGCGGCGAGGTAGACCCTCAAATCCAGTCACAGCTATTTGAGCTTGGAGAGGAGGACGTGTCGGGGCGAGTCCGAGGATGGAGCGGGTGCCCTATTTGCGGCCATCGCCTCAACGATATTCATCGGGGACCGGTAAGGCAGTCAAGGGGTTCCCGTACTCTCGAGCTCGGCGACGGGAAGATTGCCCTCCGGTTTAGCAGAAGAGTATGGCTGGTGGCTCCGGATCGCGTAATTCATTATGTCCTCGAGCATGAGTATCTGCCGTCCCGGGAATTTTTGGAAGCAGTGCGGTGTGGCGATGCCGTAAATTTGGATGAAGAGGCTCGCGGCCTTTTGAAGCGGTCGCTCGGATGGTAGAGGTCATGAGAGGTGCCGCGTCGCCTCGGTGCACATCCATGCAGGACCTGTCGGCTCGGGTCGCATGGTGAAATGTCAGGTCGGGTCGGTGTAGGTGTACGACTCCTCAGCGATCTCCTCAGCTTTCTCCGCTCCCACCACTTCCTCGAGTGCATCGAAGACGTGGGCGCGCAATGCCGCGATCCTCTGCAAGACCCGCCGATCGACCACATAGTCGGAGAGAATCCGCTCGTCGTATTCTCCGGTTCCCAGACGCGAAAATATTCTGTCGAGGGACACCACGTATTCGTTGAGATCTCTGGCGGCGTCAATGGCGACATTGAGAGGAATCTTCACGGTCTGCGGTTCCATCAGCTCTCCATGTTGATATGTGAAAGGCACGCTACTGCGCCCTCGCGTGCTGGATGAGTCGCGGCTTGCAGGTTCGGAACAATGAAAGCAGTTTTGTTTCGTTACGCAACTCATCTGTGTCGCTACCGCGGTTCAGGACTTCCGAGATCCCCTGCCGGCGGATGACCCTCTTTTTCTGCTGGTCGGTCGCCAGCGACATGAGCGAGGGGTAAGCTTCACAACTCACTCTACCCCACCAGTTGCACGACGGGTGAGGCGGCGCTGATGACGCCTTCCGGTAGTTCGCTATCCGTAAAGCGACCTTGCGCCAGATCGGTGATGAATCGGATCAGGCCACCTTCACGCTCCGACCAAGAGCCACTGGCGCCGCCGACGACAACGGGCCAGCGATCCGGATCGGTCGAATTCGTCTTCCAGTAGAAGACGTCGCCATCAAGGGATGCCCCCCAGGGGATCAGCCCTTCTTTCGCAGGGAAGGGGCGGTACGATCCAGCCTCGCTATCCTCAACGAGGTACTGGAGGGTCTCCAGCTCGCCCTTGACCGCGAGAACATAATCGCGCTCTCGCCCGGCAGTAGGAACCCAAACTCGCAGAAAGCTACCCACCTCGAAAGGGCTAAAGTTCGTGGCGACTTCCTGGAAATCAGCCGGAAGCGGAGATCCGATACCCGCAAATATGGCTTCCCAGTCTAGAGCGTCTCGATCTTCTGAGCGGACTTGAGAGAGTCCGGGTAGGGCCTCAATTAGTTGATTTATGCCTAGCATGTGGTCTGCCGATCTTTAATGTTCCGAATAGTCTATCTTTGGTCTTGAAGGCATCCATTCTGATACCGTCAGGAATCAGAGCTCGATCATTATCCGGGAATTTTCCGTGACTGTCTCGCGGGGTAGTGTGGGTTCGGCATGCCGGCATCGTTCATGTGCGCGCGCTGCCAGATCCCGTTCCATTTGAATGGGGTCGCTGGCACGATCCGGTGCTGCTGGCCGCACGGGCATGGCGCCAACTCCCACGCGCACCCACGGCACAGCTCGACCCAGCCATGCGCGGTCGAGCTGAGGACTGGCGGTCCCTCGTCCCCGCAAGCCGGGCAGCCGGGCAGATCGGCGCCGTCCAGGAGCGCGTTCTGCCGCCGGACGTACTCGGAGAGTCGCAGTGACGGGTGGCGAAACGGGTCATCGAACCAGGCGCGTGACGGGGTATCCCACCAGCCCCGTAGCCACCACGGCCGGGGACTTGCTACGTCCCGCCGCCCGGCCTGCTTCTGCGCCCGGCGCTGCACGGCGTACTCCTGTGCCCGCACGAGCCACAGCACCCGCGCCTCGTGCAACTCCTCTACCGCTCGTGCCAGCGCGTCCGGGTCCGCCTCCAGGCGGCGGGGGATCGCGGCGCTGAGCGTGAGGTGATGGTAGGTCGCCCGCAGGCCGTACGGCGCGAAAACGGTGAGGCATGTGCGCAGCGCACTGTGCCGTTGGTGGAGGGGGAGCCGGGCGTCGTGCACGCGCGCCCGGTGGGTCAGGAAGCTGGCCATTGTGCGAACTCTAGTTCCATCGCCCTGGCCAAGGCTGCCAGGGCGGCGGCTGCCTGTGCCGGGAGATGTGCAGGGCGTGGTACGCGGCGAATCCGGCTGGCCGTCGTGGAATGCCGGCACCGGGCGGAACTGGGTCATGCAGCCAGTGCCAGGTGGCTTCGTAGACAGTGATCTCCCCGGGAAGCCTGCGGCGTCGTGGCTGGGGCGGGACCGCAGGCTCATGCGACCTTGGAGCCACGCATGCGCCGCAGTCGGCGGCTAGCGTAGCCAGGTTGGCGTAGTCAGTGACGTGGTCGATCTCGGTCAGGATGAGCAGTTCGAGCAGGGACAGGCACTGCTCGCGGGGGATACGGGAGATGACGGTGAGGGCCGGGGAGGGGCTGTCGCGCCACAGGGCCAGGCGGAACGCCTCCGGCAAGAGCTCCAGGGCGTGCTCTCGGTCGTCGGTGAGGTAGGCCAGAGCCGCGCGTTCCTGCCAGCCGTGGGCACCCAGGGCAGTACGCAGGATGGCCACCACGTCGTCCGCCTGGGCAAACACGGCATAGCGTCGACGGTCCATGGCCGTGAAGGGGGTGACGTACGCCTCCCACCGTTGTTGGTCCTGCGTGTGACGCTCGACTCCGCCCGCGGCGTCCGTGACTGCACCTGTGAGGAGAAGCGATTCTGCCTAGAAGCCGATGATGAGTGCGGAGGGCCCCGGGTCGCTGCTGAGCAGGCCTTCGCGGTTGGCCGCCGGGACGTCTGGGTCAGATCGGTCGGTACATTTCCTTGGTCCAGCCCGGGGGCAGCGCGCGGGTAAGCATGATGTAGACCGGCCCGTAGGGGGTCTCGGTACTCAAGTTCTCCCACTGATCCAGCTCGAAAGCGCTGTAACGCCGCAGCAATTCAAGGAACTGCGCGAACTCCTCATCGTTCAGTCTCCCGGCCGCGGCAGCCTCTTCGCTCATGACGGCACCCTACGTGCAGGCCTGAACAGCCCGGGCACGCGGGTGCACCGAGCGTCCTGTCACCGCCAGCACCGTACGAGCCCCCACGCGACGAACAGCCCATCT
This sequence comes from Streptomyces sp. NPDC001941, assembly GCF_040296945.1. Classification (NCBI taxonomy): domain Bacteria; kingdom Bacillati; phylum Actinomycetota; class Actinomycetes; order Kitasatosporales; family Streptomycetaceae; genus Streptomyces; species Streptomyces sp. NPDC001941. The sequence continues at coordinate 16,021 of NZ_JBEOYE010000127.1, read as the reverse complement.
TCTCTTGGCCGGCATCCGCGCGGACGGCCCGTGAGACGGGCCGCCGCCGAGAACGTTGTGCATCTGCTCCCGTGAGACGGGACGCCGGACCATACCCCCGTTTTCACTGGGCGGCGGCGTGTTCGCTGGCTTGCATGATGGACATGAGGCTGATCAACACGGACCGGGCGGTGCGCTACTTCCTTGCTCACGTGGCGGCCGGTGACCACCCGCGTGCCCGCGGCCAGTCACTGCGCCAGGCGCAGCACCTGGCCGGGGTCCCCGCTGGCCGGTGGACAGGCCGCGGTCTGCCCCTGGTCGGCCTGCAGGCGGGCCAGTTGGCCACCGAGGAGCAACTGGTGAGCCTGTTCGGACACGGCGAGCACCCCGACGCCGCCCGCATCCGGCACGCCCTGCAGACCCAGGGGGCCAGCGCTTGCACAGTCCGGCGTGCCGGGGCACTGGGGCAGCGGGCGCAAGTCACCGGCGTCGAGCTCATCTTCCGCGCACCCGCCTCGGTCCACGTGCTGTGGGCGCTGGGAGGACAGGACGCGGCCCGGGCGATCGAGAACGCACACGAGACGGCGATCACCCAGACCCTGGCCTGGATCGAGGACGAAGCCGCGCAGATCCGCAGCGGACGCAACGGCCAAGGCCCCCGCCACCGCCCCGAGCAAGGCCTCCTGGCCGCCCAGCTACGCCACTACGCCTCCTCCGCCCACACCCCGCTCCTGCACGACCACCTGCTGGTTGCTCTCAAGGGCCTGCGCCCTGACGGCCGGTGGAGGGCGGTGCACTCCACCACCCTCCTCAACCACGCCGTCGCCGCCGGGACCCTGTACGACGAGCTGGTCCTGGCCGAGACCTGCCACGCCCTTGGCCTGGCGACCTGCCCGCGCACCGTCACTCCCGGACGCCGGCCCGTCATGGAACTCGCCGGACTGCACGAGCCGCAGATCATCGCGTGGATGGCCCTGCGCAACGCCCAGATCACCGCCCACCTCCAGGCCACGCAACACACCCTGCCCGAGCCCGCCACCCGCGACGACGCCGACGGCCCAGTAGCTTTCCCGGCACCCTTCGACGCACGCCGCGAGCGACTGCAGCGCATCGCCGTGACCAAGACCCTCCCGCCGCCGCGGCGGCCACCCGCCCTGCCCGAACTGCGAGACGCCTGGCACGCCTCGGCGTCCCACGCCTTCGGCCCGTCGTTCACGACCACCCTCCTGGACCGAGCCCGCACCGCCTCCGCGCCCGTACGTGCCCAAAGACCGGCCGCGATCGACGTCGATAAGGCGGCTCGTGAGGTCATCGCGATGGTGGCCGCGACACGCTCGCGCGGGCGCTTCCGCACCTATCACCTGCTGGCCCAAGCCCGCCGCCACCTCGCGTACACCCTGCGCGGTGCCCGCCGCCCGCCCGGCCTGGATGCGCAGATCGTCAACCAGGCCCTCACCGTCCACGCCCGCGACGTCACCGGACCCACCCGGGACGGCAGCCACCCACCGGCCTTCCGCATCTACACCGCCGCCTGACCACGCCATGCTCCAACAACGCGCAGGCCAGAGCCGGTTGCCCTATCGCACTCCCATCGCGGCCCTGCCGTACGACGTCCGGCCGGTGAGCTGTGCCGGACGGGGACGCCGGACCGCTGAAACCGCCACCAGACCAGCAGAACACCAAGGGGAGGTCCGTGTCATGGACGATGTGGAGGAAGGCGCACTGAGTGTCTGCCCCGACTGCGCGGGACGCGAGGACCCAGCCAGCGTGCGAACCCTGACCGTCGGCCTGGGCGGGAAGGTCACCGAGATCTTCCACCAGCCGGCCTGCCCACAGTGGGCGCTGGAGCAGATCTACGCAGCCCTACGCGCCCGGACCTGGGAAGACCGCCACGCGTGGGCCCGCCGTGTCTTCCCCGTCCTGCGGACACGCCTGATCCAGGCGGCCGCAGCCCTACCCGCGGACAGTGACGCCGTCCCCTTCGCCCAGGCCCTGGCCGACCTGGTGCAGGCACAGTCGTTGACCAGCGGATCCCTCTCCCTGCCACAGTGGAACGAGATCCTCCACCGGCACTTCCCGCCACCCCCCGGCGAGCACCCCGGCCCCGGTCCGGTCCCCGGCCGCGCTCCGAACTTCTGATCTCTCGCCCCGGTCCGCACCGCGCCGGGGGAACCGCGGCGTAGGCTGCGCCCGCCGATGCGGCGCACCCTTTTGAGCGTGCGCGAAGCGAGGGCTCTGGCGTGCACGGCCGCGCCGCATCGTCGGCCCCGGGCTCGCCTGTGCTGCGGCACGTGACGGGGCGAGGGAGCCGACGTGTTCAGAGTCCGGGGCCGGTGGCACGGTCCCGGTAGTCCTGGAAGGCGTGCCAGCCCGAGCGGTTGTCCGGTGTGAGCAGGTCTCCGGTGGAGCAGTCCAGTGCCTTGCAGGCGAGGGCTTGGGCGAGATCCAGAATGCAGGCGAGGACGTCGCCGCCGCCCCGGATGTGCAGCATGACCGACTCCACCGGGTCCTGCGGGCCGATGTTGAGTTCCATGGACCAGCCAGGCCCGCAGAGTTCGCCCCAGTGGGGGTCGGTGAGACCGGCTGCGGGCGCGGCGTGGGTGACGGCCGCGAGAACCTCGTGCTGGTGGCCGAGTGGCGGCGGCATCCAGCCGTCGGGCAGGTCCTGCACCGAGGCGCACTCGTCAGGCAGGCGCAGGAGGAGAACGTCCCAGCTCATACAGACCTTTCAAGAGGGACGGGTGGTGGCGTGGCGGCGAGCTGTCAGCGCGGGCGGAGCTGTCTTCCTGGGGCCCCGGGTAGGTGTGCGGGCCTCCTGTCCGAAGCCCCGACGCGGCTGCGAGGAGGCACCACGACCGCCAGGCTGGGGAAGCTACTGATGCGGTTCGGCGTGAGCACGGGCGCCGACGGCGCGCAGAGCAGTTTCGAGCGCCGTGGCGGGCTCCTCCGGCACCGCTGCCAGGACGGTGGCCGGCAGGTCGCTGATGAGCAACTTGCAGTGCGACAAATTCGTCGCCAGACGCTTCCGCAGCAGCTTGATGACCTCAAGGGTCTGGGGAGGGGACCGGCGTCGTCCAGGATGACGCCGTGAGGCACCTCGTCGCACACGACCCAGACGAAGCCAGCGCCTGCTGCGTCCATGCCGCAGGTCACCGTGAAGCCGCCCCGCGGGCGTTGATGAGCGCATGATGCTGGCCGGCCGGGAGTTCGTCGAAGAACTGTGCGTCACCGAAGTGTTCGGCCTTCGCTGCCAGTGCGGCCTCGCGCGTCGCGCCCTGCACCGTCACCCACTCTGCCGTGCACCACGGGTCCTGGCCCGCCTGGAAGACATGGAGCCGGCCGTGCGAGAAACACCACGCGTAGGAGGAGCCGTTCTCGGTGCCCCGTTCTGCCGCCATACAGCCAGCCTACGCGCCCCAGCCCCAACGTCCAGGACCCGGCAGGGCAGGAGTTGATCTACCTGATGCTGCCCGAGCGCCGACGTACACCCTGGACAACCTTGCGATGCTGCTCCATCGCCTCCGCCTCAGTGCGCGCGTCTGCTCGCTCGTTACTCCAGCGCACCTCCCCCTGCGGCAGAACGCCGGTGGCAAACATCGCTCCGGGAAGCTCGTCGATGCCCTCCCACACCGTCCGGATCCTGACGCCCTCGACCTGGTCCTCTGCCACGATGCGATACGCCAAGTCGTCAAACAGGTCTGCCCACTCGGTCAGCTCAATCTGTCGACCCTGCCGGTCTCGATGCGTCATGCCCCCATCGTCGCACCAGCAGGAGACCCATGACCAGGTGCTCAGCGGAGGCCGTCCGCGGGCTGACAGAGGAGACTGCGGGCGCTGACCGCCGAGCCGACGGTGAGGGACAAGCATGTCTCAGCGAGCGCCCGATGGCCCCCCTCGTGTGAGGCCTCGAACCCGTTTCCATGCCCGTAGCGGCGTGACCGCCACCCTCGTAGCGCGGTTGAGCCGGGCAGTGCACCGCACCCGCCCTGACCGCGTCGGTGGGTGCGCGGGCGCGGCACCGCCCACGAGACGCACTCCGGCCGGTGCCGCGCCCCACCTGTCAGGGCCAGGGGTACTGCCGACGGCGTACGCGAGATGTGCTCAGTGAAGAACCGGTAAACGGGCTCGGGGAGATGACGGGCCGTCCCTCCACTACGGCGATTTCGACCAGGTGGCGCGCGAACCGGGCCAGCCTTGAGCCCTCACCCGCCCAGCCCCTCGCCGGACACCTGGTGGCTCCACACTCTGGCGCCCCGCACGCACCGTCGGACCGTGATGCGAGGGCCACAGACCCTCGCGCTCCATCTCCTGGCCCTCCCCGTACGACTGATCAACGGGGCACTCACCTACGGATGTTCACGCGCGGCGGTGACCTGGTGCGGTACAGGGCACCTGGAGACCGCTTCCCGTTCTCAGGTAGATCGTTTCCCGTTCTGCGGCAGATTCCTGGCTGACAAGGTGAGGCGGCGGCGCACGAGGTCGACCTCGACGATCCGTACGGTGATCTCGTCTCCCTCGCTCACGATCTGGTCGGGGTGCTCGACGGGCTCGTCACGGAACTCGGTGATGTGCACCAGGCCCTCGACGCCGTCGGCGATGCGGACGAAAGCTCCGAACGGGATCAGCCTGGTGACCTGGCCGGTGGTGACACTGCCCGCCTGGTCCGCGAAGGGAACCAGCGGGTCCTCTTGGAGAGCCTTCAGCGATAGCTGAACCTGTCCACGCCTGGTGTCTACGTCGATGATCTCGCCTACGACCCGCTGGCCGGCCGTCACGGCGTCTGCGGGATGGTCGATCCGCCGCCAGCTCAGTTCGGGGCCCCTGATGAAACCGGTGCACTGATCGACCGGTTCGCCGTCGAGGCGCACAAACACACCGAAGTTGTGGACGCTCTGCACCTGGCCCTGGTGTGCTGCGCCGCGTCGAAGGCCGAGAAGGAATGCTCGCAGAGCCGGGTCCTCGCACGCTGAAGCGGAGGCCCAGACCCGCTCCTGCTGCCAGTCGACCGCTATCACTTCGAAGGTGAGCTGCTGCCCGATGCTCACAGCTTCGGATGGATGCCCGATCGCTTTGCGGGTCAGATCACCGCGCGGGATACGCCCCACCGCTTTCCTGGCGCCGGAGAACCCGTCCAGTTCGACGAGCACCTCCCGGTCCTCGATGCTGATGACGCGGCCGGTACGCACTTCGCCAGCTCGTATGGTGTTCAGGAAGTTCTTCAGGGGCTCGCTCGGCAGGGGTTCGGTCACGGCCACGACTCTAGGCCAGGGGCCGCTTTGGGTCTTGCCCCTGAAGCTGATGTTCCCCATGCTCAGGCTCATGAACACGCCACGCGGGACCTTCGATGCCGTGCCCCTGGAGGCCCTCTTCCCAGACGCTGGTGTCGCCGATCTCGACCGCATTCGGCGTTCGGAGCATGAGATCGATGGCGTCCACGTATCGGGGAAGCCACCGCTCTGGCAGTGGTTCCCGCAGCACGTCACGTTCCCGGGACGGGCCAGGGCCGGCACCCCGGAGGTCCTGTTGGCTGAGGTCTCGCTCTACGACGAAGGCGCTGACTGGCTCGAGGCCTCTCTCGACGTGGAGTGAACCGAGGAAGGCCTTCTCAGCGTCTGGTCGGCCATCAGCGTGGCCTGCCGGTGCGAGGTGGACCACAACGCTCACTACATCGACCCCGTCGAACGGACTGTCGCCGGAACAACTTCGCTGGCTGACGCCTTCGAGACGTCGGCAGATCGGTTCATCCAGTGGCTCGCCGGACCAGGAGCCCCGGAGTTCTGGAGAGCCCAGGCGAGTCTTCCCCCTCGGGAGTAGGAGCGGGCGCCTGCGGTGCAGCGAGTCGCCGCCATCGTCCTCAACCACGACAGCGACCATACGAGGGCCGAGGCCAGAGCCCACCGCGCCCTGGCACGCATCCCCGCCGCATTCCACCGCGACCGGGCCCTGGCCACCTGCCAGCTCGCCCACACCCAGCTCCGCCAGGGCGAACCCGAGCGGGCGACCGACACCGCCACCACCGTCTTCGCGATCATGAGCGGCGCCGAACTGCCCGGACGGCTGCGCACCCAGATCAGAGACCTCCACCGGGACCTGCTGCGCACCGCCCCTCCTCCACGCTCGCCCGCGAGTGGTCCGAGCGCACGCGACACGAATGGAGCCGAGCGTGACCCAGCCGATCAACCTGCACCACTACCGCCACGGAAGCCTTCCCGAGGGCTTCCGGCAGACGCTGATCGACGTCCACGCCGACTCCTACGCCGACGCCATGGACGACGCGTTCAACCAGCGCTTCCCCTGGTTCGTCGACCACTGGTCGACCATGCCCGGCTTCACCTGCGGCGTCGCCTACCAGGGCAGCGAACCCACCGGCTTCGCCTACGGCGCCCCGCTCAAGCCGGGCAGCGAATGGTGGCGCAAGACCCCCTTCGAGCCGGCCAGCGACCACACCGCCACCTACGCCGTCTCCGAGGTCATGGTCCGCCCCGCTGGCGCAAGCAAGGAATCGCCCAGCAACAGCACGCGGCCCTGCTGGAGAACCGCGAAGAGGACCTGGCGGTGCTGCTCGCCGACGTCACCCACCCCAAGGTCCAGGCCCTGTACGAGGAGTGGGGGTACCGCAGGGCGGTGAACAGCAGCCGTTCGCCGACTCCCCGGTCTACAGCGTCATGGTGAAGATCCTGACCTCATAGCCGCCCTCCTCGCGAGGACCACGATGGCCTGCGGCCGCCGCGCGGGCGCTGGTACGCTCGCGGCGGCTAGACGCGCACTGCCTCCCGGGCCGGCCCCCACGCTGCCTGCCACTGCGGGTGAAGGTCCCAGCGGGCCCGCGTACTTGAGGTTCGACCCAAGCATCGAGCACCGCAGCGGGCAGTGCGTGGGGACCGGCCCGCCGGAAGCCGAGACACGATGCCGAAGAACCGCAGCCGCGCTGCCGCCCTGGCCCGCCAGATCCAGGCCACCAGCCAGCTCCCCTACACCCTCGCCCTCGCCTGCTACAGCCCCGACGCTACCTGGATCGGGCTGGCCGACACCCTGAGCACCATCGGCATGGAGGACGCGGCCGCCCAGCTGCGCACCCTGACCCATGTCTGCGCGGAGGCCGAAGCCTGGTACGAGGCCTCCGCTCAGCTCGAGAGCATGTACTACGACAGTGACTACGCGCGCCTTGAGGCCCTGCGCCCGCGATGCGGGGACGCCGCCGCAGCGGCGCTGGAACGCGCCGGACTGCAGGAAGGGGCCCTCGACGCCGAGGCGGAGGTCTACCACTACGCCTACCTGGTGCTGCGGGAAGCCGGGCAACGCCACGACGGCCGCGCGCTGGTACGCGTAGCCCTGGGCGTCTTCAGCGACGACCCGCTGTGGTGCTCGGACGTCATCCGCTCACGCGGCCGCGCCCCCTTCACCTACACCCGGGAGGCCGTGGACGGTCCCAGGACACCGACGGCCAGGGCCGCCCGGCGGGCCGCGGCGTTCCTGGCCGCGGCCGCCGACGTGGAGTTCCGGGATGATGAGGAGTGGTACGAGGCGGCTGCACTGATGGTCGAGGCGGTGCGCTACGCGAGCGAGGCCGCCGGGCTACCCCCCTTCCACGGGCGCCCCGGGTACCTGAGCTCCAAGGACGACTACGACCACGGCCTGGACTACGACCCGGCCTAGGGCAGCGCTGCTCCCGGCAGCCGGACGAGCGGGCACGCGTGCCGTGCGAGGCCAAGACCCGCCTGCCTCAGGGAGACCGGCCCGTGCGCGGCCGCGAGGATGCCGCGGCCCCCAGGGCGGCGGCCCCCGCTCCCGGGCACCGCCCTGAGCCCTGCCGCCGAGGCCTCAACTGCTGAGCGCCCGGCGGCGGGAGGCCCGGGCAGGGCCGCACTCGACGATGGACGGGTCAGGGCCTCGACCAGGAGGTACCGCATGAACCGCCCGCAGCCGCCGGGTGAGCTGCCGTGATCCCACAGCGAGCCTTGGACGCCAACTGCACAGCGAGGTGGCACCATACCGGCGCGCCCGGGCGCCGACGTTATAATGGCGCCGACATAATGACCGTGCCGTGCGGCTCCTGCGGCGACCATTATTTTGGTGCTCCTAGTCCTGGAACTATAAGGGTTCTGCTGGCTTCTAATGTCGCCAATAATCCCGCTGATAATCCGAAGCAGTGACACAGTGCGCGCCCGCGGCCCTATAGTTAACCCCGTAACCACACAACGGGCGAGCTCCGATTCGCCCCTTCTGGTACCACTGTGCGCCGTTCGTGATACTGGTTGGCAGGGCGACTCCTGTGCCCGCCCGGCCGGGCGGCCGGGCACCCGGCCGGGCACCCGGGCGGCCGGGCAAGCGCATGATGAAGGCCCGCCGGCACACGCCGGCGGGCCCCATGATCGACTCCCCGGCATGTTCGTTGCATGCCGGGGGGTCTTACCCGGTCAGGAGCCGAGCCAGCACCTTAGCCAGCTCGTCGATGACCTGTCTGACGACGGCCGTGACCACGATGGTCCCCATGGGACCGAGCTGGTGCCGGCGCCCCTGCGGGCTCCGGCTCGGCTCACGTCGTGATCGCCCCCGTCCTCGGCGACGCGACATCGCACACCCCCTCTCTGGTGTAGAGGTGGGCTCCCTGGGCGGGTGCCCGTCAGCACGGTCGACAGACGATGCTGACGGCCATACCGGCGGGCAGTACGAGATCACGCCGTAAGCGGCACGATAGCCCTCAAAGAGACGACGCAAGCGCCGATTTGAGAAATCGGGGAAAAGCCGTCAGTGAGCAGGGAAACGGCTGCGCGAAGACTCGGCGTCAGGTAATGGGGCCGCTGAAGAGAATGCCGTGATCTAGGCCTGCCCGTCCCGGCCTGAACCCTCTCGGGCCCCCGGCTCAGGTGCCCGCGCTCACGACCTGGCTGCCTCCCACGCGGTGGCCGCGTCCTTCAGCCACTGCTCGTCCAGGCCCTCGTCCTTCCAGCGGGCGGCGAGGCCGAACCGGCTGCCGGTTCCGGCCTGCCGTTCCAGCACGAGCAGGGCGACCGGTGACCCGAGCACCGCGAACCGTCCAGCCACGGCGTCTGCCGCTGTCGGCCTGTGCTGGGCGAACAGTCGCTTCAGTCGCTGATCATGCCGTTCCAGGAACGCGTCCAGCGCCACCGGATAGCCAGGCCGCTCACCGGGCGCGATGCACGCCCACACCACCGGAAGCACCCGCTCATCCAACCCGGCCTGGATTCGGCCGCGTTCGCGTCGCGCCACCCCGGAGGCTGCCACGGGCGCGGTCAGGCCCTCCCATGCGGCCGCGGCGACCTCCCACGAGGCCCAAGCCGCCCCGGTACGTACCTCCAGTCGCGCCCGCGCCACCGCGTCCTGCACGCCGTCCTGCTCCACCACCATGCCCACCGGCTCCTCTCCCTCGCGCCGCAGACCGCGCCGCGCCCATTCCCCCGGCAGGCACGCGCTCCGTGATGCCGCGCCCCGTGCTGATTGTGGCCGACCGGCTGATCTCGGGGAACACGGCGTTCCACAACTGTGATCACGACTTGGAGGGGCTTTGGCTGCTCCCCGGCCCTCTGCCCCGGCCGACGGCGTGGCACAGGGGCTGCCCTCTCCTCCCGCGCCTGACCGAGCTGGCGGGACGCGGCGGCAAGATCCGCTGGTGAGAGTGCTGCGGCCGTGGACAGCGTGGGGGCATGGAGGAGATTCCCTGGTTTGAGTACGAAGAGCACGAACTCGACCCCGCGCAGCGGGCTCTCGTGGACGTGCTCGGCCGCGTGCACGGTCCTGGCCGGTTGACTCGCTCTCCACGGTCGTTCTTCCCTCCCACTGCACGGCCGACGGCCAGCTCATCGTCTACCTGGACGTCATCGATCCTCTGAGGAACCGGGGCGTGCGGACGGTGGGCGCCTGCTTTGACGGCGTGAGGGTCCGCGGAGGCCAGATGCACAATCAGGACTTCACCCTCACGCCGGGCTGGCCGGACAACTTCGAAGCGACAGGCGAGCCCGCGCAGCTGGGGCATGTCGTGGCCGACTGGTTCGAGGCGGTCCTGGCCCGCCCCCTGGACCGCTTGGAGTGGCATCACGCAGGTGTGCGCTACGCCCTGCGCTACGAGTACGCGGACACGGGCGAAGGACTCTGCGAAGGGTTCGAGGACGCGCGGGCACCCCCGGCTCTGGCCGCACGGTTCGCCGCGCAGGGCGTAAGCCGGGAAAGGGCCGTATCAACCGCGCGGGCCTGGGCGAGCCGGACGCCATCGGCCACGTGTGCGGCACGCCCGTCGGGCACCGGTCGCGGCAGGACTGAGCAGTCCCACGGCCGGGGGTGCCCCTGTACGCGGATCACAGGCCCGGAACCGGACGGTCGGGCCGGTCGGCGAAGTCTGGCGTCCGGGCCGCGACGCTCCCCGCAGCGGGGCGCTGACCAACGTGCGTGGGTGCACGGTTAGCGTGTCGTGCATGGAACAACATCTCGGCGCTGACGACGTCCGCAGCCGCCCGGACCTTGCCGCCTTCGTCCGTGCGCTGCACCTGGACTACCGCCGCAATGGCCAGCAGTGGGAGAACCAGAGCCTGGAGCACTACCTGGAGGCCCTGGCGGCATGGATCGACGACGCCGACGGCCTCTACCGCAACCGGAACCTGAACATGCCCCAGGACGGCGACTGGACCTTCCTGGCCCGGGCACTCGAAGCGGCGACCCTCTACGAATGAACGCCGCCCGCCGTCGGCGGGCCGCGCCTGGCCGATGACCCCGGGGGTGGGCAGGGTTCAGAGGGTGGAGCAGTCGTCGACGACCGCGCACAGGTCCCGGACCAGGCTCAGATAGGGGGAGATGACGGGGTCGCCGTGCATGTGGGCCGCGTCGTTGAACCACAGGGTCCACAAGCCGTCCTCACGTAGCAGCGGGCCGGTGCGGTCGGCGCCGAGGACGGCGTCGAGGTGAGCGAGCGCCCCCATGGCGACCGGCTGGTCGTAGCCGAGGTCGGGGCGGCGCAGGTACCGCTCCAGGTAGGAGACGAGAAGCTCCGCGTCCCGGCTGGTCGCGAAGCTGGCCAGTGCCACGCAGTACGCCAGCCCCGCACAGCACACCTCACTCTCCAGCAGCAACACGCCCAGCCGCTCGCGCACATGCTCCCGCCGGGAGACGGCCGCGAACCAGGCGGCGGTACGCCGCTCACGCCAGCTTCCCTCCAGCATCACGGCGAGATCGTCGTCACTGATGCCGCGGGCGTCAGCGGCCAGGTCACGCCCGAACGCCTCGTACGCCTCAGGTTCCATGTGCAGCAGAGAGACGCCGAGTTTCAGGTAGCGGCGGCCAGGGGCGGCGTAGCGCTGGAAGAGTGCCTGCATCGCGTCATCGTTACGGATCACCACCCCATCATCCCTTCAGCGTGACACCGCTGTTCGCCCGGTGCCCGCAGGAGCCCGGACGTCGACGCGCCCGCCGCCTTCCGCCGCAGGGCCCTGGACGTTGAGGAAGGCGCACTGCAGGCGGCTACCGCCCACGCACACGCCCCAGGACAGTTGCCGGTGCTCCGGCGCGCGCTGATCTGCCCGAGCCTCTCACCTTCCTTGCAGCGCTGCCCATCCAGGCGTCAGCAGACCAGGCGCAGCGGGAGCGAGCCCACCTGCCTGGCCTGGCGGAGACCAGCCGTCGCCCCCGCCACCGGGAGTGTCCGCGTACTGCGCCTCCAGCTCCGCCAGCGGCGCGGACAGGTCCGCGAGCAGCCGGGCGAGCGATGTGCCGGGCCTGTACAGGACGTTGATGACGGACAGGCGTTCCTCCAGGCCACTGGACAGGTCGCGGAGCTCGTCTCTCACCAGCCGCAGCCGCCGCATGCGGTCAGGGTCGTGTGTGCCGCGGACCAGCGCGTCGAGGAGCTCGGTGTCGCTCCAGCACCGCATGTCCACCGCCCCGGCCGCACGGTCGCTGGCCGTGGTAGGGCGCAAGAGTCCGGCCACGCGGCCTGCCCAGGCATCCGAGAGGCCGTCCTCGCCCGCTGTGAAGGGAGAGGTGACGCCGTCGGTGTGCAGCAGGAGACGGGCTGGACGGCCGGATGTGTCCTTTTCAACGCGGCCCCCTGTATAGAGCAGCCAGCCCTCATCGGCGCTGGGATCGTGGTCGGCCCACAACACGGTGCGGCGCGTGCGTGAGAGGAGCGCGGAGCAGGCCACCTCGCGGAGTGCGCGCTCATCGCCCATCGACGCCGACAGGAACCGCTTGAGAAGAGCCTCGGGCAACGCTCCGGTCTCGAGTGGGTTGGTCGGCGGGTCAGTTTGGCCCAACAAACGCTGCCACGGATCAACACGGGCCTGCTCGAGCGCACGCTGAACCTCCGTACGGGTGGCGACGTACAGAGCCGTCAGGCGCGTCGTGATGAAGCCCTCCATCAGCCCTGTCTCCGTCCCCACGCGTGTGACCGGTCCCTTGGCAGGACTGTCCGTCGGCGCCTGGACTTCGCCGGGCACTACTTGCTCTGCCATGTCCTCCTCGACCGGGCCTCCTTGTGGCGTCTGGCCGGCGGCACTGCCCGGACCCGGGACGCCGCCGCGCTGTGGAGGATCGAGACGAAACGCGAGGATCTCATCGAAGAACTCCGGGTCCTGTACCTGTTCCGGCCGGGCCACAACAGCGTGCCCGGTGTCCTGCCCCTCTCCGTGCGCATCGCTTTCACCGGCCGGCGCCGTCTGTTCCCCGGCAGTGTCGCAGCTGCTGGCGGTCCGGTGCGCGATCAGGTAGCGGGCATCTTCGTGGCCGAAAGCCGCAGCGATCTGCAGCCACCGCTGTACCTCGTGTGCCGTGTGCGTCGGCGAGGCCTCGTCGAGCCCGCCGACGACCACCCATGCCGAACGGTCTGTCAGTGCCCGCCGCACCGCGACCAGCGCGGTGCGAAACGCCGCCCCCGGGTGCCCGGCATCCGTCGCGACGGCGAACCAGTCCCCGGCACTGTCCAGTTCACCCCGGCGCAGCGCATTCGACCCGATAACATAGGCAGCGTTCGCGTCGGCCCGCAGCCGCTCCTGCTCCGCCCCGGCCGCGCCCCGGGCCCCGCGCGGGCCCCAGTCGCCGTCGGGCCGGTCCCAGAAGTCCTCCCGCTCACCCGACAGCCGGGCCAGCAGCCGCTCGTAGGTCGACACGCCGCTCATGCCATCTTCCTCATCCCGTTGTGTGTGGTCTCGACCGGTGATCCCGTATTCGTGCATGTCATGCCCCGCTCTGCGGCCGCGACGGTCGCCGCACTGTCCCCAGGTACGCCTGGCGTACGAAGGGCTGCACTTCGGGCGAGGCACGGACCTTGTTCACGCCTCGGTGCCTCTGGGTGGAGACCTGCTGCGCGGAGATGCCCAGGTCCTGGGCGATCGCCTGCGCGCTCTCGCCGTACGCCCGGCGCACGGTGGTCTCACGCTGCTCAGACGAGGTCAGGGAGTCCAGCCCTCGCATCACCCGCCCGAGGAGGTCCTGGTCCTCCTCGGCCAGCCCCTCCACGTCCACCTGGGTACGCGCATCATCGAGGAGCTCCAGCTCACGGTGCTCTACCGGCGACTCGGCAGCCGACCTCGACACCTTCTTCGCGGCCAGACGCCACGCGGCCGTCTTGACGTACGCGACCGGCTGCCTCGAGGGGTCCAGGCGCCCGCTGCGCAGGACGTCATAGATCGCCTCGTCGGCCACGTCCGCGCGCTCCGCCAGGCTCAACTGCGTGAAGGACCCCAGCGAGGCGATGATCTTCCCGCGCAGCCGTTCCAGGCCCGCCGCGCCCAGCGACTCGAGCCAGGCGCGGCCCGCATCGTGCGGGCCCACGCCGTCACCATCCTGCGAAGCACTCCCGCCTTCGCCCGGGCCGCTCACCACAGACGCAGCCCGTCCCGGCCGGTCCCGCCCACCGCGCCACCACCCGTGCCGGGCGCGGCAGGTGCGCTCCAGCAGGTGATGACCGCCCCGTCGGGCGCCTCGTAGCGCAGCACCGCCCCGGGCGGCATGCCCCCAAGCAGTCCGGCAGCCACCGACCCCGCCGGGAGGAGCACACCGCACTCCCCGCGCGGGGGCCGGATCTCGTACACGGCCGGGGGCGCGGACCGGTGCGGGATCACGCGCCGCCGCGGCAGCAGCGCCGCACGGCGGTCCCACAGCGCGAGCAGCGACGGCAGCACCTGCACCACGGGCGGGACGAGGTCAAAGAAGAGGTCGATCATGGGGAGGGGAACTTCCTCGGGTCAGAACCAGGGAACACTGTCACCGGCTACTAGGCCCGCCCGCCCCCGATCTCAACAACAGCCCCAAGATTCTTCTCCGCCCCTCCTCCTGCCCCGGCTTCACCCCCCGCCCCGACCTGCACACTCGCCCCCGCAGCCGAACAGAAGATCGTCCGCACGGGCCCTCGCGGCACAGGCAGTTGACATCCCGGCCCCGGGGCCTCGCGCGCTCCGGCAAAGGGTGCAGGACCCGCCGCGTGCCCCACGAAAGCCGTTCCGCCGAGAGGGAAGGGACTCGCCGTGACGCTCCGCTCTGACCTTGCCGCCGAACTGCGCCGCCGCGCGGCCGCCGACCAGGAGGCCCGCCACCGCTACCTGGACACCGGCGAGTTCGACGATCTTCCCGGCATCGACACGGCCAACACCGCCTGGATCAAGGCGGTCATCGCCGAGCACGGCTGGCCGGGTACGGACCTGGTCGGCGAACGGGGCGCGGACGACGCGTGGCTGCTCGTCCAGCACGCCGACCGCGATCTGGCCTTTCAGCGCGCCGCCCTGGAGCACCTGGCCAAGGCGGTGGACGCCGATCAGGCTCCGGCGAGGCACCTGGCCTATCTCACCGACCGGGTCCTGGTCGCCGACGGCCAGCCCCAGGTCTACGGCACCCAGTACACCGAGGAGAACGGTCGCCTGATGCCCCGGCCCGTGCGTGACCCCGACCACCTCGATGAGCGGCGGGCTGCCGCGGGCCTGGAGAGCGCGGCCGCCTATGACCAGCGCATGCGCCAGGCCTACCCCCGCTGACCAGCAGATACTCCAGGCATAATGGGTCGTATGGATCCGAACAATCCCATGCGCAGCGACATCGACGAGGAGATATGCCGCGTCTGCGGCTACGAGGACGGCAGCCTCTTCTTCGAAGAGACCTGGCCGACCTACAACATCTGCTCTTGCTGTGGCTGGGAGTCGGGGATCCATGCCTTCGGCCTGGCCGGGACCCGGGAATACCGCGGCTACTGGACCGGGCAGGGCGCGCCCTGGTTCACGCCCAGGGAACGGCCGGCTGACTGGGACCTGCTGGCCCAGCTGAAGAACATTCCCCAGCCCTGGCGCTGACCCGAACACCCCAGGCCCGGCCCCGGCACCGGCATGCACGCCGGATGCCGCCGAGCAGACCCGCGACGCCCGACCCGCACCCGCGTGCTGGGCACGGCACCGCTGCGGGACACCCGGCCCGGGGCGCGCACAGCCCTGGCGTGCGGGAGCTGTGGCCCGGGTCCGGCCGCGCACGACGCGAATCTCGGTGGATGAGCGAGCGCCGCTCCCTCACACTGTGGGCGTGGACCTCTGCGACGACGGTGCCGTCCTGGACGAGATGTGGGACGAGCACGAGAACAACCTGTGCGGCCTGCTCCCGGGCCGCAGCGCCGGATGCCTGGCCCTGCGTCTGGTGCGTGCGGGCTGGACGTCCAGGTCCTCTTCCTGGGAGGGCTACGAGATCGAGACGAGCTGGTGCCGGTTCGAGGCCGAGCCCGACGGGGCAGACACCCTGCTGAGCGGCTTCGTCGTACCGCACCGCCTGGACGATCTCGCCGCCGCGCTCACCGCGTGCGGACTGTCCTTCACGCTCGAACTCCACAACGGCCGTGGCCGGCTCCTGCGAGAGAAACGTGGCTGAGGCCCGGCCTGCAGACCCAAGCGGCAAGGGTCGCGGACCGGGGTGCCAGCTTGTGAACGCTCGCGTAATTCCCCACCTGCTGGCCTCAGGGCAGGCGCTTGTAAGGCGCCATTTCGTTTGGTGTGATCTTGCGGCAGTCTGGTGTGGTGACGACTGGGCTTGTGCAACGGATGGTGCCGGACGGCTTGTGGGAATT
>NZ_JBEOYE010000126.1:0-21653 GCF_040296945.1 Streptomyces sp. NPDC001941 | reverse complement strand
AACCCGGAAGCTAAGCCTTTCAGCGCCGATGGTACTGCAGGGGGGACCCTGTGGGAGAGTAGGACGCCGCCGAACTTTTTTTAGCCTCAACCCCCACACCAGTAATGGTGTGGGGGTTGAGGCATTTTTGCGTTCACGTGCTTTTTGAGGGGGCAGAAGAAATCATTCTTCTGCCCCCTTTGGTTTTTGGGGTGTCAGAGCCGTCCGGCCGCCTTCAGTGCCAGATAGGCGTCGGCAAGCGCCGGCGCCAGGTCCTCCGGGGTCGCGTCCACGACAGTGACTCCGTGGCGTTGGAGCTGTTCCGCTGTCCGCTGCCGCTGGGCCTGCGATTGGGTCGCCGCTGCGGCTTCGTACACGGCCTCGGTGTTGCCGCGAGAGGTGGCCATCTCGGCGACTCGCGGGTCCGCGACCGCAGCGACGAGCACTGTGTGGCGCTTGGTGAGCTGGGGCAGAACCGGGAGCAGGCCCTCCTCGATCGGTGCCGCGTCGAGGCTCGTGAGCAGGACGAGCAGAGAGCGGCGCGGAGCATGGCTGAGCGCGGCCGCGCTGAGGCCTCGGGCATCCGTCTCCACCAGTTCTGGTTCGAGGGGGGCCATGGCGTTCACGAAGGCGGGGAGCACGTCTCCGGAGAGGTGGCCCTGGACCCGGGCGCGGACGCGGCGGTCGTACGCCAGCAGGTCGACGCGGTCGCCGGCGCGTGAGGCGAGGGCGGTGAGGAGGAGGGCCGCGTCCATGGAGGCGTCGAGGCGCGGGACGTCGCCGACCCGGCCGGCCGAGGTGCGGCCGGTGTCCAGGACGATCAGGATGTGCCGGTCGCGTTCGGGGCGCCAGGTGCGTACGGCGACGGTGTTCTGCCGGGCCGTGGCGCGCCAGTCGATGGAGCGGGTGTCGTCGCCGGGCACGTACTCGCGGAGGCTGTCGAACTCGGTGCCTTCGCCGCGGGTCAGCACGCTGGTGCGGCCGTCGAGCTCGCGCAGGCGCGCCAGGCGTGACGGGAGGTGTTTGCGGCTGGTGAAGGGCGGCAGTACGCGGACGGTCCAGGGGACCTGGTGGCTGCCCTGGCGGGCGGCCAGGCCGAGGGGGCCGTACGAGCGGATGGTGATGCGCTCGGAGCGGCGGTCACCGCGGCGGGTGGGGCGGAGCCTGGTGGTGACGCGGCGGCGTTCGCCGGCGGGGACCGTCAGCTTGTGCCGGGATGCCTCCTGGTCGGCGCCGGGGAGCCAGCTGCTGGGCGGCCAGGCGTCGCGGAGCTGGGCTCGCAGGCGGCGCGTCGAGGGATTGGTGAGGGTCAGCGTGACGTCCGCGGTTTCGCCGATTCGAACGGATGTGTCACCGCTTCGGGTGAACCGCAGCGTTCTTACTGGCGCGGCCAGGGCGTAGTCGCACAGAATTGCGAGTGAGAGCGGGGCGTTGACCGCGAGGATTCCCGTCCAGCTGGGCGCGAGGATCCCCACGGGGAGTGAGCCGAGGGCCGCCAGGAGCGCGGTTCGTCCGGTGAGTGCCACGAGGTCGCCGCCTCAGCGGGGTACGGGGACGTGGGCGAGGATCGCGGTGATGACGGAGTCCGAGGTGACTCCTTCCATCTCCGCTTCGGGCCGGAGCTGGATGCGGTGGCGCAGGGTGGGCAGGGCGAGGGCTTTGACGTCGTCGGGGATGACGTAGTCGCGGCCGGTGAGCCAGGCCCAGGCGCGGGCGGTGGAGAGCAGGGCGGTGGCGCCTCGGGGGGAGACGCCGAGAGTGAGCGAGGGGGATTCTCGAGTGGCACGGCAGATATCGACGACATAGCCGGTGATCTCGGGCGAGACCGAGGTCTTGGCGACGGCGGTGCGCGCGGCTTCGAGGTCCGCGGCGTTCGCCACGGGACGGATGCCCGCGGCCTTCAGGTCGCGGGGGTTGAAGCCCTCCGCGTGGCGGGTCAGGACGTTGATCTCGTCCTGGCGTGACGGCAGCGGCACCGTCAACTTGAGCAGGAAGCGGTCCAGTTGGGCCTCGGGGAGCGGGTAGGTGCCCTCGTACTCCACGGGGTTCTGCGTGGCGGCGACCAGGAACGGGTCGGGAAGCGGGCGCGGGGTGCCGTCGACGGTGACCTGGCGCTCTTCCATCGCCTCGAGCAACGAGGACTGGGTCTTGGGGGGCGTGCGGTTGATCTCGTCCGCGAGCAGCAGGTTGGTGAACACCGGGCCCGGCTGGAAGGAGAACTCCGCGGACCGGCTGTCGTAGACGAGGGAGCCCGTCACGTCGCTGGGCATCAGGTCCGGGGTGAACTGGACGCGCTTGGTGTCGAGTTCCAGGGACGCGGCGAGGGCGCGCACGAGGAGGGTCTTGGCGACGCCGGGAACGCCTTCCAGGAGGACGTGGCCGCGGCAGAGGAGCGCGACGACGAGGCCGGTGACGGCGGGGTCCTGGCCGACCACTGCCTTCGCGATCTCGGTGCGCAGCGCTTCCAGGGACGCGCGGGCGCTGTCCGAGTTCTCGGCGGTCTCGGGGGTCGGGGCGCTCATGAGGTGCGTACCTCTCTTTCGAGGGCGTCTAGCTGGTCTGCCAGGCGGGTGAGTTCGGCGTCGTCGGTGGGTGCCGGGCCGAAGAGGAGGGAGGTCGGGTCGCGGTCCGTGGATGCGAGCCGGGCGGCGGTCGCGGGGAGCAGGACGGCGGGGGAGTGGGCGTCGGCCGGGGCGACGCCGAGCAGGGGGGCGAGGCGGGCGCGGGTGGCCGAGCGCAGGACGGCGGCGGCGCGGTCCCGGGCACCGGCCTTGCGGTAGAGGCGGGCGCGGCCTTCGGTCGCCTCGGAGGCCCGTACGGCGACCGGGAGGCGCTCGGTGACCAGCGGGCCCAGGCGGCGGGCCCGCCAGATCGCGGCCAGTGCGGCCGCCAGCAGCAGTTGGAGGGTGGCCCAGCGCCAGCCGGAGGGGATCAGGTCGAGGAAGGCGGTGTTCTCGCTGTCGTCCTCGGAGAGGGCGGAGTCGTCGCCCAGGGAGGGGAGGTACCAGACGAGATGGGTGCGGGAGCCGAGGAGTTGGAGTGTGAGAGAGGCGTTGCCCTGCTGGGCGAGGTGCTCGTTGTAGAGGATGTCGGCGGAGCCGATCAGGACGGTGTCGGACCGGCCCGTTCCCGGGACGTGCAGCAGGGTGGGCAGGCCGTCGCTGGGGTAGCAGCCGATGGCGTCGGGGAGGTCGGTCGCGTAGCGCTCGCCGCCGAGGTCGACGCTGCCCGCGCGTTCGGCCGCCGGCAGGGTGCACTGCGGGCGAAGGGTGGAGATGGACGCGGTGTCGGAGTTGGCCCGGACTCCGGGGAGCAGGGTGCCCACGGAGGGCTGGCCCGGGGCGACGAGGACCGTGCGGCCTCCGGCGGATGCCGTGGACGTGCGCAGGGTTTCCTGCTGGTGGGTGGTGAGGAGATCGGGCGTCGCGACCAGGAGCGTGCTGTCGGGGCCGGTGGCGCGGACCGCTTCGTCGAGGGTGGTGACCACTCGGGTGTCGACGCCCTGGGCTTTGAGGAGTTCGGCGACGGCGCGGCTGCCGCTGCGGTCGGCGGAGCGCGAGTCGAGACGGCCGTGGCTGTCGCCGGAGCGGAGGGCCGCCAGGGTGATGCCGGCGGCGACGATGATCACCAGCACGATCAGGATGCCCCGGAAGCGGGTCCAGACCTGTTGGGGGGTGAGTGCGATGGAGGTGGTGGTCACTCGGCCGGCCCCTGGGTGGTGGTGCTGAGCAGGGGCTTGGCCCGTTCCAGAGCGAGGTCCAGGGCGCGCACGCGGGCGTACGTCTGCTCGTCGGCGGTGCGTCCGCCGTATGTGATGTCGTCGAAGCCTCGGGCAGCGGCGCGCAGTTCGTCGGCGTGTGCGGGCAGGGAGCGGCCTGCTTCGGCGGCGGCCTCGTCGGCGGTGCGGCCGGGGCGCGGGTCGAGCAGAGCGCGCTCTTCCAGGGAGCGGACGACGGCGCGCATGCGTTCCTGGACGGCCTGGTTCCAGCGGCCGGCGGCGGCGTGGGCTTCGGCGGCGCTGCGGTGTTCGGCGGCGGTGCGGGGGCCCTTGTCGAAGAGCGAGTCGGCCGGGGCGGGGGTGCGCCGGGGGGTGCCCAGTCGCCACCAGAGGGCGGCGACCAGGCAGAGGACGAGCAGGATGACGGCCACGAGTCCGAGCGTTCCGCCCGGTGTTGCGCCGGAGGCGGAGTTGAACAGCTCTCCGACCCACTCCCAGAAGCGGTCGAGGGCGCGCATGAGGAGGTTGGGGTCGTTCTCGTGGTACATCGGCTTGGACAGTTCCCGCTCGGCCGCCTCGCGGGCGGGGTCGCGGGGAATGTCCACCGGTGAGTTGCCGGCCGCGCGGATCAGCAGCCGTGCCGTCGTGCCCCCCGTCGCTGACAACGCATCAACCCCCGGCGCTGTTGGTGCCGCTGGGGGAGCCGTAGCCGGGCAGGCCGGCGGCGCGGGCGAGTTCGAGGTCGAGGGCCTCGCGGCGGATGCGCTGGTCGACGTAGAGCAGGACGGACACTCCGGCGTTGATCGGGTAGGTGATCGCGGCAGAGACCACGCCGCCGATGCCCGTGATGATCAGGAAGGCCCAGCCGAATCCGCCGCCGGAGCCTGTCATCAGGCTGTCCATGCCGCTGCCGTCCAGGATGAAGGCGATGATCGTGAACGGAATCCCGATGATCATGGAGACCAGGAACGTCAGGATCATCGTCAGTACGGTGATGCCGAAGACCCGCCACCAGGCTCCGTGCACCAGCTTGGCCGAGCGGCGCATGGAGGCGAAGACGCTCTGGCGCTCCAGCATCAGGGCCGGGGAGGCCAGGCTGAAGCGGACCATCAGCCAGACGACGACCACGAGGGCGGCGAGGGCGCCCAGGACGGCCAGTGCGGTGCCCGCGCCGGAGCCGACCAGCAGGCCGGGAAGCAGCGCGACGAACATGATGGCGCCGCTCATGAGGGGCAGCAGCAGGGTGAGGCCGAGCAGCTGGGGCAGGCGCGGGCGGGCCTCGGCCCAGGCGTCGGCGAGGTTCACGGGGCGGCCGAGCACGGAGCGGCTGACCACCACGGTGAGCATCGCGGTGGTGAACAGCGTTGCGATCAGGGTGATCAGTACCGCGGGGACCGAGCCGGCGAGGCTGGCGTTGACGGTGTCCGACAGCTGGTTGAGCGCCTCGGACGGGTCCGCCTCCGGGTCGAGTGCGGGGACGGTGGGCACCAGGTAGCGCTGGATGAGGATGTCGCAGATCTGGGTGATCACGGCGACGGTGACGGTGACGCTGAGGACGGTGCGCCAGTGGGCGCGCAGCGTGGAGACCGCGCCGTCCAGGATCTCGCCCACGCCGAGCGGGCGCAGCGGGATGACACCGGGCTTGGCGGCCGGCGGGCGGCCCCAGTTGTCGTTCTGGTGCGGGCCGCCGCCCCAGCCGCCGGGGGCGGGAGGTTGCGGGGGGATGGGACCGGGCGCGGTCGGTGGGGACCACTGGCCGGCGGGCGGCTGGTCCTTGGACCACTTCGAGGCGGAGCCGTTCTCGTCGGCGGGCGGGGTCTGCCGGGGGACACCGGAGTCCTGGCCGTCGGAGGGGGCAGATCCGGGCGAGGCCCAGCCCGGAGTGTCGTTCACGGTGGTCCACCTCGTGGAATGGTCGCGGGGCCGGTGCGGGAGGCCGGCTCGGTCCTGGTGGCCCGCTGCCTGTCGCGGCGGCCGGCTGAGTGCCATCGTGCCACGCGCCGCCTGCCGGTGGGCCTGGCGTTGTCTCTCCTCGTCACCTTCATTGTCGGTCTTCGAGCGGGCAGACTGGGCGGATGGCTGATCAGTACGCACAAACCCCGGTCGCAACTGAGCCGCCCACTCTTCCCGCCCTGCGCTGGGAGGAACCACCCGAGGGGCCCGTCGTGGTCCTTCTCGATCAGACGAGGCTGCCCGCCGAGGAAGTCGAGCTGGTGTGCACCGACGTCCCGGCGCTGGTGCTGGCGATCCAGACGCTGGCCGTGCGCGGCGCCCCGCTGCTGGGGATCGCCGGTGCCTACGGCGTCGCGCTGGCCGCGGTGCGGGGTTACGACGTGGCGGAGGCGGCGACCCTGCTGGCGGGGGCGCGGCCCACCGCGGTGAACCTCGGGTACGGGGTGCGGCGGGCGGCGGACGCGCATCGCGAGGCGGTCGAGAAGGGCGCCTCTGACGAGCGGGCCGGGGCGGCGGCGCTGGCGGCTGCGCGGGAACTGCACCGCGAGGACGCGGAGGCGAGTGCCCGGATGGCGGGGCGCGGTCTGGCTCTGCTCGACGAGCTGCTGCCGGGCGGCGGCCACCGGATCCTGACGCACTGCAACTCCGGGGCGCTGGTCTCCGGCGGGGAGGGGACCGCGTTCGCCGTGGCGCTGGCGGCGCACCGGGCCGGGCGGCTGCGGCGGCTGTGGGTGGACGAGACGCGGCCGCTGCTGCAGGGCGCGCGGCTGACGGCGTACGAGGCGGCCCGCAACGGGATGGCGTACACGCTGCTGACGGACAACGCGGCGGGTTCGCTGTTCGCGGCGGGGGAGGTGGACGCCGTGCTCATCGGGGCGGACCGGATCGCCGCGGACGGGTCGGTGGCCAACAAGGTCGGCAGCTATCCGCTGGCGGTGCTCGCCAAGTACCACCACGTGCCGTTCATCGTGGTGGCGCCGCTGACGACGGTGGACCTGGGGACTCCGGACGGGGCCTCGATCGAGGTGGAGCAGCGGCCGGGGCACGAGGTCACGGGGTTCATGGCGCCTCAGGCGGTGGTGCCCGGGGTGGAGACGGGGGGCGGGCTGCCGGTGGCGCCGCTGGGCACGCAGGCGTACAACCCGGCCTTCGACGTGACGCCGCCGGAGCTGGTGACGGCGATCGTCACCGAGCGCGGGGTGCTGTCGCCGGTGACGGCGGGAGCGGTGGCGGAACTGGTCGCGGGGGCGGACAGTCCGTGAGGGAAGGGGCACCGGGGAAGCGGCTGGATCTTGTCGGTCGGTTGACCTCCGGTGTGACTTCTGACATGCATGGCTGACATCGAACAGCGGGGACAGGGGCAGTCACAGATGGAAGATCGCGGACGGGGCGGTGGGCCAGTGAGCTATCTCACCAGCGCCTTTGAGACTGATGCGGAAATGGGATGATGTCGATATGAAGGGACGCGTCCTTGTCGTCGACGACGACACCGCACTGGCCGAGATGCTCGGGATCGTACTGCGGGGAGAAGGTTTCGAGCCGTCGTTCGTCGCAGACGGAGACAAGGCACTCGCTGCTTTCCGTGAGGCCAAGCCGGATCTGGTGCTGCTGGATCTCATGCTGCCCGGACGGGACGGCATCGAGGTCTGCCGGCTGATCCGTGCCGAGTCCGGCGTGCCGATCGTCATGCTGACCGCCAAGAGCGACACCGTCGACGTGGTCGTCGGTCTTGAGTCCGGTGCCGATGACTACATCGTCAAGCCGTTCAAGCCGAAGGAGCTCGTCGCCCGCATCCGGGCGCGGCTGCGCCGGTCGGAGGAGCCCGCGCCGGAGCAGCTGGCCATCGGTGACCTGGTCATCGACGTCGCCGGTCACTCGGTGAAGCGCGAGGGCCAGTCCATCGCGCTGACGCCGCTGGAGTTCGACCTGCTGGTGGCGCTGGCCCGCAAGCCGTGGCAGGTGTTCACCCGCGAGGTGCTGCTCGAGCAGGTGTGGGGGTACCGGCACGCGGCGGACACGCGGCTGGTCAACGTGCACGTGCAGCGGCTGCGCTCCAAGGTCGAGAAGGACCCGGAGCGCCCGGAGATCGTCGTGACCGTCCGTGGCGTCGGTTACAAGGCCGGACCGAGCTGACATGTCCCGCGGCGGCGCTGCTCCGAAGCCCGGGGATCCGGGAGTCCGTGCGGGGCGGGCTGCCGGGCCGGGGCGGGGGCCCTCGTGGTCCGACCGGCTGTTCCACGGCGGTCGGCTCCTCCAGGACGGGGCACCGGGTGGTCCGGTGCTCCGGCTGGTCGTGCGCTGGGTGCGCCGGCCGCTGCTGCCCGCCGTCCGGTTGTGGCGGCGCAACATCCAGCTGCGGGTGGTGGCGGCCACGCTGCTGATGTCGTTGGGCGTGGTGCTGCTGCTCGGGTTCGTGGTGATCGGTGCCGTGCGCAACGGGCTGCTCGACGCGAAGGCGAAGGCGGCCCAGAGCCAGGCGGCGGGTGGTTTCTCCGCCGCGCAGGACAAGGCGGCCGCCTCCGTGTCGGACGCCGGGCAGGACCCGACCGGTGACGGGCGCGCCCGATCGGCGGTGAACTGGCGCTCCGACCTGGTGCAGCAGCTCGCCAGCGGTGGGCAGGGGGCCTTCCACATCGTGGCCCTCAGTACCGCCGGCGACGGTTCGGTGCCCACCCGGGGCGCCCGTGCCTCGGGCGAGGTGTCGATCACCACCAGCATTCCGGCCGACCTGCAGGCGTCGGTGCTGCAGGGCAACAACGAGACGTTCCAGACGTACACCCGGATCCACTACTCCAACGGCAAGGCCTCCGAGCCCGGCCTGGTCATCGGCAAGCGGCTGAGCGACCCCGAGAGCAATCCCTACGGGCTGTACTACCTCTTCCCGCTGGTGCAGGAGGAGGACTCGCTGAGCCTGGTGAAGACCACGCTGGCGACGGCCGGACTGTTCGTGGTGGTGCTGCTCGGTGCCATCGCGTGGCTGGTGGTGCGCCAGGTCGTCACGCCCGTACGGATGGCCGCCGGGATCGCCGAGCGGCTGTCGGCGGGCCGGCTGCAGGAGCGGATGAAGGTCACCGGCGAGGACGACATCGCGCGCCTGGGCGAGGCCTTCAACAAGATGGCGCAGAACCTCCAGCTGAAGATCCAGCAGCTGGAGGAGCTGTCCCGGATGCAGCGGCGGTTCGTCTCGGACGTGTCGCACGAGCTGCGCACCCCGCTGACGACGGTGCGGATGGCGGCGGACGTCATCCACGAGGCGCGCAGTGACTTCGATCCGGTGACGGCGCGCTCGGCCGAGCTGCTGGGCGACCAGCTGGACCGGTTCGAGTCGCTGCTCGCGGACCTGCTGGAGATCAGCCGGTTCGACGCGGGGGCGGCCGCGCTGGACTCCGAGGCGATAGACCTGCGCGAGGTGGTGCGCCGGGTGATCGGCGGCGCCGAGCCGCTGGCGGAGCGCAAGGGCAGCCGCATCCTGGTGCTCGGCGATGAGCAGCCGGTGGTCGCCGAGGCCGATCCGCGCCGGGTGGAGCGGGTGCTGCGCAACCTCGTCGTCAACGCCGTGGAGCACGGCGAGGGCCGGGACGTGGTGGTGCGCCTGGCCGCCGCGGGCGGCGCGGTCGCGGTGGCGGTACGGGACTACGGCGTGGGTCTGAAGCCGGGCGAGGCGACACGGGTGTTCAACCGCTTCTGGCGGGCCGACCCGGCGCGCGCGCGGACCACCGGGGGCACGGGCCTCGGCCTGTCGATCGCGGTGGAGGACGCGCGGCTGCACGGCGGCTGGCTGCAGGCGTGGGGCGAGCCGGGCGGTGGCTCGCAGTTCCGGCTGACCCTGCCGCGCACGGCGGACGAGCCGCTGCGAGGGTCGCCGGTACCGCTGGAGCCGGAGGACTCGCGGCGCAACCGGGAGCGGCCCGTGGAGGTGGTGGACGGCGGCGGCCGGCTGGCGACCGTACCGGCGCAGCCGCAGGACCGTTCGGCGCTGCCCGCCCCGCCGCGTACGGCACCGCAGGGCGTGGATCCGGCGGCGTTGCCGGGCAGCGGGGCGCGGGTGGTGGCGCGTTCGGCGGGCGAGAAGGCTTCGGAGCGGGAGGACACGGGTGGGCGCTGAGCGTCGGCCGAAGGGCCACGGGCGTGCGGTGCGGGGCGCGGTGCTGCTGGCGGTCGGGGCCGTCCTGCTCACGGGGTGCGTCTCGATGCCGGACAGCGGGGACATCAAGTCCGTCAAGCCCTCCCAGGCCGGTGAGTCGCGGGTCAGGGTGTTCGCGGTGCCGCCGCGCGAGGGTGCTCCGGCCGAGGAGATCGTCGAGGGCTTCCTGGAGGCGATGACCAGTGACGACCCGAAGTTCGACACGGCGAGGCAGTACCTGACGGAATCGACGGCGCAGGCCTGGCAGCCGGAGGTTTCGACGACCGTGCTGGCGTCGTCGCCGTTGGTCAGCAACCCGGTCAGGGGCGGCAAGGGGAGTCCGGGCCGCCTGGACTACACGCTGACCGGGGACAAGCTGGCCGATGTCCGCGGCGGACACGAGTACACGGCGTCGGGTCGGCCCACGACCCCGTACAAGCAGCACATCCATCTGACGCAGGAGACCGTCAAGGGCAGTGGCAACAAGGAGTGGCGCATCGACAGCCTGCCGCCCGGCCTGCTGCTCGGGGAGTCGGACTTCCAGCGCAACTACCGTTCGATCAACCGCTACTACTACGACAACCAGGGGCGCGACTCGCTGGTGGCCGATCCGGTCTACATACGCCAGCGGGAGGACCCGGTCACCCAGCGCAACCCGTTGGCGCAGGCGGTGGACGTGGCGCTGGAGGACTCCAGCCCGTGGCTGGGGCCGGTGGTCCGCTCGACCATCCCGACGGAGACCGCGTTGCAGGACGGCGTGAAGACGCTCACGCCCGACGACCAGAACACGCTGAAGGTCCCGCTCAAGGGCAAGATCGCACAGTCCAATTACGCCGCCTGCCGGAAGATGGCCGCTCAGATCATGGCCACGGTGCAGGAGTTGGCGACGCCGAAGGTCGATCAGGTGGAGCTGGTCGTGGGCGGGAAGCAGAAGTGCGTGGTGGAGCAGGGCGACGTGGACGCGTACATGTCGTGGAAGCTGGACGCCAGGTCGGACGAGGCGTACTACCTCGACGCGAAGGGCCAGTTGGCCCGGTTGCAGGCCGGGGCGAAGAGCCCGTCGACGGATGACCCGCGGGTGCTGGGCCCGTTCGGCAGCGGCCAGACGCGGCTCGGCAGGGTCGCGGTGGCGCGAGACCAGAAGAGCGCGGCGGGGGTCTCCGAGGACGGCAGGCAGATGCGGATCGCCCCGTTCGACGCGACCGCCCCGCTGCCGCCCCCGGCGGTCACCTCCACCGGCAAGACGCCCGAGGAGGGTCTTTCCACGCCGACCTGGGACATGAACGGGGACGTCTGGGTGGCCGACCGCAATCCGGCGGGCGGGCACCTCTGGCTCGTCCCCCGGGGGGCCGGGCCCGGGGTCAAGCGCGAAGTGGGCCTGCCGGATGCGGTGCAGGCCGGCCAGATCGAGGCGCTGCGGCTGTCCCCGGACGGGATGCGGGTCGCGCTCCGGGTGCGGGGCGCGACGGGCACGAAGCTGCTGCTGGCCCGTGTGGAGCGCGCGGGCAGCGGTGAGCAGCAGACCGTCAGTCTGCTGGACCCCAGGGACGCGGCGCCGCGGATGGACTCGGTCACGGCCGTCTCCTGGGCCGGCCCCAGCCGGCTGGTGGTGATCGGCAAGGAGTCCAAGGGCGTGCAGCAGGTGCGCTACCTGCAGACCGACGGCTCGACGCCCGAGGCGGGCATCCTTCCCGGCCTGAACCAGGTCAAGGACGTGGCCGCCAGCCCGTCGGACCGGATGCCGCTGGTGGCGTCCTCGGACGACGGCATCGTGCGGCTGCCTCCCGGCGGCAACTGGCAGTCACTGGTCGCGAAGGGCACGGCGCCGGTCTATCCGGGCTGAGGCCTGGGGCCCGGGGGCTGGAGCCGGGGTGGCCCGCAGTGCCACCCCGGGGTTTTCCACAGGGGGTGACCGCAGGGCCGGACCGTTTTCCACAGGGGTGGCCGTGGTGTCGCCGCCCCGGGCACAGTGGGTGCCATGCGGGGCTGGTGGCGTGAGATGGCCCAGCTGGTGCTGCCGGTCCCCTGCGCCGGGTGCGGCAGCGGGCGGGTCCAGTTGTGCGAGGGGTGCGGGGAGGAGCTGTGGGGCGGCGCGCCGTGCCGGGTGCGGCCGTCGCCGGAGCCGGTGGGGCTGCCCGCCGTGCACGCCGCGGCGGCGTACGCGGACGCGGTACGGGCCGTTCTGCTGGCCCACAAGGAGCGCGGGGCCCTGGGGCTCGCCGCCCCGCTCGGTGTGGCGCTGGCGGGCGCTGTACGGGCCGCTGTGGGGCCGTACGGCGGTGGCGCGGGGCCTCTGCTGCTCGTACCGGTGCCGTCGGCCCGGCGGGTGGTGCGGGCGCGGGGGCACGACGCGACGCGGCGGATCGCGCTGGCGGCGGCGCGGGAGCTGCGGCGTACGGGGACGGCGGCGCGGGCGCTGCCCGTGCTGAGGCAGCGGGGCGCGGTGGCCGACCAGTCGGGCCTGGGGGCGCGGCAGCGGCTGGCGAACCTGGCGGGGGCGCTGGAGGTGGTGCCCGGGGCGGAGCGGCTGCTGGGCGGGGGGAGGGCGGTGCTGGTGGACGACCTGATGACCACGGGCGCTTCGCTGGTCGAGGCGGCCAGGGCACTGAGTGCCGCGCGGGCGAACGGCGGGGGCCGATTCGTACGGTTGAGCGCGGCAGTTGTCGCGAGTTCTTCGGTCTCTTTCGAAATAAACCGGAACTGACCGGGATCTTGAAACGTTGCAGGTAGTGAGAGGCCGGAAACACCTGAACGGAGGTACGTCCTGGTAGCAGGTGCCGACAACCGTCCGAGCGAGCTATGTTCGGTTGTGAGGAATGGCGAAAGCCGCGCCTCGGCGAATGCACTGCTGTGCTTCCGGGTTTCCCCGGTCCTCTGAAGTTCGTGAGGTAGAGATCTTCACTACTGGGGAGGAGGAGGTGAAAGCCGCGAAGTCCGAGGCTCCGGTAATCACCGGGGTCTGGTGCACAAAGGGAGATGCTCGCCGGCAGGAGAGCCGGCGGAGCGATCCGGGAACGGAGTTCTGCGTGGACATCGTCGTCAAGGGCCGCAAGACCGAGGTGCCCGAGCGGTTCCGCAAGCACGTGGCCGAGAAGCTGAACCTGGAGAAGATCCAGAAGCTCGACGGCAAGGTGATCAGCCTGGACGTCGAGGTGTCCAAGGAGCACAACCCGCGGCAGGCCGACCGGTCGGACCGCGTGGAGATCACCCTCCACTCCCGAGGCCCGGTCATCCGGGCGGAGGCGGCCGCCGGCGACCCGTACGCAGCCCTCGACCTCGCCCACGACAAGCTCGAGGCCCGGCTGCGCAAGCAGCACAGCAAGCGGCACACCCGCCGCGGCAGCGGCCGACTGTCGGCCGCGTCGGTCGCCGACGTGGTGCCGGGCGTCGCCCAGCTGAACCACAACGGCGAGCCGGTCACCGGCGACGAGGCCGAGGGTGTTCCGACCACCATGATGGGCTCGCTCGAAGTACAGGGCGAGGGACCGCTGGTGGTCCGCGAGAAGACGCACACCGCGGCCCCGATGACGCTCGACCAGGCGCTCTACGAGATGGAGCTGGTCGGGCACGACTTCTACCTCTTCGTCGACTCCGAGACCAAGCAGCCCAGTGTCGTCTACCGGCGGCACGCCTACGACTACGGCGTCATCCACCTGGAGACCGACCCGCTCGCCGGGTCCGAGGCAGGCGGCGCCGGCGGTGCGCTCGGCGGCTGAGCGCGGCTGACCCCCGTCCCCGTGGTGCCCCTGGAGCGCCCCCCGCGCCCCCAGGGGCACCACCGTGCGACCAGAGGATCACCGCTCTGTCGTCCGGGCATGAAATCATGGCGTCGCACGCCAACCGGTGTTCCACAGAATGCGGTTGGCGTTCCGAACATGAACTTCAGGCCACGGCCTTCAGGGGGAGGAACGATGGCGGACAGCTTCGGCCCGGTGCACGGCGAGCGGGGCCCCCAGGGAGAGGGCGTCCCGGCGGGCACCGGTGTCGATGCCGGTACGCACGGCGGCGCGTCCCGCAAGGAGCCCATCAGGGTCCTGGTGGTGGACGACCACGCGCTCTTCAGGAGGGGCCTGGAGATCGTCCTCGCGCAGGAGGAGGACATCCAGGTCGTCGGCGAGGCCGGGGACGGCGCGGAGGCGGTGGACAAGGCGGCCGACCTGCTGCCGGACATCGTCCTGATGGACGTGCGGATGCCCAAGCGCGGCGGCATCGAGGCCTGCACCTCCATCAAGGAGGTGGCTCCCAGCGCCAAGATCATCATGTTGACGATCAGCGACGAGGAGGCCGACCTCTACGACGCGATCAAGGCCGGTGCCACCGGTTACCTGCTCAAGGAGATCTCCACCGACGAGGTCGCCACCGCGATCCGGGCGGTGGCCGACGGGCAGTCGCAGATCAGCCCCTCGATGGCGTCCAAGCTGCTCACCGAGTTCAAGTCGATGATCCAGCGCACCGACGAGCGCCGCCTGGTGCCCGCGCCCCGGCTGACCGACCGGGAGCTGGAGGTGCTCAAGCTGGTGGCCACCGGGATGAACAACCGGGACATCGCCAAGGAGCTGTTCATCTCCGAGAACACGGTGAAGAACCACGTGCGCAACATCCTGGAGAAGCTCCAGCTGCACTCCAGGATGGAGGCCGTGGTCTACGCGATGCGGGAGAAGATCCTGGAGATCAGGTAGCGCGGAGGGCGGCCGCGACCTCCCTGACCAGGGGCTCGCGCAGGTCCTCCGGGCCGACCCGCTCCACCCGCACGTCGGTGCAGCCCACCCAGCCGGCCGCCTCCACCAGGGCCTGCGCCATCGGGCGCACCGCCTTGGGGGTGTCCAGCGAGGCGTGCCGGGCGACCAGGGTCGTCCCTTCGCGGGCCGGGTCCACGCGGCCGAGGAGGCGCCCGCCGGACAGCAGGGGCATCGCGAAGTAGCCGTACTGCCGCTTGGGCTTGGGGACGTACGCCTCCAGACGGTGGGTGAAGCCGAAGATCCGCTCCGTGCGGGCCCGCTCCCAGATCAGCGAGTCGAACGGGGAGAGCAGCGTCGTACGGTGCCGGCCGCGCGGCTCGTCCGCCAGCGCCGCCGGATCCGCCCAGGCGGGCTTGGACCAGCCCGCCACCCGTACCGGCACCAGGCCCGAGCCCTCGACCGCCGCGTCGAACTCCTCGCCCTTGAGCCGGTGGTAGTCGGCGATGTCCGCGCGGGTGCCCACCCCCAGCGCCTCGCCCGCCAGCCGCACCAGCCGGCGCACGCACTCGGCGTCGTCCAGGTCGTCGTGCAGCACCGCGTCCGGCAGGGCCCGCTCGGCCAGGTCGTACACCCGCTTCCAGCTCCGGCGCTCGGTGCACACCACCTCGCCGTACATCAGCGCGCGCTCCACGGCGATCTTGGACTCGGACCAGTCCCACCACTCGCCCTTGTTCTTCGCGCCGCCCAACTCGGTGGCGGTCAGCGGGCCTTCGGCGCGCAGCTGCTTGATCACCTGCTCGTACGCCCCGGACGGCAGGTCGTGGTTCCAGTGCGGGCGGGCGCGGTAGGCGCGGCGGCGGAAGGCGAAGTGCGGCCACTCCTCGACCGGCAGGATGCAGGCGGCGTGCGACCAGTACTCGAAGGCGTGGGTGTCGGTCCAGTACGCGTCCTCGACCGTGCGGCGGCCGACGGCGCCCAGGCGTGCGTACGGCACGAGCTCGTGCGAGCGGGCGAGCACCGAGATCGTGTCGAGCTGGACCGCGCCGAGGTGGCGCAGCACCCCGCGCACCCCGCCCCGCCGGTCCGGCGCGCCCAGCAGGCCCTGGGCGCGCAGCGCGATGCGCCGGGCTTCGTCGGCGGACAGGTCGGCAACGGGCTGCGGCAGGCTGGTCATGTCCGCACTCTAGGGCCCGGCACTGACAGTCGGCCGGGGCCGCCATCGCCCGGACGGGGGCGGGGCCGTAGCGGCGGGCCGGGTCCCGGGGCCGGAGCGGATGATCAGGCTCCGGGGCCGGAGCGGCTCACCTCCCCGGGGCGTCGCTCCGTGCCGGGAGGTAGGGGAGCGCCGACGGCAGGCCGAGGTCGCTGGGGAGCAGCGAGGCGGCCCAGGCGTCGCGGACGGTGCCGCGCCCGCGCATGCCCGCGCGCAGCACGCCCTCCAGGGTGAAGCCCGCGCGCTCCACCACCGCGCGCGACGCCGTGTTCCCGACCTCCGCGCGCCACTCCAGGCGTGAGCAGGCCAGGTCGGTGAAGGCCCAGCGGGCCACCGCGAGGACCGCCTCCGTCACGTAGCCGTGGCCGCGCTGGTCGGGCGCGGCCCAGTAGCCGACCTCCCAGGACGTGCCGCCGCGCGGGCTGTGCAGGCCGGCCGCGGCGAGCAGGGGGCCGCCGTGGCGGGGGCGCACGGCGAAGTTGTACGCCGTGTCGGTGCGCCAGCCCTCCGGGACGGTGCGCTCGACGAACTCGCGCGCGTGCTCCATGCCGTACGGGGAGGGCATGGCGGGGATCCAGCGCTGGACGGCGGGGTCCTGGCAGGCCGCGTACACCTCCTGGGCGTCCCCCGCGGAGGTGGCGCTCAGACGCAGGCGGTCGGTGACGAGAATGACGGGCTCCATGCACGGATTGTGGTGAAGTGGGGCCCGGGATGCGAACACTTTTCGGGTTCGGCGGCACCTTCCGCACCCCCCGGGCGTTCTCCTTTCGGGCGGTGGCCGTCCCCGTGAGTCCGGCGGACCTCCCGGGCCGGTGGTGTCCTCGCTTACGATGGCCGTTGCGGTGGGGCCCACCTGCCGTGCCCGCGCCAGTGTCCATCACACGACCCAGTGCCAGGCCCGACCGGCAAGGAGACCAGCCTCAGTGTCCGTCTTCAACAAGCTCATGCGTGCAGGCGAAGGCAAGATCCTGCGCAAACTGCACCGCATCGCGGACCAGGTCAACTCCATCGAAGAGGACTTCGTCAACCTCTCCGACGCCGAGTTGCGGGCTCTCACCGACGAGTACAAGCAGCGCTACGCGGACGGCGAGAGCCTGGACGACCTGCTCCCCGAGGCCTTCGCCACCGTGCGCGAGGCCGCCAAGCGCGTGCTCGGCCAGCGCCACTACGACGTCCAGCTGATGGGCGGCGCCGCGTTGCACCTCGGGTACGTCGCGGAGATGAAGACCGGTGAGGGCAAGACCCTCGTCGGCACCCTGCCCACGTACCTGAACGCGCTCTCCGGCAAGGGCGTCCACCTGATCACGGTGAACGACTACCTGGCCGAGCGCGACTCCGAGATGATGGGCCGCGTCCACAAGTTCCTCGGCCTCGAGGTGGGCTGCATCCTGGCGAACATGACGCCGGCGCAGCGCCGCGAGCAGTACGCGTGCGACATCACCTACGGCACGAACAACGAGTTCGGCTTCGACTACCTGCGCGACAACATGGCGTGGTCCCAGGACGAGCTCGTCCAGCGCGGCCACAACTTCGCCGTGGTCGACGAGGTCGACTCGATCCTGGTCGACGAGGCGCGTACGCCGCTGATCATCTCCGGCCCGGCCGACCAGGCCACCAAGTGGTACGGCGACTTCGCCAAGCTGGTCACCCGCCTGACCAAGGGCGAGGCGGGCAACCCGCTCAAGGGCATCGAGGAGACCGGCGACTACGAGGTCGACGAGAAGAAGCGCACGGTCGCCATCCACGAGGCCGGTGTCAGCAAGGTCGAGGACTGGCTGGGCATCGACAACCTCTACGAGTCGGTCAACACGCCCCTCGTCGGCTACCTGAACAACGCCATCAAGGCGAAGGAACTGTTCAAGAAGGACAAGGACTACGTCGTCATCGACGGCGAGGTCATGATCGTCGACGAGCACACCGGCCGCATCCTGGCCGGCCGCCGCTACAACGAGGGCATGCACCAGGCGATCGAGGCGAAGGAAGGGGTGGACATCAAGGACGAGAACCAGACCCTCGCCACGATCACCCTGCAGAACTTCTTCCGCCTCTACAGCAAGCTGTCCGGCATGACCGGTACGGCGATGACCGAGGCCGCCGAGTTCCACCAGATCTACAAGCTCGGCGTCGTCCCGATCCCGACGAACCGTCCGATGGTCCGCAAGGACCAGTCCGACCTGATCTACCGCACCGAGGTCGCCAAGTTCGCGGCGGTCGTCGACGACATCGCGGAGAAGCACGAGAAGGGCCAGCCGATCCTCGTCGGCACGACGTCGGTCGAGAAGTCCGAGTACCTCTCCCAGCAGCTGAGCAAGCGCGGCATCCAGCACGAGGTGCTGAACGCCAAGCAGCACGACCGCGAGGCGACGATCGTCGCGCAGGCCGGCCGCAAGGGCGCCGTCACGGTCGCCACGAACATGGCCGGCCGCGGTACGGACATCAAGCTCGGCGGCAACCCCGACGACCTGGCCGAGGCCGAGCTGCGCCAGCAGGGCCTGGACCCGGTCGAGCACGTCGAGGAGTGGGCGGCCGCGCTGCCCGGCGCCCTGGAGCGCGCCGAGGGCGCGGTCAAGGCGGAGTTCGAGGAGGTCAAGGACCTCGGCGGGCTCTACGTGCTGGGCACCGAGCGGCACGAGTCCCGCCGGATCGACAACCAGCTGCGCGGTCGTTCCGGCCGTCAGGGCGACCCCGGCGAGTCCCGCTTCTACCTCTCGCTGGGCGACGACCTGATGCGCCTGTTCAAGGCGCAGATGGTGGAGCGCGTGATGGCCATGGCCAACGTGCCCGACGACGTGCCGATCGAGAACAAGATGGTCACGCGCGCGATCGCGTCCGCGCAGTCGCAGGTCGAGCAGCAGAACTTCGAGACGCGCAAGAACGTCCTCAAGTACGACGAGGTGCTCAACCGCCAGCGCGAGGTCATCTACGGCGAGCGCCGCCGCGTCCTGGAGGGCGAGGACCTGCACGAGCAGGTGCAGCACTTCATGGACGACACGATCGACGCCTACATCCAGGCCGAGACCGTCGAGGGCTTCGCCGAGGAGTGGGACCTGGACCGGCTGTGGGGCGCCTTCAAGCAGCTCTACCCGGTGAAGGCCACGGTCGAGGAGCTGGAGGACGCGGCGGGCGACCGTGCGGGCATCACCGCCGAGTTCATCGCCGAGTCCGTCAAGGACGACATCCACGAGCAGTACGAGGCGCGCGAGAAGCAGCTCGGCTCGGACATCATGCGCGAGCTGGAGCGCCGCGTGGTGCTGTCCGTCCTGGACCGCAAGTGGCGCGAGCACCTCTACGAGATGGACTACCTCCAGGAGGGCATCGGCCTGCGCGCGATGGCCCAGAAGGACCCGCTGGTCGAGTACCAGCGCGAGGGCTTCGACATGTTCACCGCCATGATGGAGGGCATCAAGGAGGAGTCCGTCGGCTACCTGTTCAACCTGGAGGTCCAGGTCGAGCAGCAGGTCGAGGAGGTCGAGGTCGAGGATGCCGCCGAGAAGACCTCGCTGGACAAGCAGGACGCCGTCCCGGCGGGCGCCCGCCCAGAGATCCGCGCCAAGGGCCTCGACGCCCCGCAGCGCCCGGACCGGCTGCACTTCTCCGCCCCGTCGGTGGACGGCGAGGGCGGTGTGGTCGAGGGCGACTTCGACAACGGCGACCAGGTCCGCTCCGAGTCGGACGGGCTCACGCGCGCGGAGCGCCGCAAGGCCCAGAAGGGCGGCGGTCGGCGCCGCAAGAAGTAGTGCGTACGCGTAGGTAGCGCCTACGGACGCGTGGTGGGGCGGGGCCGGATGCCGGGAGGCGTCCGGCCCCGCCTTCGTCGTACGGGCAGGGGCGCGGGTGGGGCCTACACGCGGTCGCCGCCGAGCTCGACGGCCGTGCAGCGCCACTTGAGGTCGGCGCCCAGCTCCAGGCGGAAGGCCATGGCGCGCACCTGGTCGCCCGCGGCGACGGTGGCGAACGCCTCGACGACGCCCCGGCGCGGGTTGAAGCCCTTGCAGCGGCGGATCACCGGGCGGGCGCCCCGGGTGCGCAGCGGGGTGGCGGGGGCGAGCCGGACGAGCTGTTCGTACGCGTCCCCGACGGCCCTGCCGATCATCCAGTGCACCGGGCGGGCCCCGCTGAGGACGGCGAGCAGCCGCTCGGCGAACACCTCGTGCGGGGCGAGGACGCGCACGGGGCGCGCTGCGGCGCCGTCGCGGACGGCGGGGGCCGGTGCGAGCGCGGCCTGGCGGCCGGGGCCGCGGCGGTCGGTACGGGTGGCGGGTCCCCGGCGGTCGCCGCGGTCGGCGGGTCGCGTCTGCGCGGCGGTCCTGGTCTGGGTCATGCTTCGCCCCCGTGCGGTCGGGCCGGGCGTGATCGATACCCGGCGGTAACTTTCTGTGCCCGCAGATTCGCGGAAGGTGACGGTGCGGGGCAAGGAAGGGGCGGACCGGGTCGGGGAGCCGGGGAAGATCACCCATCAGAGTGGCGGGCCGTGCGGCACCGGGGCGGGGCGGCGGTGCCGGGGTGCTCCGGGTGGACGGTGCGCGGGGCGGCCTCGGGGACTCCGAAGGGGGACGCCGCACGTATCCTGAGGGCGACTTCGACCCCGGAGTATCGGACTACGAAAGCGGCCGGACATGCGCGTGTACGTACCCCTGACCCTCCCCGGTCTCGCACGGGCGCACGCCGCGGGCGAGCTGGGGCCCGGCCCGCTGACGGCCTACGCCGTGACGCCCGGGCTGTGCGAGTGGTACGTCTCCGACGACATCGAGGAGCTGGAGTACGCGGCCCTCAGCCGGGCCGCGGCGGCCTCGCTGCGGATGCTCGCCGCCGACCCCGGTGCCGCGCGGCGCCGTGTGGTGCTGGCCGTGGACGTGCCCGACGGGGACGCCGCCGCCGACCCGGACCGCGGGCTCGACCCGTCCTCGGTGGGCGAGGTGCGGGTCGCCCGGGCGGTGCCGCTGGCCAAGGCCGCCGCGGTGCACGCGGACGCGGACGACGCCGAGGCCGACGTCAGGGCCGCGGCGGAGGCGCTGGGGGCGGCGGACCACGGCGACGACGACGCGCAGTTCGTGGTGGACGGGGCGGAGGACCACGAGCTGCTGTGGTTCGGGGTGCAGGAGATTCCGGGGCTGATCGCCTGAGCGGCCTGATCGCCTGAGCGTTTGATCTCGGGCGGTGCCTGCCCTGCGCGGGGCCTTGCGCTGAGGCCCGTGCCGGGGGGCCTTGCCGGGGGCCCTGCCCTCCGGGGGTGTTGTCAGTGGGGGTCGGTACCGTCTTTCCATGGGGAAGCACACGACGCACCTGGTCTGGGACTGGAACGGCACGCTGCTCGACGACATCGACGCGGTGATCGGCGCGACGAACGCCGCCTTCGGCGAGCTGGGGCTCGATCCGATCACGCTGGAGCGGTACCGCGAGCTGTACTGCGTACCGGTCCCGAAGTTCTACGAGCGGCTGATGGGGCGGCTGCCCACGGACCAGGAATGGCTCGTGATGGACGCGGCCTTCCACAAGCACTACTGGGCGCGCGCCGACGCCTGCGGCCTGGCGGCCGGGGCGGCCGAGCTGCTGGCGCGGCGGCAGGCGGAGGGGCGTACGCAGTCGTTGCTGTCCCTCGCGCCCCACGAGCACCTGATACCGATCGTGCGGCGGCACGGGATCGAGTCGCGCTTCGTCCGGGTCGACGGGCGGGTGGGGGAGTCGACCGCGGGCAAGGCGGGCCACATGGTGCGGCACCTGGCGGCCCTGGAGGGCGTGGCGCCGGAGCGCGTGGTGGTGATCGGGGACGCGGCGGACGACGCGGTGGCGGCGGCGCACGTCGGGGCGAAGGCGGTGCTGTACACCGGGGGGTCGCACAGCCGGGCGAGCCTGGAGCGGGTGGGGGTGCCGGTGGTGGACTCGTTGGTGGAGGTTCGCTCAGCCTGGCTCGCAGTCCATGCAGGCACGCCTCGGTGAACAACAGCAGAGGTTCTTCAACAGGGAGCTGGGCCTCCTCCGCTTGCTCTT
>NZ_JBEOYE010000125.1:0-21691 GCF_040296945.1 Streptomyces sp. NPDC001941 | reverse complement strand
GGCACTGGCGAGGACGAGCAACAGTCTTGCGTCCGGCGGCAGTTCGGCCGCCCTGGCCTGGAAGCTCTGCTCGATGCGGCTCGCGACGGGCGAGGGCGCGGGCAGCGCGAAGCCGCCCGCCTTCGGCAACTCGATCAGCGCCAGCGGGTTCCCGCGCGCCTCGGCGAGGAGGCGGTCGCGGACCCGTGCGTCGAGCGTCACCGTCCTCTCCCAGGCCAGCAACTCGCGTGCGTACGTGTCTCCCAGGCCGCCGACCGTGATGCCCGGCAACTCGTCGATGCCGGGTGTCAGGCCCGGGCCGCGGGTCGCGAGCACCATCGCGACCGGCTCGGCCGCGAGGCGCCTGGCCAGGAAGGTCAGTGCCCCCGCCGAGGCGCTGTCCAGCCAGTGCGCGTCGTCGACGACGCAGAGCAGGGGCCGCTCGGCGGCGGCGTTCGCCAGGAGGTCGAGCGCGGCCAGCCCGACGCGGAAGGGGTCGGGCTCGCCGTCGGCCAGCCCGAACGCGACACCGAGGTGACCGCGGTACGGGGCGGCGAGCCCGTCTGCGTATGCCATGACCGGCAGGCACAGCTGGTGCAGTGCCGCGAAGGGGAGTTCGCCCTCGAACTCCGTCCCCGACGCGCGGATGACCCGGAAGCGCTCCCGCGCCCCGTGCGCCAGGTGGTCGAGGAGCGCGCTCTTGCCGATCCCCGGCTCGCCGCGCAGGACCAGCGCCCCTCCCTCGCCCCGCTCAGCCTCGGCAAGCAGGGCGCGGAGGCGGGCGGTCTCGTCGTGGCGGCCGACCAGCGGGCGGGGGGACGTCGTGGACATGATCCGAACCCTAACGGCGACGTCGGTGTCGCGAGTAGGTGGTGTTCACCGACGCGAGCGGCACCGGCCCGGCGGCATCGTGAGGGCAACGCGAACAGACCGAACAGACCGAACAGACCCGCGAAGGCAGGCACACACCATGAGCAACACTCCCACCGTCCTCGTGACCGGAGCGACCGGCACCGTCGGTTCCGAGCTGATCCGCGCCCTGCGCGGCCGTGGCGTCACGGTCCGCGCCATGGTCCGCGACGCCGCGCGCCCCGTATCCGGCGTCGAGAACGTCGTCGCCGACCTGCGGGACCCCGCCTCGGTCGGCGCCGCGCTGAAGGGCGTCGACGCGGCCTTCCTGAACAGTCCGTCGGCGCCCGACGCCGCCGAGCTCCAGAAGTCGTTCGCCGACCTCGCCCGCGACAACGGGGTGCGCCGACTCGTCCTGCTCTCCCAGTACGCGGCCCGCGCCGACTCGCCCGTACGGTTCCTGCGCTGGCACGCCGAGGTCGAGGCGCACCTGGCCGGCCTCGGGCTCGACCACACCGTGCTGCGCCCCAACCTCTACCTCCAGGCGCTCCTCGGCCTCGCGGACACCATCGCGAAGGGCATCCTTCCCGCGCCCATCGGCGACGCCGCCGTCAGCGCCGTCGACACCCGGGACATCGCCGACGCCGCCGCGGTCGTGCTGACGACCCCGGGGCACACCGGCCGTACGTACACGCTGACCGGGCCGCGCGCCGTGACCCACATCGAGATCGCCCGGGCGCTGTCCGCCGCTACCGGCCTGGACGTCACGTTCCACGACACGCCCGCCGACCAGTTCACCGCCGCGCTGTCCGGCGTCCTTCCGCCGTGGCAGCTCGAAGGGCTCGTCGAGGACTACGCCCACTACGCCCGGGGCGAGGCCGCCGCCGTGCACGCGTGCGTGAGCGACCTGACGGGGCGGCCGGCGCGCGACGTGACGGACTTCGCCCGCGACTACGCACACGTGATCAACCCGGCGGCGAAGGCTGGAGGAGGGGCCTGAGCGCGGTGGTGCCCGCCACGGGCGCCGGACGCGCACCGGAGGCGTACGCCGGTGCGCGTCGTCGCGCCGGGCGCTCCCGCACCCCTCGGACCGGTCAGTTCCGGCCGCATGGATCTGGGCAGGACAGAAGGGACGTGAGGGGCCGGACCGGGAGTGGTCCGGACGTAACGCGCGGTGGGGAACGCCATGACGGAGGGGTTCGTACGTGTTCTGGTCGGGCGGGGACTGGTGGTGGCGCAAACGCGACCCGTCGGAGGCCTCCGTACCCGAAGAACTCGCCGCACAGCGTGAGGCCGACTGCACCGCGCGCTGGGTGCGCTACTTCCGCTGCCTCGACACCAACGGCGACCGCCGGGTGGACTTCCACGACCACGTGGCGGCGAGCGCCCGGCTCGCCAGCACCTTCGACCTGCACGGCCTGGGCGGCCACTACAAGAAGCGGCTGCGCCGGTCCCAGCACCTCTGGCTGCTGGGGGTCGGCCAGGACGTCGGCGCGGTGGACGAGCGGCAGTTCTGCGCCAACCTCGCCACCCAGGCGGCCACCGACCCCAGGGGTTTCGTTCGCTGCCTCGACGCCATGGCCGTGGCCTTGGCCGAGGTCGCCGACCAGGACGGGGACGGGCGCGTGGAGAACACCGAGTTCCGGGCGCTCCTCGACGCGGGCTTCGGCGTCCCCGAGGCCGAGGCCGACCTCGCCTTCGAGCACCTGGACCTGGACGGCAGCGGCTACCTGGAGCACGGCGAGATACGCCAGGCCGTACGGGACTACTTCACCCCCGGCCCGCGCGAACGCCCCGGGAACTGGCTCTTCGGCCCGCCGCCGTGGCTGCGTCCCGCGGAACGGGAGCGTGCCGGTGCCGACTGAGCGCCGCCGCGGCCCGGCCGCCCGGCTGCTGCTGGTCCTGCTGGCCCTGGCCGCGCCCGCGCTGATGGCCGCTCCCGCACGCGCCGCCGACACCCGGCACACCTGCGAGGTCGGCATGCTCCTCTCGGACCTCTACGCGCTGGACCCGGCGCACGACAGCTTCTCCGCCAAGTTCGACCTGTGGTCCACCTGCCCGTCCCGGCCCGGGCCCGACCCCATCGCGGAACCGGAGTTCACCGACGCGATCCGGGTACGGGTCGACGTCAGCGACACGCGCACGGTGGCCGGCCGGCGCTGGACGATCACGACGTTCAACGGCACCTTCCACCACGACTGGGACACCTCGGCGTTCCCCTTCGACCGGCACCGCCTCACCATCTCCTTCCACCCCACCGCGCTCCCGTCCGCGTCCTCCTTCACCGTCGACCGCACGGGCTCGCACGCGCTGAGCACGCTCGACCCCGGGGACTACTCCGTCACCGCCTTCGGCGTCGCCCCCTCCCTCACGCGCTACCCGGGCGGGCTCGGCGCGCCCGGGCGCGGCGGGCCGGACACGGCCTACCCGGGGCTGACCGCGACGGTGGACCTGCGCCGCAGCGGCTACATCGGGTTCCTCACCCTGATCACGCCGCTGTACATATCGGTGGCCGTCACCGCGATCACCTTCCTGATGACGTCGCGGGACAGCGACGTGATGCTGGCCCGGCTCGGCCTGGCCGGCTCGGGGCTCTTCGCCGTCGTCATCAACATGCAGTCCACCCACACGGACCTGGGCCTGACCACCCTCGCCCTGATCGACCTGCTGCACCTGGCCGGCCTGGCCTTCGTCCTGGTGGCGGTCGCGGCCACCGTCGTGTGCTGGCACCGGCTGGTCCGCATGCAGCACGTGCTGCGCCTGAAGCAGCTCAACCGCCGCGTGGCGTTCGTCGCGCTGCTCGCCTACGGGACGACCAACGTCGTCCTGCTGACGCGCGACTGGTTCCCCTCGTGACGGGCACGGTCCGCATGAGGAACAAGAGAGGCAAGAGGGGCACGGCCGGAGGTACGCCCCCCGCCGTACGCCTCCTCACGCTCTGCGCCGTCGCCGCCGTGCTCCTGCTCGGCCCCGCCCCGACCGCCCACTCCTCCCCGTCCGACGCCCGGCGTAGTTGTTCCTACGGCGTCTACGTGCACGGCCTGCGGGACTTCGACGTCGAACGGGGCACGTTCGCGGTCGACTTCACCCTGTGGTCGCTGTGCGACCGGTCCTCGCGCACCGGCGCGGCCGAGCACTTCTGGACGGTCAACGGAGTGAGCACCCGCCTCGGACCCGTCCGCGTCAGCGACACCCCCGCCGGGCACTACCGCGCCGTGCGGGTCAAGGGCGTCTTCCGCAAGTCGTGGTCCATGGCCGACTACCCCTTCGACCGCCAGGTCCTCCAGCTCGTCATCGGGGTCGGCTACGCGACCACCTCCGACGTCCGCGCGTCCGCCGCGACCGCCGACAGCGGCATCGCCCCGGGACTGGGCATCGACGGTCTGCGCGTACGGGGCTTCCGGGTCACCCCCGGATACCTGACCACGGCCTACGCGGGCGGTGACCCGACCTACGACCCGCGCGCGCCGGTGCGGTGGAACACCCTGACCGCGACCGTCGTCCTGGCGCGACAGGACTGGACGTCGCTCGTCCCCCTGCAGGCGCCCTTGTGGGCCGGGGTGATCGCCTCGGCCGTCAACTACCTGTTCACCTTGCGCATCACTTCCGTACTGCTCGGCCGTCTGGGCCTGGCAGGCGCGGCGGTGCTGACCATCGTCTTCAACTCCCAGCAGGCGCACGAGCAGCTGAGCACCACCGAGCTGACCTCGGTGGACCTGCTCATGATCGCCGGCCTGGTGTACGCCTGCGCGTCCGCGGCGGTCACGGCGCTGACCTGGCGCCTGATCACCAAGGGCGCCACCGACGACGCGGTGCGCCGCCTCAACCGCTGGTGCTTCCTGCTGACGACGACGAGCTACCTGGGGGCCACCGCGGTCATCCTGTGGCTGGCCCAGCACGGCGGGGGCGACCCGCACACGCTGCCCATCACACCGTGCCCCGGCGGCGCCGGTGCGTGCATGACCTGGCCCTGAAGCGCGGGCCGGTGGGCCTCAGGGGGCGAGGGTGGCGTGGAAGCGGTAGCGGTCGGCGCGGTACACGGACCGGTTGAACTCGCAGGGGCGCCCGTGCTGGTCGACGGTGAGCTGCTCGGTGTGCAGGACGGGCGCCCCCTCCGCGAGGTCGAGCAGGGGAGCCCGCTCGGGCGGTACGAGGGCGGCGTGGACCGTGTAGCGGGCCTGGGAGGGGACGATCCCGCGGCGGGTCAGCTCGGTGAACAGCGACGCGTGGCGGTAGTCCGGCTCCGTGATGCCCGGAGCGCGTTCGGCGGGCACCAGGCTGTGGGAGTGGCACATCACCAAGTCGTCGAAGAGGCGCACCCGTTCGAGCTCGAAGACCTCCGCACCGGGCAGCACGGCCAGCTTCTCCGCCTCGTCGAAACCGGCGGGGCGCAGTCGGGCGGCCAGCACGCGGGCGCTCGGGGTGAAGCCCAGGGTGCGCGCGTAGTCGGCGAGGTTGCCGACCGAGTGGTCGGTGTGCTGGAAGGAGGGGGCGGTCGGGCGGCTGAGGTGCCAGCCGGCCCGCTCGGTGGAGACCACCTGTCCGTCCTCCTCCAGGGCCTGCAGGGCCTTGCGCAGGGTGGCGCGGCTGACGCCCAGGCGGTCGCACAGGTAGCGCTCGGCGGGCAGGCGCGCACCCGGAGCCAGGTGCCCGTCGGCGACGGCGGCGGCGAGGGACCTGGCGAGGGCGTCGCGCGCCTGTTCCTGGATGGGCCGGGACCCGTCGCGCAGGACCGGGTGCAGGTCGAGGGGCTGTTTCACGCCTTCAGTATCCGTCAGCCCGTCCCGTACCCGGCGTCTCTCCCGTCGCTTTCCTCCCCTTCCCCCGTCCGTCCTCGCCGTCCCGGGGCGCATCCGTGCGAGGGGACTTCGACCCCCTGTCCGGGGACCTGCGTCGGTGAAGCCGCCGAGAAGGTCCCGCGGCCGCCCTGCCCGTCCATTCCGCGTGAACCACTGGTCTAGTCTTGGTCTGCAATTGGTAAGGAAGCCCAAGGGAAGAGCACGGCCATGAACGAGACCACCACCGCCCAGGCCCCACCCGCCCCCAGGGCCAGGCGCGGCTCCGGTGCCATCAAGGGCATGCAGAAGATCGGCCGGAGTCTCCAGCTGCCCGTGGCCGCGCTCCCGGCCGCGGGCGTGATGGTGCGCCTCGGCCAGCCGGACGTCTTCGGCAAGGACGGCCTGGGCTGGAGCAAGGCCGCGGAGGTCTTCGGCAACGCGGGCAACGCGCTGATCGGCGCCCTGCCGCTGCTCTTCTGCGTCGGCGTGGCCATCGGGTACGCGAAGAAGTCCGACGGCTCGACCGCGTTCGCGGCCCTCGCCGGGTACCTGGTCTTCGGCAAGGTCCTGGAGGCGTTCCCCAACGACGTCACCGGCAAGCCCACCGACCCCGGCGTCCTCGGGGGCATCGTCGTCGGCCTGGTCACCGCCGTCCTGTGGCAGAAGTACCACCGCACCAAGCTCCCCGACTGGCTCGGCTTCTTCAGCGGGCGGCGCCTGATACCCATCCTGATGTCCTTCGCGGGACTGCTCCTCGCGGTCGCCTTCGGACTCATGTGGGGCCCGATCGGCAACGGCCTCAACAGCTTCGCCGAGTGGCTGTCGTCCAACGGCGCGGTCGGCTCCGGAATCTACGGCGTCATCAACCGCCTGCTCATCCCCTTCGGGATGCACATGCTCCTGAACACCTACGGCTGGTTCCAGTTCGGCAGCTACACCGACGCCACCGGACACGAGGTCCACGGCGACATCGCCCGCTTCCTCGCCGGGGACCCCTCGGCCGGCATGTGGATGACCGGCTTCTTCCCCATCATGATGTTCGCGCTGCCCGCCGCCGGCCTGGCCATCGCGCACTGCGCCCGCCCCGAACGCCGCAAGGCCGTCACCGGCATGATGGTCTCCATCGGGCTCACCGCCCTCGTCACCGGGGTGACCGAACCGCTGGAGTTCTCCTTCATGTTCATCGCCCCGGTCCTCTACGGCATCCACGCCCTGCTGACCGGCCTGTCGATGTTCGTCACGATGGCCCTGGGCGTGAAGGCGGGCTTCACCTTCTCCGCGGGCCTGTTCGACTACGCGCTCAACTGGTCGCACGCCACCAGGCCGTGGCTGATCATCCCGATCGG
Source organism: Streptomyces sp. NPDC001941 (assembly GCF_040296945.1). Classification (NCBI taxonomy): domain Bacteria; kingdom Bacillati; phylum Actinomycetota; class Actinomycetes; order Kitasatosporales; family Streptomycetaceae; genus Streptomyces; species Streptomyces sp. NPDC001941. Next base: position 14,739 of record NZ_JBEOYE010000125.1, on the reverse strand, counting down.
ACTGTGCTTCGCGGCCCTCTACTACGTGGTCTTCCGCTTCGTGATCACCAGGTTCGACCTCCCCACCCCGGGCCGCGAGCCCGAGGACACCCTGGTCGAGGCCGCCGACAAGAACTGACCCCGCCGTCCTGCCACGCCCCGCCAGCCGTCCGACAGGAGCCGTGACCCGCCATGCCGCACAGCACCCACCAGATCCGACTCGCCACGGGCAAGCCCACCGCGCAGGCGCGGCGCACCCACATCGCCCGCGAGGCCATGAAGAAGGGGCACGTCTCCCTGCGCGCCCTGGCGGCCGAACTCGACGTCAGCGTGATGACCGTGCACCGGGACCTCCAGTACCTCGCCGACCACGACCAGGTCCGGCGCGTACGCGGCGGCGCGGTGGCCCCGTGGGTGGCGGCGCGCCTGCACTGCACCGCGGCCGGGGAGGCCCGGCGCGACTGAGCGGCCGGTGGGGACGGTCCATGGGGCCGCGTCCGGGGAAACTCCCGCCAGCCGCGACCGGCCGTACGTCAGGCCCGGCGGCCGGTCACTGCTCGGAGCCCGGCCCCGCTCCGGCGCCCTCTGCCTCGACCTCGTTCCGGTCCGTCGCGTCCGTCAGGTCCGTCGGGCCTTGGAACAGGTCCGTCGGGCCCTGGAAGCCGCCGGAGGGGGTACGTGAATCCGGCTCCCGCTCGGTGTTCCGCACCGCGCTCCAGTCGAGGGCCTCTCGCGCCTCGGTGTGCGTCTGCTCCGCCGCGCGGCGGGTCTCGGCCAGCGCGTCACCGCGCTCGTGGACCAGGCTCTCGTAGATCGGTGTGGCGGCTGCCGTCATTGCTGTAGTACTCATCGCCCACCATCCTGCCCGGTCAGAGGCGGTGCCCCGCCCCTCACACGTGCGAGAAGGAACACACCGGAGCTACCGCGTGACATGGCGCACGCACCGCACGAGCAGCAGTGCGCAGTCGTCGTCCGGGCGTGACCGGGACAGGCAGCGGTCGGTGACGTGGCCGAGCGCGTGCGTGACGGGCAGGGAGGCGGCCTCCTGGAACGCGCCGTACAGCAGCTCCCTCGCCCGCTCCGGATCGACGCCGGAGCGGTCGGTCAACCCGTCCGTGTAGAGCAGGAGCTGTGCCCCTTCCGGGAGCTGGTGGGACGTCGTGGTGTAGGCGCTGTCGGCGAAGATGCCCAGCGGAAGGCCCGGTTCGGCCTCGAACCGCCGTCGGCCGTGGTCCGCGCCCGGCCCGTCCGTGCCTGGATCGTCCGCGCCCGGGGGGACGTACGCCAGCGGGGGAGCGTGCCCGGCGCTCGCGTGGTCCAGCCGGCCGGTCGCCGGGTCCAGTACCAACAGGCAGCAGGTGGCGGTGCGCGAGCGGGCCGGGTCGGCGTCGTTGTCCTCGGTCAGGAGCCGGTTGGTGTGGTGGAGCAGCAGGGCGGGGTCGTCGATGAGGGCCGCGTACGCGCGGATCGCGGTGCGCACCCGGCCCATCAGGGAGGCCGCCTGCGTGTCGTGACCCTCGACGTCGCCCACGGCGAGCAGGAGCCGGCCGTCGGCCAGGGTGAGGGCGTCGTACCAGTCGCCCCCGGCGTGGGCGCCCGCCGCGGCCGGGAGGTAGGAGGCGGCCAGCTCGGTCCCGGGCGGTGCGGTCAGCCGGGCGGGGAGCAGGCCGCGCTGGAGCTCCAGGGCCCGGGTGTGCTCGGTCTCCCAGGCGTGGCAGCGCTCCAGGGCCCGCCCGAGCAGGCCCGCCGCCGCGATCAGGAGGGCGTGGTCCTCCGCCGTGAACGCGTGTGGCCTGGAGAAGGAGAGCAGGCACGCCGTCGGGCGCGCCCCCGGCGCGCTCACCGGGACCGGCAGGGCTGCCCAGGCGTGCCGGTCCAGGCGCGGGGCCGTGTTCGCGTAGTGCGGGTACACCTGCACGAGGTCGTCGTGGGACGAGATGAACACGGGCCGGTGCTCGCGCAGCGCGTCGGTCAGCGGGGTCGCCGCGCAGAGCGCGACGTCGCGCAAGGCCTCCAGGTGGTGGCCGTGCTGCCCGTGGTGCGTCATGAGCCGGAGGCGGCCGTCGACGGCCTCGGCGAGCACGACGGCGTCGGCGCCGAAGACGGCCAGGACCTCGTGGGCGGCGGTGGCGAGCTCACCGGTGGTGCGGGCCGAGGCGCACGCGGACGCCAGGACGCCTATCTGCTCGGCCCGGCGGACCTGCTGGTGCATGCGCTGCTCCAGCCAGGCGGCGTGGTCGGTCTCGTACGTGATGTCGGTGACGTGTCCCGCGAGCACCACGTGGTCGTCGGCGTCGGTGCGGGGGGAGCAGCGCGCCTGGAGGGTACGGACCCCGGCGCCGCCGAGCACGCGGTAGATCACCTCGTAGGCGTCGGGCTCCGCCGCCAGCTGCCCGAGGATCGTCCCCGCCCGCGGCAGGTCCGCGACGGGCAGCGCGGCCAGTACGCGGGACAGCGGATGGCGCCCCGGTCCCGCCAGCCGGTGCTGCTCGGCGAAGACGCGGTCGCAGGAGATGCTCTGCCCTCCGAGGTCGAGGACGAACGCGCCGCGCTCGACCTGCCGCAGCCGTGGCAGGGCGTCGGCGCGGTGCGGCAGGGGCAGGCCGAGCAGCGCGTCGGAGACCTCGTCGGCCACCGAGGCGAGGAAGGCCTGCTCCTCGTCCGTGAAGGGGGCCTGCCCCGGCCTCAGGGCGACCAGCGCGCCCTCCGTCTTGCGCAGCGGCAGCGCGGCGGAGGCGGCGGGCGAGGTGGCGGCGGGCAGCGGGTACGGGCGTTCCATGCCCTGCCCGGTCCAGCTCTGTCCGAGCGCGGCCCGGCACACCGGCCAGGGCCCGGAGCGCTCCAGCGGACGCAGGGGCGGCTGCCACATCGCCGGCAGGGCACCGATGCCGCACGGGAAGAGGTGGCTGCCGTCGTCCTGCGCGAGCAGCAGGGCCCACCCCACCACCCCCAGCCACACGCAGGAGTTGGCCAGTGCGGAGGACAACTCCCAGGGCCCGCAGGCCTGGCGGAGGCAGAGCCGCACCCGCGCGAGCGCGTCCGGAGGGATGTCCATGTGCGTGCCTTCCGAGAACGGCTCCTGGAAGCCATTGACGTTAGACCCGTGCGGGTCCGCGCGGCCGGGATGCCCGTAACCGTGCTCGCAATGCGAGATGTTGAACCTTCATGAACATCCGTGACCTCGGCGGCAAGGACGTTTCGGCCCGTCTTTATGGCACTTCGTCCCTCTTGGCCCAGATAAAGGCCGTGTAGATATGACGTATCACCCACTCACGGACCCCGACGGGCGGACACCCCATGGACATGAGCGCGGCCGGCCGGAAGGGCCTCAGCCTCTTCGCCCTGATCATGATCGGCATCGGATCGATCTTCGGGTCGGGATGGCTCTTCGGCGCCGGTTCGGCGGCCCAGGTCGCCGGACCCGCCGCCCTCGTCGCCTGGGTGATCGGCGCCGTGTTCATCGGCATGATCGCCATGTCGTACGCGGAAGTGGGCGCCGCCTACCCGATCCCCGGCGGCATGGCACGCTACGGCAGCCTGTCCCACGGCCCCGTCCTGGGCTTCATCACCGGCTGGGCCGTGTGGATCGCCGTCGCCTCACTGATCCCGATCGAGTCGATCGCCGCGACCCAGTACATGTCCTCCTGGAACTTCGCCTGGGCCCACGGCCTGGTCGACGCCCACCACCAGCTGAGCGGGCCCGGCATGGCCGTGGCCCTGCTGCTCACCGTACTGCTGTGGCTCACCTGCTACTGGTCGGTCCAGCTGCTGGCCCGCGCCAACACCGTCCTGACCCTGGTCAAGTTCGCCATCCCGGTCCTCGCCGTCGTCGCCCTGACGGCCTCCGGCTTCCACACCTCCAACTTCACCGCGCACGGCGGCTTCGCGCCCCACGGCTGGAGCGCCGTCCTGACCGCCGTCACCACCTGCGGCGTCGTCTTCGCCTTCAACGGCTTCCAGGCCGTCGTCAACCTCGGCGGCGCCGCCAGGAACCCCGGCCGCGCCATCCCGATCGCCCTGATCGGCGCGCTCGCCCTCGGCCTGGTCAGCTACCTGGCCCTGCAGGCCGCCTTCCTCGGCGCCGTGCCGCCGGAGCGCCTCGCCGAAGCCGGCGGCTGGGCCGGCATCGACTTCAACTCCCCCTTCGCCGACCTCGCCAAGGTCCTGATGCTGCACTGGGTCGTCACGATGCTCCAGTTCGGCGCCTTCGTCTCGCCCGCCGGCTCCAACATCGCCAACGTCGCCTCGTCCGCGTACATGGTGCAGAACCTCGCCGCCACCGGCTTCTTCCCGAAGCGGCTCGCCCGGACCCACCCGGTGTACGGCACCGCGCGCCCGGCGATGTGGGTGAACCTCGGCTTCTCCGTCCTGCTCCTGCTGACCGTCGGCCGCAGCTGGAAGACACTGGCCCCGATCATCTCGGCGGCCATGGTGATCTCGTACCTGATCGGCCCCGTCGCGATCGGCGTCTTCCGCCGCACCAAGCCGGGCCTGGCACGCCCCTTCCGGCTCCCGGCCGCCCGGCTGCTCACCCCGCTGACCTTCGTCTTCGCCGCCTGCGCCCTGTACTGGTCGAAGTGGCCCAACACCGGGATCGTCACCGTCCTCACCCTGATGGCCGCGCCGGTCGCCGCGCTCGTGCTGGTCCGCAAGGGGGAGCGCGACCTGCGCCGCCAGTTCGCGCCCGCCTGGTGGATCGTCGGGTTCCTGATCACCGTGTCGCTGGTGTCGTGGCTGGGCTCGGCGGAGTTCGGCGGCAGCGGCGTCATCCCGGGCGGCGTGGACATCGCCCTGGTCGCGGTCGTCGCGCTCGCCTACTACTACCTCGCCGTGGGCGCGGGCATCCGGGCACACGAACAGGGGCTGGCCGAACCGGACCCCGACATGGGCGAGCCCCACGAAGAGACGGCACGCGCGGCCGACTTGCAGCCGGCCTGAACCGCCAAGGGGGCGGGGAGCGTCGCCGGACGCTCCCCGCCCCCTCCTGTGGCGCCGCGCGGGAGTCCCTCACCCCCGTGCGGCAGCGGGCCCCTCAGCCCGCGACCAGGGCCTCACCCCCGGTCGTCCGGTCGTCACCCCGATCTGCCCTGCGCACCAGGTGGCGCGTGTAGGCGCCCGGGGTGAAGAACTGCGGCAACTCCGCACTCAGCGCGGTCTGCTCGAAGAGCTCGCGGATGCCGTCGAGGGGCGCCCAGGGGTACGCGGCGCCGATCGCCTCCGTCTCCTCGTCGAGGAGCCGCAGCACCGTCCCGCGGTCCACGGCCCGATGCCGCAGCCACTGCCAGACCTGGACGCGCGCGATCTCCGCGGTCGCCGCGTCCTCCATCAGCCCGTCCACCGCGACCGCCCCCTTCCCTCCCAGCCAGGCCGCGAAGTAGCGCAGGGCGACGGAGACGTTGGTGCGCACGCCCTCCGGGGTGGGCGGGCCGCTGACCCGGCGTACGGACAACAGCTCCGCGGCCCCCACCGCCACGTCCTCGCGGGTACGGTCCTGCTGGTGCGGCCGCTCGCCGAGCACGGTGTCGAACGCCTGCCGGCACACCGGGACCAGGGCCGGGTGCGCCACCCAGGAGCCGTCGAAGCCGTCCTCGGCCTCGCGCTCCTTGTCCAGGCGCACCGTGGCGAGCGCCGCCTCGTGCACCGCCGGGTCCCGGTGCGGGACCTGCGCGGCCATGCCGCCGATGGCGTGCGCGCCGCGCCGGTGGCAGGTGCGGACGAGGAGTTCGGTGTAGGCCCGCATGAAGGGTGCCGTCATCGTCACCTTCGCCCGGTCAGGGAGCAGGAAGTCGCTGCGGTGTCCGAAGGTCTTGATGATGCTGAACAGGTAGTCCCAGCGGCCCGCGTTGAGCCCCGAGCTGTGCTCGCGCAGTTCGTAGAGGATCTCCTCCATCTCGAACGCGGCCGTGACCGTCTCGATGAGCACGGTGGCCCGGACCGTGCCGCGCGGGATGCCGAGGAGGTCCTGCGCGGTGGTGAAGACGTCGTTCCAGAGCCGGGCCTCGTAGCGGTTCTCCAGCTTGGGGAGGTAGAAGTACGGGCCGTACCCCGCATCGATCTGCCGCTGGGCGCAGTGGAAGAAGTACAGGCCGAAGTCCACCAGCGCGGCCGGGACCGGCTGCCCGCCGAAGTCCAGGTGCTCCTCGTCCAGGTGCCAGCCGCGCGGGCGCACGACCAGGGTGGCGGGGCGGTCGCGAAGGCGGTACTCCTTGCCCTCGGGCGTGGTGAAGTCGACGCGCCGCTCGACCACGTCGAGCAGGGTCAGCTGGCCGCCGATGACGTTGTCCCAGGTGGGCGCGGTGGCGTCCTCCAGGTCCGCCATCCACACCCGGGCACCGGAGTTGAGGGCGTTGACCGCCATCCGCCGCTCGGGCGGCCCGGTGATCTCCACGCGCCGGTCCTCCAGACCGGGGGCCGGTGGCGCGACGCGCCAGCTCGGGTCGGCGCGCACGGCCGTGGTGACCAGCGGGAAGTCGAGCGGCGAGCCCGTCGCGAGGCGCAGAGCCTGTCGGCGGCGCTCCTTGAGCAGGTCCGCGCGGCGCTTGGCGAACGCGCCGGTGAGCCGGGCGAGGAAGTCCAGGGCGGCGGGGGTGAGGATCTCGTCGTGCCGGTGACCGGGTGCGGCCAGGACGCGGATCTCGTGCGGCGGGGCGAGGGCGGTCATCGGGGTCTCCTCGGGACGGACGGGCCACTCGTGCTGGGCGGGCGGGTGGCGGCGGGACGTGAGCGGAGGGCGGGAGCGCTAGCGGAGGGCGGCGGCGGGGGTTGTCCGACCGCCGCCACCCGCTCCTGCCGGGGCGGTGCGGGAGGCCTCAGGCCTCCCGGGGGCCGGTCAGTGGAACTGCTCCTCCTCCGTCGACCCGGCCAGCGCCGTCGTGGAGGAGGCGGGGTTGATCGCGGTGGAGACGAGGTCGAAGTAGCCGGTGCCGACCTCGCGCTGGTGCCTGACGGCGGTGAAGCCGTGCTCCTGGGCGGCGAACTCCCGCTCCTGGAGGTCGACGTAGGCCGTCATGCCGTGCTCCGCGTAGCCGCGCGCCAGGTCGAACATGCCGTGGTTGAGCGAGTGGAACCCGGCCAGGGTGATGAACTGGAACCGGTAGCCCATCGCCCCCAGCTCCCGCTGGAACTTGGCGATCCGGTCGTCGTCCAGGGCCGCCTTCCAGTTGAACGACGGCGAGCAGTTGTAGGCCAGCATCTGGTCCGGGTGCTCGGCGTGGATCGCCTCGGCGAACTCGCGCGCCTGCGCCAGGTCGGGCGTGCCGGTCTCCACCCAGATCAGGTCGGCGTACGGGGCGTAGGCCAGGCCCCGCGCGATGACCGGCGCCATGCCGTTCCGGACGCGGTGGAAGCCCTCCGCCGTGCGCTCGCCCGTGACGAACTCGGCGTCGCGCTCGTCGACGTCGGAGGTGAGCAGGTTCGCGGCGAGCGCGTCCGTGCGGGCCACGATCAGGGTGGGCACGTCGGCGATGTCGGCGGCGAGCCGGGCCGCGTTGAGGGTGCGGACGTGCTGCGCCGTCGGCACCAGGACCTTGCCGCCCAGGTGGCCGCACTTCTTCTCCGAGGCGAGCTGGTCCTCGTAGTGGATGCCCGCCGCGCCCGCCTCGATCATGGCCTTGGTCAGCTCGAAGGCGTTGAGCGGACCGCCGAACCCGGCCTCGGCGTCCGCCACGATGGGCGCGAGCCAGTCGGTGGTGTCGCCCGCGCCCTCGGCGGTGGCGATCTGGTCGGCCCGCAGCAGCGCGTTGTTGATCCGGCGCACCACCTGGGGAACGGAGTTGGCCGGGTAGAGGCTCTGGTCGGGGTAGGTGTGCCCGGCCTGGTTGGCGTCGGCGGCCACCTGCCAGCCCGACAGGTAGACGGCCTTGAGGCCCGCCTTGACCTGCTGGACGGCCTGGCCGCCGGTGAGGGCGCCGAGCGCGTGGACGTAGTCGTTCTCGTGCAGCTCGCGCCAGAGCCGCTCGGCCCCGCGCCGTGCGAGCGTGTGCTCCTCGCGCACGCTGCCCGACAGGCGGAGCACGTCCTCGGCGGTGTGGGTGCGCTCGATGCCCTGCCAGCGGGGGTCGGTGGCCCAGCGCCGTGCGAGCTCCTCGGCGGCCTGCGTCCTCGCCTGTGCCATGGCTGTCACCGTCTCCTCGGTTCTGTGTGTCCTGTGACGTCTGCCAAGCGCGCATCGGATGCGCAGGGGCTTGGCACTGTGTGTCACTCGTGAGTCATGCGATGGAGTGTCATGCGGTGGAGTGCGGCCCACCGTCTGCCGAGTCCGGTGGAGGTGAGCAATGCTGCCGGTACGAAGGGCCACCGCTGCCAGGATCTCCGACGTCAGGGCATGAATCGTGTCTCGGTTCCGGGTGGTACCCGCCGGTTCCGGTGGGCCGCACTACGACTCTGGCACTGGCACTGGGTGCCAACAACCTTGGCCGCCCGCCAAGTTCTGCCAATCTTGACCACGACTTCTGCCAAGGTTGCGAAGGCGGGGGAGGTACCTCGTGCGCGTACGCTGACGCCACGGATGACACCGGACGGTACGGAAAGCACGGAACGGTACGGGAGGGGCTCGGTGGGCAAGACGTACGCGGGGGCACGCCTGCGCAGGCTGCGCGAGGAACGCCGGATGAGCCAGGCGGAACTGGCCCGGGTCCTGGCCATCTCGCCCAGCTACCTGAACCAGATGGAGCACGACTCGCGCCCGCTGACCGTTCCCGTACTCCTGCGCCTGACCGAGGCGTTCGGCGTCGACCCCGGCTTCTTCTCCGAGCGCGACACCACGCGCCTGGTCGCCGACCTGCGCGAGGCCCTGGCCGGGGAAATGGCCGAGTCCCGGGTCTCCGCCGGCGACCTGGCCGACCTCGCCACCCGCCAGCCCGAAGTTGCCCGGGTGCTCCTCGCCCTCGGCCGGCGCAACCAGGAGCTGTCCGAGCGCCTCGTCGGAGCCACGGACTCCGCGCCCACGGGCGCCTCACCCCACGAGCAGGTACGCGACTTCTTCTACCGGCGCCAGAACTACCTCCACGACATCGACCTGGCCGCCGAACGCCTCGCCGCCGACATCGCCATCCGCCCCGGCGAGGTGATCGGCGCCCTGACCGCGAGGCTGAGCGGTGCCCACGGCGTCCGCACGGCCTCCGCAGCCGGCGAGCGGCTGCACTACTACGACGCCGGGACCCGCACCCTGCACCTCGCCCCGCGCCTGCGCCCCGGGCAGCGCGCGTTCCGCATGGCGACCCAACTGGCCCTGCTCGAACACGAGAAGGACATCGACCGGCTGGCCGCCGACGACTTCGAGCCCGGCTCCCAGCCCCACGCCCTGACCGCCATCGGGGTCGCCCGCTACTTCGCCGCCGCGCTGATCCTTCCGTACGCCGCCTTCCACACCGCCGCCGAGGAGACCCGCTACGACATCGAGCGCCTGACCGACCACTACGGCCTCGGCTACGAGACCGTCTGCCACCGCCTGAGCACCCTGCAACGCCCCCGCCTGCGCGGCGTCCCCTTCTCCTTCGTACGCGTCGACCGTGCCGGCAACATGTCCAAGCGCCAGTCCGCCACCGGCTTCCACTTCTCCCGCGCGGGCGGCACCTGTCCGCTCTGGAACGTGTACGAGACCTTCTCCAGCCCCGGCACCATCCACGTCCAGATCGCCGAAATGCCCGACACGCAAAGGTACTTGTGGGTCTCCCGCACGGTGACTCGCCACCGCGCCCGCTGGGGCGAGCCAGGCCGCACGTACGCCATCGGGCTCGGCTGCGAGGTGCGCCACGCGCACCGCCTGGTCTACTCCGACGGCCTCGACCTCGCCAACACCGCCGCCGCCACCCCCATCGGCATGGGCTGCCGCGTCTGCGAACGCCTGGAGTGCCCCCAGCGCGCGGCGCCCCCACTGGGCCGCCCGCTGCTCGTCGACCGCGACAGCAGCACCTTCGTGCCGTACCCGGTGCGGGACTGAGGGGCGGCCCGCGCCTGCGAGACTCCCTCCCATGATCACGGAACAACAACGCACCGTCCTCGTCATCGGCATCGGAGCGGGAGACCCCGACCACCTCACGCTCGGCGCGGTCAAGGCGATACGCCGGGCCGACGCCTTCTTCCTCGTCGGCAAGGGGACGGCGAAGGCCTCGCTCACCGACCTGCGCCTGCGGATGATCGAGGAGCACGCGGAGGGCCCCTACCGGGTGGTGGAGGTGGAGGACCCCAGCCGCGAGCGGCGGCCGATGGACCGGAGCGACTACGCCTCGGCCGTCCAGGACTGGCGGACGCGGCGCGGGGAGCTGTTCGAGCGGCTGCTGCGCGAGGAACTGGGGGAGGGGGAGACCGGCGCGTTCCTGGTGTGGGGCGACCCGTCCCTGTACGACAGCACCCTCGGCATCCTCGCCGACATCGAGGCGCGCGGCGCGATCAGCCCGCGGGTCGAGGTCTTCCCCGGCATCACCAGCGTCTCCACCCTCGCCGCCCGCCACCGCATCCCCCTCAACCAGGTCGGCCGCCCGGTCCACATCACCCCGGCCCGCCGCCTCGGGGACGTGGCCCAGAACGACGACGGCGACATCGTGGTCATGCTGGACGCCCACGAGTCGTTCACCCGGGTCGAGGGCGACGACGTCTGGATCTACTGGGGCGCCTACCTCGGCACGCCTGACGAACTGCTCATCGCGGGGCCCCTGAACGAGGTGTCGGAGCGCATCCGGCAGGTGCGCACGGAGGCCCGCGAACGCCACGGCTGGATCATGGACACGTATCTGCTCCGCATGACTACTGAAAGTGACGTCGAAAACGGACATTGACGGACTAATGGTGGCGGGTTAGCGTGATGGCGGGAAGTGCTTGAGAGTTCAAGTACGAAATCCCACCCCCTCCTGACTCTCCTGACCCGCGCCACCGGAAGGACGTCACCATGACCGCCACGCGCCCCCTCGCCGCCTCCGCCCTGGCCTTCGGGCTGGTCACCGCCGCCACCACCGTCACCGCCTCCAGCGCCTGGGCGCAGGACGCGAACGCGTCGACCGCCCCCACCGCCGGGACCACGGCGGCCACGGAAGCCGAGGAGCAGGCGGAACTGGCCCGGCTGTACGAGCAGGCACGGGCGGAGGGCGGGGGCCTGGTGGTCTACGCGGGCGGCGACAAGCCGGGGCAGGCGGACTATCTGCGCGACGCCTTCCGCGAGCGGTTCCCCGAGGTCGACATCGACATCGTGGTCGACTTCAGCAAGCACCACAACGCCCGGATCGACCACCAGGTCGACAACGGGAACGTGGTGGCCGACGTGGTCCACTTCCAGACCATCGACGACTTCCCGCGCTGGAAGGAGGAGGGGATCCTTGAGCAGTACCGGCCACTGGGCTGGAACCAGATACCGGACACGATCAAGGACGCGGACGGCTTCTACACCGGGGTCTTCTACTTCGGCTTCGGGAACGTCACCGCCACGACCCTGGGCGACAACGCGCCGGTGGAGGCGCAGGACTTCCTCAAGCCCGAGTACAAGGACAAGCTCGTCATCACGTTCCCGCAGGACGACGACGCGGTGCTCTACTACTTCAAGCAGCTGACGGACACCTACGGCTGGGACTACGTCGAGCGGCTCATCGAACAGAACCCGCGATGGGTGCGCGGTACCCAGGACGCGGCCCAACTCGTCGGCACCGACGGCTTGGTGGCCGCGTTCGGCAGCGCGGGCGTGCAGAGCGACGCGTCCCGGCTCTCCTTCCCGCAGAACTCGCCGTGGGTCGCCTGGCCGCAGACCGGCGCGATCCTGAAGGACGCCCCCCACAAGGCGGCGGCCCAGCTGTACCTGAGCTGGCTGCTGTCGAAGGAGGCCCAGCAGAACGACATCGGTACCTGGTCGGCCCGCAACGACGTCGCCCCGCCCGAGGGCCGCCAGGGCATCAACGAGTACGACAACATGAACCCGCTCGGCCTGGGCGAGTTCATGAACGACCGGGGTGCCCTCGACCGCTACAAGGCCCGTATCAACCTGCTGGTCGGCGACGTGACCGGGGTCAACCCCGCGGACCCGGAAGGCGTCCTCGGCACCCACCCGGTCTCCCAGGACGGCCGCCAGGGCTGACCCGCCCGCGCCATCTTCCGTACGGCCCCGGATCCGCAGCGATCCGGGGCCGCGGTGGATCCGGAACCGCACGCGGTCAGTGGTGCGGGTGCCCTGCGGCCGCCGGTTTCGTCCGCGCTTCCTGCCCCCGGTCGACGACCACGAACTGGCCCATCATTCCGCCGTCCTCGTGGTAGAGCAGATGGCAGTGGAACATGTACGGGACGGCCGGGTCGGCGAACTCGGGCCCGCCGTCGAAGCGAAGGGCCAGCTTCACCGTCGTCCCGTGCGGCAGGAAGACCGTGTCCTTGGGGCCGCGCAGTTCGGGTGGCGGCGTCCGGCCGTTGACCTCCAGGATCCTGAACTGGACGTCGTGGACGTGGAAGTTGTGCGGCATCCCGTTGCCGTTGTGCACGGTCCACACCTCGGTCGTCCCCCGCGTCACCGTCTCGTCCGTGCGGCCCATGTCCATCTTGCGCCCGTTGATCCCGCTCATCTTCAGGTCGAAGTAGCGCCCCCGTACCGCGTCCTTCGCCACGGGCCCGTCGGCAGCGGCCAGCCGCGCCGGTATCGCGGGGGAGCGGCGCAGGGTGTCGGCCGCCCGCAACTGCAGTACGTCGAAGGAGTCGTCCCCGCCGCTGAACCGGCGCTGCCACCCGTCCCCGTAGTTGTCCTGCGGGTAACTCCGCAGGACGGTGCGCTCCTTCGGCTTCATCCGCACCACCACCTCCGCACGCTCGCCGGGCGAGAGCTGTACGCGGGTCCTGGTCACGGGGCGTTCGAGCAGACCGCCGTCCGTACCGATCAGGGCGAAGGCCCGGTCGTCGGAGAACCCGAAGTCGTAGGTGCGCGCCGTCGACGCGTTGAGGAGCCTGAGCCGCACGCGTTCGTCGCGCACGACCTGGTGCGGGTCGAGCGTGCCGTTGACCATCGTCTCGTCGCCGAGGAAGCCGACGTTGCGCATCAGCTCGTGGCCGCCGTCGAACCGCGCCCCGTCGAACCGCACGTCCTGCACGATGACCGGCACGTCGTCGACGCCGTAGGTGCGTGGCAGGGCGAGCCCCGCGCTCTGCTCGTCGTCGAGCAGGAACATCCCGGCGAGTCCCCTGCGGACGTGGTCCTCGGTCTTGCCGTGCGGGTGCGGGTGGTACCAGAGGGTCGCCGCGGGCTGGTCGACCTTCCAGTGCGGTGCCCAGCTCCCGCCCGGGGCGACCGTCTGGTGCGGGCCGCCGTCCATCCGGGCGGGCAGGTGCATCCCGTGCCAGTGCACGCTGGAGGACTCGCCCAGGCCGTTCCGTACGCGCACCTCGACCTCCTCGCCGCGCTTCGCGCGCAGCGTGGGGCCGAGGTAGTCACCGTTGAACCCCCAGGTGTGCGTCGGCCGGCCGGACCTGAACTCCTTGTGGCCCTCCCGCATCCGCAGGTCGAAGACGCGCCGGCCGGTCTTCGGGTCGACGTGCGACGGCGCGAGCGGCGGTATCGCCAGCTCGTTGCGGAACTCCCCGGCACCGACCGTGCTGACGTGCGCGTCGCTCCACAACCACGCCACGCCGCCGCCGATGGCGAGCGCGAGCACGAGGACGAACGCGCCGAGGGCGACGAGGATCCGCTGGAGACGTGATGCCTTGAGACGTGACGCGCGAGGTCTTCCGATGGCCGGGGTCATGCACCGAGGCTCCCGCCACAGGGGCCCCGGCCACATCAGGGACGGCCCCCCGACGATCCCGCATCCGCAACCCTGATGCCACCCCAGGGTCAACCCCGAGCAACGGGCCTCTGCAGCGCGGCTGCTCCGGCGCGCGAACAATGGCTCATTTTTTATTTATCGTTCAACTGATGTATGGGGCATTCTGATTGGAGGGCGGACATCGTCCCCGCCCTCCGGTCCAACACTCCATCCGACCAACGGAGATGACCCCACATGAGCCAGGCCCTGCCGCTCCGTCTTCACCACCACGCATGGATCACCGACGACCAAGAAGCCAACCGGCACTTCTACGAGGACGTCATCGGCCTGCCCCTGATCGCCACGTGGACCGAACACGAGACCCTCTCCGGGGCACAGCGCGCCTACAGCCACGCCCTCTACGGCATGGCCGACGGCAGTGCGCTCGCCTTCTTCCAGTTCGCCGACCCGAAGGACCAGGAGGAGTTCAAGACGGACATCAACCGCACCCCGCTGCGCCACATCGCCTTCAAGGTCGAGACGGAAACCCAGGAAGCCATACTCAAGCGCGTCACCGCGGCCGGTTTCGCCGATGCGAACGCCCACGTACTCGACCACGGCTTCTGCGTCTCGCTGTACGTCACGGACCCCAACGGGCTCATCCTGGAATTCGCCGTCGACCACCCCGACGTGGAGAAGATCGACGCCGAGCGACGCGCCACGGCGCACTCCGACCTCGCCCGCTGGCTCGCCGGCGACCACACCAGCAACAACCACTGGCGCTGACCCCGCCGCCCGACGACTCGTGCAGGTACTGCGGGCGTGGGAAAGTCGAGGACCTGTTCGCGGACCGGACCCGTGCCTCCCCGCCGTGTTTCGCCGGCGTGCGGGCGGGGACCCGGGCCTGACGGGTTCGGCAGTGAGCCCGAATGTCCGCTCCCCGCTGTGTCCCATGCCGAGACGGGGAGCGGGTCCGACGGGATACCCGAACCCCGTCGGGCCGGGTCACCGCGGCGCCGATGGCGGTGACCCGGCAGTACGTGGCGGCGTGGCCCGG
>NZ_JBEOYE010000124.1:0-21867 GCF_040296945.1 Streptomyces sp. NPDC001941 | reverse complement strand
GATCCTCTCCCGACGCCGCACTCACCCACCACGGAGCATCGAGGCCTTGAAAGCCATGATCGAACGTCACGATCTCGAAGATCGAAGCAAGCAGTAGTTACTTTACGGCTCCTCACCAGCGCGCCTCCCCGGCGAAATACTTGGCAGCCTTCCGCAGGATCTCGCGCTCCTCCTCCAGCTCGCGGATCTTCTTCCGCAAGGCCGCGTTCTCCGCCTCCAGCGGGGCCGGCGGCAGGGCTGGTTCCTGCGTCCGGCGTCCTCGAGGACGGCTTACTCCGGCAGCCCGCACCCAGTTCCGCAGCGTCTCCGGGTTAATCCCCAGATCGGTGGCGACCGACCTGATCGTCGCTTCCGGCCGCGACTCATAGAGCGCGACCGCGTCCGCCTTGAACTGCGGCGGGTAGTTCTTCATGACCACGAGATGTCCGTCCTCAGATCCTCAGGATCCAGTGTCTCGTGTGTCCAGGATCAAGGGTCAAGGCCCACCGTCCGCACCCCCTACTACCACCACAAGATCCAGCCACCCCACTACCAGCAGTACAACCGCGACCACGCCCGCCTCCGCGCACCCGGCGAACGCGCCTTCGCCCAACTGAAGTCCTGGCGCATCCTCCGCCGAGCCCGATGCTCCACCAACCGCATCAGCAGAATCGTCAGGGCCGTCCACACCCTCCTGACCTGCAACTATTCAGGATGAAAGAGGCTCAGTGGGGTTTGCCCAGATCAGGGCACGTGGGAACGGCCTTCCGCTGATGCTGTGCTCCGTCACAGATACACCGTTCAGCAGGAGGGCCGTGAAGATGAGCCTGTCGTGCGTGGGTGTCCCGCAGGACGCCATCGGGCAACTGTCATGCTTCCGGGCGGACTTCTACGACTCCTTGACCGGACGTGCGGATGCGCTGTTCGAGCTGACGGACGCCCTGCTGTGCACGGACGGGCCGGTGAAAACCCTGGTCGGACTGGCTCTTGCACCCGAACACCGGCGCGGGCATGGCGCGTTGTACGGCGGTCTCAACCGGGGCCGTGTGGAGGTCGCCCGGCTGCGGCGGGTGCTGGCGTCGGTGCCGCTGCCGCGGGCGGCCGACGGCCGTCTGGTCCTGGCCGTGGACGTCTCGCCGTGGCTGCGGCCCGACGCTGCCACCAGCGACGCTCGCTCGTTCTGTCACACCTACGGCCGCGGTGAGAACAAGCACCTGATGATTCCGGGCTGGCCCTGCTCGTGGATCGTCGCGCTGGAGACGGGCCGTTCCTCGTGGACCGCGCCCCTGGACGCGGTACGGCTCAGGCCGGGCGATGACCTCGCCGCCGTGACCGCCACCCAGGTGCGGGGCCTGGTCGAGCGCCTGGCCACGGCGGGCCAGTGGAACGAGGGCGACCCACCCATCTGGATCGTGCTCGACGCCGGCTACGACGTGATGCGTCTGGCCTGGCTGCTGTCCGACCTGCCCGTCGAACTCCTCGGGCGCCTGCGCTCGGACCGGGTCGTGCGCCGCCCGGCACCCTCCCGCGAGGAGTACTACCGGACCCATCCCCGCGGTGGTCACCCGCCCCGGCACGGCGGCGAGTTCATCTTCAAGGACGCCAGGACCTGGGGCGCCCCGGACGCGGAGACAAAGACCGCCACCACCCGCTACGGCACTGCCCGCGCCCAGAGCTGGGACCGGCTCCACCCCGAGCTGCAAGGGCGTGCCGCCTGGCGGGAGCACCCCGGCAGGCTCCCCGTCATCGAGGGCACCGTGATCCGCCTCCAGGTCGACCACCTTCCCAGCGGCGGCGACCCCAAGCCTCTGTGGCTGTGGTGGTCACGGCCCACCGCCACCCCGGTGGAGACCGACCTGGCCTGGCAGGCGTTCCTCAGAAGATTCGACATCGAGCACTTCTTCAGAATGATCAAGCAGACCCTGGGCTGGACCGCCCCGAAACTGCGCGACCCCGAAGCCGCGGACAACTGGACCTGGCTGATCGTCGCCGCCTACACCCAACTCCGCCTCGCCCGGCCCCTGGCCATCGACCTGCGACGCCCCTGGGAACGACCCGTCCCCTCGAACAGGCTCACGCCCGCCCGGGTCCGACGCGGGTTCCGACACCTGCGTGCCAAGATCTCAACCCCAGCCGGAGTGCCAAAACCCTCCAGGCCCGGCCCCGGACGCCCACCCGGCTCGAAGAACCGCCGCCTCGCCGAACGCTACGACGTCGGCCTGCTCCTGGTCACCGGCGAACTCCACCGCCGCCCCACCCACCACAAGACCGGCACCAAACCACGCCGAGCTGGATAAACCACAAGCTTACGAGCTATCAGGGCGGCGCCCGACGGCCGTGCCCGCTCGAGATTCACTCCGGCCGAGTGCATTGCCCGCTCCCCCTGCGGGCAGGGTTAGCGTGTGTTCACCTAGCCGGCCGGAAACCACTGAGGAGTCAGGTCGTCATGAAGGCACTTCGCTATCACTCTGTCGGCGCCGCCCCCGAGGTGGTTGAGGTACCTGATCCGACACCCGGACCGGGGCAGATCCTGCTGAAGGTAGCGGCTGCGGGTGCCTGCCACTCAGACCTTTCCCTGATGTCCAGGCCCGCTGCGGCCCTTGCGTACCCGCTTCCGCTCACCCTCGGACACGAGGGCGTAGGCACGATCGAGGAACTGGGGAGCGGCGTCGGTGCCTTCCGTGTGGGCGAAGCGGTGGCCGTATACGGCCCCTGGGGGTGCGGCAGGTGTCGCCCCTGCCTGCGCGGCGAGGAGAACTACTGCGTACGCGCCGAGAGCTTGGGCATCCGCCCACCTGGCTTTGGCAGCCCTGGGACCATGGCCGAGTACATGATCATCGATTCATCGCGTCACCTGGTGCGGCTCGGGGATCTCGATCCCGTATCCGCTGTCTCTCTCACGGACGCGGGCCTCACCCCGTACCACGCCATCAAGCGCTCCCTACCCAAGCTTAATCCCGGAGCCACTGCTGTCGTCATCGGCAGCGGCGGTCTGGGGCACGTCGCCATCCAGTTGCTGCGCGCGCTCACTGCGGCTCGGGTTGTCGCCCTTGACATTTGCGAGGACAAGCTCGCGCTTGCGCGGACGGTAGGCGCCCATGAGGTCTTCCGCTCAGAGGCGGGCATGCTCAAGAAGGTCATGGAGTTGACGGACGGACACGGAGCGGAGGCCGTCTTCGATTTTGTTGGCGTCCAGTCCACTGTCGAGACTGCGGGTGCACTCGTCGCCCTTGATGGCGACGTCATGATCGTCGGCATGGGCGGCGGCGTGTTGCCCGTCGGCTTCAGGAAGCCAAAGTACGGGGTGCGCGTTACGGCGCCGTACTGGGGCAGCCGCGGTGAGCTCATCGAAGTACTTGATCTCGCCCGAGCAGGCCTCGTGCGCGTGCATACCGAGACGTTCCCTCTCGAGCAGGCGCCCCGTGCCTACGAACGCCTTGGTGCAGGCCACATCGACGGACGTGCGGTGGTGCTCCCGCACTAGTGAGATGGGCCTGCGCCTGGCCGCACCCTTGCTGCACTCGGTACCGGCGCCGCGGAAGCCTTCCCCGGCTGGGCAGGGCCCTGGTGCTCGGTGCCGGCGGTTGCTTCGCTCGTCCTCGGCCCCTGGAGGTCAAGCGGTGCTTCCTCCATCGATGACGAGGTCGTGGCCGACGATGTAGTTGGCTTCAGCAGAGGCCAGCCACAAAACGGCCGCCGCGACTTCGCGGGGCTCACTGACTCGTCCGGCCGGAATGTTGAGGCGGGCCCGGGTGTCGCGGTCACGGGTTGTCTCGCCCGGCCGGTAGGACATCGGTGTGTCACTCGGCCCTGGGCTGATCAAGTTGATGCGTACCCCGTCGGCAATGTGCTCGCGTGCGGCCGTGCGTGTGAGGGCGTCAACGGCGGCCTTTGACGCTGCGTAGGCTGCCAGGCCGGGTGGTCGGCGGTGTGTGCCGATGTTGGATGCCGTGTTGACTATCACACCGCCTCCGTGGCCACGCATATACGCGATCTGATGCTTCATCGACAGGAACGTCCCCGTGACGTTGACGTCCAGCACTGCCTGCCACGTTGCGGGATCCAGGTCGGCGACAGTGGCGTGCGCGCCCACGATTCCAGCGCTGTTGAAGGCGATATCCAGGCTCCCGTGGCGCGCAACGGTCTCGGTGACCATGCGGGATGTGTCCCTTTCCTGTGTCACATCCGCGCAAATGTAGTCGACTCTGCCTCCGTGGCCAGCTTTCGCGGCTGCTTCGCCGATGGTTCGCACCGCCTGCTGCAATGGAGCGATGCTCCGCCCCACCAGTACGACGGTGGCGCCCTCCTTGGCGAATGCCAACCCGGCAGCTTGACCGTAGGAGCCGGAGCCGCCGGTCACAAGAACGGTATTCGTATGGAACCGGCCCATCATCATGATCACCTACGCTCTCGGCGTTATACGGGTGCTCCTGGGCCTGGCTCTTCCTCCCGGAGAATGAAAGACCAGGCCGGTGCGGAGCTGGGTCACACGGCGGTGGAACGCACGTGGTGCAGGGCGGTGGCCGTGAGGTCTGCCGCGGTGACCTTGTGCTGTTCCAGGAGCGGCTCGCGCTCGCCGGATTCGATGAAGGCGTAGGGCAGGCCGAAGACCCGTACCGGGGTGCTGACGTCGGCATCAGCACAGGCCTGTGCGACGGCCGCGCCGACGCCGCCGACACGGGTGCCGTCCTCGATGGTGATGACGAGTGTGTGTCGGGCAGCCAGCTGCGTGATGGTGCGGTGCACAGGGAGAACCCAGCGGGGGTCGGCCACGGTGGCGCCGATTCCGTGCGATGCGAGCTGGCGGGCCGCCTCGAGCGCGGGCATGGCCATGGTGCCGACCGCGACGATCAGGATGTCTTCCGGGAGATTGGCCGTGCGGTAGAGGATGTCGGTTTCCTCGATCCGTGTCACTGCGTCGATGTCAGGTCCGGTGGCTCCCTTGGGGTAGCGCAGCATAGTGGGCCCGTCATGGGTCTCCAGGGCCTCTTGCAGTGCCTGGGCCAGACGGGGTGCGTCCCGCGGTGCTGCCACGCGCATGCCGGGGACAATCGCCAGCAGGGTCATGTCCCAGAGTCCGTGGTGGGACGGGCCGTCGGGTCCGGTGATCCCGGCCCGGTCCAGGACGAAGGTGACGGGTAGTCCGTGCAGCGCGACATCCATCAGAACCTGGTCGATGGCGCGGTTGAGGAAGGTGGCGTAGAGGCAGACCACGGGGTGCAGTCCGTGCATGGCCATGCCGGCCGCGGAACAGACGGCTTGCTGTTCGGCGATTCCGACGTCGAAGGTCCGCTCGGGGAAGGTGGCGGCAAAGTCCTTCAGGCCGACCTGGTGCATCATTGCCGCAGTGATCGCCACCACATCGGGGCGCTGGGTGGCCATCTCGATGAGCTGCTGGCCGAACAGGGCCGTCCACGGCGTTCCCGCCTGGGGCTTCGTGGGGGGCACCTGCGGGACGTCCTTCGGGGCAGGGACAACCGCCGATTCTGGTGGCCTGCCGGTGGCCGGATCGAGTTTGCCCACGTAGTGCATGTGATCCGCGTCGTCCGCCTCTGCCGGCTCGTAGCCGCGGCCCTTAGCGGTGACGACGTGGACGACAACGGTCCGACCTAGTTGGGCTGCGTGACGCAGTGCGTCCTCGGTGGCGGCGATGTCGTGACCGTCGACAGGTCCGAGGTAGGTAAGGCCCAGCTGGTCAAACAGCGTGGGCGGCTTGTGTGCGCTGATGTCTCGCGCCGGGGTGTGTTCGCGCAGCCGTTTGAGGTGGTAGGCGATTCCGCCGATGGTAGGCGTGTAGGAGTGGCCGTTGTCGTTGAGTACCACTACGACTGGCTGGTCCGGATTTTCTGCCAGGTTGTTCAAGCCCTCCCATGCCAGCCCTCCTGTCATGGCGCCGTCGCCTATGACGGCCACCACATGGCGCTCCCCTGCAGCGCCGGCTTCCTGGGCGTCGCTCTGGTCAGACGGTCGGCGTTGCAGGCGAAGGGCCTTGGCGATTCCGTCAGCGTATGCCAGTGCGGTGGAGGCGTGTGAGTTCTCTACCCAGTCGTGCTCCGACTCGGCACGCATCGGATAGCCCGACAGTCCTCTATAGCCGCGCAGTTGGTCAAATTCACGCTGCCGGCCTGTAAGGATCTTGTGCACGTATGACTGGTGTCCGGTGTCGAACACCACCACGTCTCTGGGGGAGTTGAAGACACGGTGCACAGCGAGAGTCAGCTCCACTACCCCTAGGTTGACACCGAGGTGCCCGCCGGTAGCGCATACCTTCTCCACCAGGAAGTCGCGAATCTCGGCGGCCAGCGCAGGAAGGTGTTCGGGTGGTAAGGCCTTGAGCTCCTCCAGCCCCTTGATCGTGGCCAGCAGGCTCCGAGGAATGCTGGTGGCTGTGTTGCGGTTCCTGCTGGGGGGTGCCGCAGTGCTTTCGGTCTGAGTTGAGACACACGGGTGCTTTGGGGGCCGTGATGACGCCATGAAAGGATCACACCTTCACTGGGACTCGGTGAGGTTCAGTGTTCTGGTCGCCCGTTGTTGTGGAGATTGTGCAAGCCCGGTAGGGCAGCGGCAGTTTTTCGCTGCATGGTGTCGTGGTCTCGCAACATTGGCTACTACACCGGTGGTGAGGGCGGGCCATGGGCTCTGGCGCGTGGTCGGTTCTCTGCGGCGGGCAAATACTCTCGCGCCTGCCTTCGCTGCAGATCTCGGACACAAGAGTCTTGCGATTTCTGGGCCGTCCACATGCATTCGGCACTGAATCAGCACAGTGACCCGCCACGTTTCGCACGTGCGGGTTCTTCGCGGTGGATTCTACCGGTCAGTTGGTGCTCTTCACACCCCCAGGTGTGCCTCAGATTCAGATCGTCTCAAAACGAACCGGCCAATTCTCGTTAGCCTTAGCCACCTTGAGATACCGAAATGTTGACCACTGTGCCTCATGTGCCGACGGGCGTGCTGCTTCAGACATGGCCCGGGTCGGGCGATGTGTGCACGCCCGCGGCAGCCTTCACGCGGGCGACAGGCGCCAAGACGGCTCCGTCAGCACCCGTGCCCGTTGCGGATACTGCTGACGGAGCCGTTAGAAGAGGCGTCACGACTGAGTGATGGTGCCGTTCTGTTAACGCGCGGAATAGCCCCCGTCCACCAGGTGATAGCTGCCCTGGATGAACGAGGCGCGATCGGACAGCAGGAACGCGACGAGTTCGGCGACCTCGTCGGGCTGGCCGAGCCGGCCCTGGGGATGCAGCTCGACGAGGCCACCGGTGTCTGCCTCCAGCCCCTGGACCAGCGGTGTCTCAATGAAGCCGGGCCCGACGGCATTTACCCGGATGCCTTGCGTGGCATATTCGAGGGCTGCCGCCTTCGTGAGGCCGACTACTCCGTGTTTGGAAGCCACATACGCTGATGCCCCCGCAAAACCGTTGGTGCCGAGGATAGATGCGATGTTGACGATTGCTCCTCCGCCTGCTTCGACGATCGCGGGCAGCTCGTAGCGCATCGAGTAGAAGACTCCGTTGAGGTTGATGTCGATGACGCGTCGCCAGGTCTCGATGTCCAGCCCACCGACCGGTTCCCCCAGGCTGCTGATCCCCGCGTTGTTGACCGCCAGGTGCAGGGCGCCATATGTCTCGACGGTGAACTGGACAGCGTTTTCCAGAGATTCCGGATCGGCGACGTCCATCTGAACCGCTGCGGCCCTGCCGCCACTTTGCTCGAGCTTCTCGACTGCGGCGAGGGCACTCTCCTGGTTCAGGTCGGCTACGACCACGCTGGCTCCGTCTGCTGCCAGCCGCTGGGCGATCGCGAACCCGATGCCTGAGGCACCTCCGGTGATCATTGCCGTCCGGTCCTGGAACTCCATGACTCTCCCTGGTGCTGTGTGTGTTTCTCCCGTAATGGGCTGCAGCGCACCATGCGCCCGCCCGGTGCGGGTGAGTCGCCTCCTTCAGCAGCAGGTGACTGCGTGGTCCTAGGCCAGCCTCGCCGCATGCAACCTCGGCAACTGCCAGGGCTGCGCTCCGCACTGCGGGCGGACCCGCGACGTGACCGATCCGCCGGGGCAGTACTACCTGCGACGGCCTGCCACGCACCCACCAACTACCCAGCGTAGCGACTTCCTCACATTCCATGGTGTGCATGTGATGGGCGGGGACGCAACTGGACAGCGGACGGACAGGAAACGCCCCCGCGCCCGGACACTCCACCACCTCCCAACGCAACGCAGTCCATACCCGTGATACGCCTCTGGCACCCGGGCCCCAGAGGGTTCCAGAGGGACAGTAAGGGACCGATCCGCCCTGCATCTCGCGTGCCCCAGTGCCATCCGCTCGCCACTCTTGAGATCTTTTCAAGCCGATATCCGCGACCAGATATCCGCCCGCACCCTAAGGCCGGCATGCCCAAATCCCACGAAAGCACTTCCCGCGGACATGCGAGACCGACCAGGCGCCATAGCCTCGCGACCGGCCGAAACTCTCCGCAGCAGCCCTCAAACCAGGTCGACAAATCTCGTCCTAAAAGGATCTGCAAGCGTATTTGACGGCCGCCAGCGTATTGCTAGGCCAAGTTCCAGCGTGAGACCGTAGCGCTGAAATCCCCCTCAACGACGGGACCTTTCAGCGATGACCAGCTTCTACCATGTCGGTTTCACCGTTCCCGACCTCGAAGCGGCGATGCGTGACCTGACTGCCACCGTGCACGTCACCTGGGGAGATCCACAGCGAAGCCAGGTCGCGGGCGTCGACTACCGGATCGTACTGACAGATGGAGGATCCCCCTTCATCGAGCTCATCGAAGCGCCTTCCGGCGGCCCTTGGGGTGACACCAGCCAACCGCGTTTTCACCATCTCGGTTACTGGACGTCGGACCTCCTCACTGCGCAAGCCCGCCTCAATGAGGGCGGGTTCACCGAGGTATTCTCGGGCCTACCGCACAAACGCCAGTACACCTACCACCGGATGGCAAGCCTGGGAACTCACATCGAAATGGTCGATGCGAGCATCCAGGAACCATTCCTGCAGGCTTGGCATCCCGGTGGCCCTTCCCTGCCCGTCATTGAAGAGCATCGCCCCTGATTCCCCGCAGCGAAAGACGTCGCGGAGCTCCCATCAGCTCGGGGCTCCGTCAGACGTCTTTCTGGCAACGAAAACCAGCCGCCAGCCGTTCAGCTCTTCGGACGGGCGCAGCAGGCGATTATCGTGCACTTGCAGTACCTCGAATCCGTGGCGTGCGAGGGCAGCGCGGCCTTCGTCGCTCGAGGTGGTACGGAACTCCACGTAGTCTCGGACGGGTTCCGCGCTCTCATCGTCGATGGACCTCCAGAGACGCTCGCGGATCAGCTTGCCGTGCTCCATGCGGTAGACGGACTGCCCCCTGAGAGAGCCGACCGTGAAGTCGCAGGGCATGTCGGTGGCGAGCTCCTCGGGCCTGTTCACCACCTCCATGACGAAGAGCCCGCCTGGGAGCGTGTGAACGGCCAGGCGCGAAAGTGCCGCATGGAAGTCGTTGTCGTCATGGAGGTTGCTGAGGACGAGGCCGACGCAATAGACGAACTCGTACTGGCGGCCCAGTTCCATGGACCGCAGGTCCGCTACCTGGAATGTGATGTTCTCGTGCTGCGAGGCGGCGTAGTTGACCATCGGCTCCTGGACGTCGACGCCCGTGCAGTCCGCAACGTAGGTGGAGAGCTCTCCGAGGTCGCGTCCGGTCCCGCAGCCTGCGTCGAGAATCGACCCAGGTGCGCCGGTGAGGTAGGTCTGCGAGACGTGCCGGATCGTATCGGCTATGTCGTCGACCATCCCCGCCCATGCCTCGTCGTAGAGTTCCGGGGAGCTGTAGAGCATGTTCTTGACGTTGGGCAGCATAAATCCTCCGGATACCGCAGAAGGCTGGTGAAACTCAGGCCTTGGCATATTCGCGTCATTGGTGTGGCGTCATCCTCCTGTTCCACCCTGGACGACATCTTCCTGGTGGACGCCAGGCAGAAGCGCAGCGCACGAGACGAGGTTCATGGATCTGAGCGGATTTCTGTGCGCGTAGCTGGACGGCGGCACCTCGTGCAGCCGGCCCCGTAGGTGTTGGCAAAGCCGCGGAATGGGGGTTTCTGGCCAGGTTGTCGCGGCTGCACCCAGGCGGGGGTACTGCTTCTTTGGCACCAAGCAGCACAGTGCGGTACTCGTTGAACGAGGACCGGCTGTGCCGCCTGGAGGCGTTTCCTCGTGCGGGTAGGGGCATCTGGTGTCGCGCCCCGCTTGCCTGTTGCGGTCTCTGGGGTTGCCACGCTCTGTATGGCAGCAGCCCTAGCATTCACAGCTGGCTGACGGAGGCCTCCGCCCTGGCCCGGTCAGTGGTACCACAGGGCAGGCCTCAGAGTCGATGGCACGCCCGCACCCCCTCCGCACGCTCCGTAAGCTGGTGGCAAACACGGAAACGACTGCCGAGGGGCGGTACTTCTCCTCGCCGACGGTACGTTCGGCGCCGTTGTGCCAGGTTGTGCGCGGGTTGGCCGCCAGTGTCTGCTCGTGCATCTTTCATGCTGCGCAAACAACCTCTTTTGCGTCTTCGTACCCTTCGAGGCCGACCCTATGCCGCGCACTGGGTCGGTGGCGGGCGCGTGGGAGGCACGAGGGGGCGCACAGGTGAGAGGCTTCAAAGTCCACTGTGAATATGCAGTGTGGCCGAAGGTTGACTCTTCGTCAGGTGCATGATTATTGCGGTCTTGCCGCGTGTCACCGTGCAGAGTGACCATGACCGCGGCTGGGAATCAGCATTCGAGGGCCCATGCCAATAGTCGAGCTCCTCTCGCTTACGAAGCTGTGGTCAGGAGATCCGTGCTCCAACACGTGAGGAACCTGCTCTATGACATCCCCGCAGACGGCAAGGCGAAGACCTGCCTGAAACGTGCCACACCAGCGAGGGTTGGACCGTTCACTGTCCGCGCCGCACGTGTACGGCCGTACCTGCCTCAGCCCACCGGTGCCGCCGCCTCCTTCTCCGCGAGCACGCCAGTAACTCACACTGCGGCAGCGAGGGCTGGCCGCCAGGCACAGCGACGCCACGATGCCTCAGCAGGCGTCGCGCGCAGCGTCCTCCAGCGCGCGGAGGATGGCATGAACCGGGCACGGCGCGGACGCCGCTGTCACCTCCTGCACCGTCACCATCCCCGGCCGCCCGGTCTCTGTCGTCGCCAGGAACAGGCCCTGGTGGCTGTCCCCAGGGAGAACGCGTGAGCAGCACCGCGGCAGGCACCCTGGTCAGTGGGCTGCAGGCCTTTGGGGTGGACCGAGTCTTCTGCGTCCCGGGCGAGAGCTATCTCCCTGTTCTGGACGCGCTGCTCGACACGGCGATCGACGTGGTCACCTGCCGGCATGAGGGCTCAGCCGCATTCATGGCTCTGGCGGATGCGGAACTGACCAAACGCGCTGGTGTCTGCCTGGTGAGCAGGGCTCCGGGAGCCGCCAACGCGCTCATCGGCGTGCAGGCCGCACACGAGAACGCCACTCCCCTGGTGTTGCTCGTGGGCGACGTCAGCCACCAGGTTGCAGACCGCGAAGCGTTTCAGTACTTCGACGCGAGTCTCATGTTCGGCAATGTCAGCAAGGCCGTGTGGCAGCTGAGCAACCCAGCCTCCGTGGGCGAACTGATCAGCCGAGCATTCCGGCTTGCCGAGTCGGGAACCCCCGGTCCGGTGGTCCTCACCCTGCCTCAGGACATCCTGGCCTCAACCCACCCCTGTCAGCCTCCCCTCCGGCGCATAACGGTGGCTCCGCCAGAACCCTCACAGGCACAGATGAGCACCGTTCACTCCGCGTTGAGACAGGCCGAGCGCCCACTGCTGATTGCTGGATCGCTGCTGGACCGTCCCCAAGCCCGAGTCCTGACCCGCTTCGTGGCGGAACACCACCACCTGCCGGTGCTCCCCGCCAACAAGCACCCGCACCTCATGCCCAGCGCTCACCCCTACCTCGGCGGCCGTCTCCACCATGCTGTCCCTGCGGCACAACGGGCCCTGTACGAACAGGCCGACCTGATCCTGGCCGTCGGCACCAGGCTCGGCTGGGTCGTGACCGACGCCTACACCTTTCCTGCCGCGCCTGGTGTGCAGCAGCGGCTCGTGCACGTCTATCCCGACGCCTCCCGCATCGCTGCGCGTTACCAGCCGGATCCCGGCCTGGCAGTGGACCCTGTGGCCTTTCTGGCCAAGCTTGCGGAGCTCCCGGCCGTCCAGGCTCCGCACTCCCCCTGGCACAAGGCGCTGCGCGACCTGGAGGCGGACACCGCCACGTGGCGGTCTGCCACGGCTCCCGACGGCGTGCTGACAGGCGCGGTTGCAGACGCCGTCAACGACCTGACCGGCGGTGATCTGACGGCGGTCATCGATTCCGGGGCTTTCACCGGATGGCTGCTGCGCTACCTGCGCTTCACCGAGCGCGGCCGGCTGCTGGGCCTGACCTCCAGCTCGATGGGTTTCGCAGTGGGCGCAGGCATCGCAGCCGAGCTTCGTGCGCCCTCGGCCATGCCCACGATCGTTTTCGCCGGGGACGGCGGATTCCTGATGAACGGCAGCGAACTGGCCACCGCTGCGGCCCGCAACGCCCGTGTGATTTTCATCGTGCTGAACGACAACAGTTACGGCTCGATCCGCAGACGCCAGGAACTGGCTTTTCCCGGGCGGCCTGTCGCCACCGATCTGTCCAACCCTGACTTCGTGCGCCTGGGACAGGCCTTCGGACTACTGGGCCTGAGTGCCGACCGGCCGGTGGACGTCCGGCCCGCACTGAAGAAAGCCCTTCAGCACCAGGGCCCTGCTCTCATCGAGATCCGCACCAGCAGGTCACAGCCCGTCCCTTCGCCCTAGATCCCGGAGAGAGGACACAGATGGAAAACACCCTGGAGTTCGTGGATGCTGTCACGAACGCCCGCGGATGGCTCGTATACCACGACGACGCCTTCACGCTGTCCGCTGGCGGGTGCCGCATGCGCGCAGGGCTCACCTCGGCTGAGCTGAGCACGCTCGCCCAGCGGATGTCGCTCAAACAGCGTGCTCTGGGCGCCAATGTCGGCGGCGCCAAATGCGGACTCGACATCGACCCGGCCCACCCGGAGGCAGAGGCCGTCCTGAGGCGCTTCCTGGACACATTGCGGCCGGAGCTGACCACCCGATACAGCATGGGCCCCGACATGAACACCGAGTGGGAGCAGCTATCCCGCCTCGCCCGACAGGTAGACGTGCCCTCGCTCAAGATCGCCGTCCAGAAGGCCCAGGGACTCAGCGAGGACGACTTCCAGGCCCGCCTGGCCATCCTGTCCGCTCCGCTCGGCCGCGGCCCACTTGGCCAGCGCCGGGCCGGGCACGCGCTGGCTCACGCCGCTCTCGCAGCAGCCGATCAGGCCGGCATTACCCGGCCGGTCCGCTATGCCCTGCAGGGTTTCGGTAACCTCGGCCAGGCTGTCATCGCCTCCATGCGGGACGCCCATGCTGCCCTCGTGGCCCTCGGGGACGAGACGGGCTGTCTGTACGACAGCAACGGCATCGACCCCGGGTGGCTGCTCACCGCACGCCGGCGCACGCCGGTACCCGAGCTGGCCAGCATGGCAACACGTGAACGGGGCTGCGAAAAGTTGTTCAGCCGGCAGGCCGACGTGCTCATCCTGGCCGGCGGCGCCGATGCCCTGACCGCCGAGCAGGCCCGCAGCGCCCCGTACGCGGCTGTAGTCGTTGGCGCCAACTACGGCCTGAGCCAGGAGGCCGAAGACGTCCTGCACAGCCGCGGCGTGATCGTGGTCCCCGACTTCATCGGCGGGATCGGCGGTCCGGCCTCCATGGAGGCCCTCTTCGGAACCCCTCACATCCCCGACGCAGACGAGGTCCTGGACCGCCTCGCGCGCATCATGCGCGGCCTGATCGAGGACCTGGTCACCACCGGCCGGGCCCGGGGGCTGACCCCGACTCAAGCGGCCACGTATCTCGCCCTGGCCAGCACCTCCGATCCCCACGGCCGCCCGTACGGACACTGCCGCTACCTGACCTGACCCGCGAACGAGAGGGCCACACCATGACTCACCGAGAGCGATGTCGCCACGAGCGCGGGCACATCACCGACTCCGTCCTGTCCGGGAACTCCTACGCCACCCCCGCCAGCCGCGCCATCTTCTGCGACGTGTGCCGATTCCAGCGATGGCTCGACACCGAAGCCGCGCTCGCACTGGCCCAGGGCGAACTCGGCATCATCCCCCAAGACGCCGCGCGGGCCATCGCCCGGCACGCCAACCTTGAAAGCATCGCCACCAGCGACATCCTGCGCGAAGCCGCCAGCAGCGGTCACACCCTGGTCGGGCTGCTGCGTGCACTGTCCGCTGCCACCGGCAGCCGGGCGGGCGAGTACGTCCACTTCGGGGCCACCACCCAGGACATCCAGGACACCGCACAGGCACTGGAGATGCGTGACGTGCTGGACGTGGCACAGCCTGTACTCGAGCAGATCCTTCTGCAGCTGGCCACCCTGGCAAAGGCCGAGGCCGACACCGTGTCCCTGGGTCGTACGCATGCTCAGCCCGCACTGCCGATCACCATGGGCCTGAAGGTAGCCGGCTGGGCCGATGAACTCCTGCGCCAGCGCGAGCGTCTCCTGCAGCTGCGCCAGCGGTCTCTGGTCGCCCAGCTCTTCGGTGGCGCCGGCACCATGGCGGGTTTCGGTCCGCATGCCGAGCAGCTGCTCCAGAGCTTCTCCGACCGGCTCGGGCTCGCGGCCCCCGCCACCAACTGGCATACCGCGCGCGACCGCGTGAGCGAGTACGTCTGCGTCCTGGCGATGCTGTGCGGCTCTCTGGCTCGTATGGCCGAGGAGATCCGCATGCTGACCCGGCCGGAGTTCGGCGAGCTTGAGGAGGTCTGGCAGGAGGGCCTCGTCTGCAGCAGCACCATGCCCCACAAACGCAACCCTGAGCGTGCCGAGCGGATCATCGTCCTGTCCCGGCTTGCTGCGGCGCAGGTAGCGCCTGCTCTTCAGGGCATGGTCAACGAACACGAACGAGATGCCCGCTCCTGGCGCCTGGAGTGGGCGTTCGTCCCCGACGTCTCCCACTACACTCTGGCCGCGCTGGACACTGCGAGTCATCTGATCGCTGACCTACGCGTCAACGCCGAGCGGGCACGAGGTAACACCGAGGATGTCGCAGATCAGATCATGTCCGAACGGTTCATGCTCGACCTCGGTCGCCGTATCGGAAAACAGCAGGCCTACGAGATCATCTACAACCTGTCGCAGCAGGCGCAGCGGGACGGATGCCGGCTGCGTGACCTGCTGGACAAACGACACGACCTGTACTCGGCCACCGACCTCGACGCGCTGGGGGACCCGGCGACGTACGTAGGCGCTTCGGCAAGCCTGGTCCACGGCGTCGCCGCACGGGTCGACTCAGCCCTGGCACAGCGCCCGCCCCTGGTCCGGCCGGTTCAAGGGCCGGTGAGGATACAGGTGCACCAGGGCGCCTGAGCGGCATGCTGCCGCCCCGACCCTCCCCCTCGTGTCTGGGTGCACGGGCAGGCTCCTGCGCTCGCGGGTGACACTGCGGGAGAGGGGCGTGGCGTACGGCGCAGCGTGCTGTCCGCGCGGTCCTGTACCGGCAGTCCACGGCCGGTACAGGATCTGCAACGCCTCTACAGGACTTCCTCACTACTTCGAGAATCCGTGCCCCGGGGCTGAGGCGCGGAGCAAGGGGAGGCATGGGCACATCGGACACCACCGCGTCACACGACCTCGAGCAGCGGCGTATCAAGCGCCTGCAGAACCGGATGGCGCTGTGTGCGGGAGGGGGTGAGGCGTGTGACGGCTGGGTGCTGGGCGTGACCGCGGCTGCACTCCCCCTGGCGCGCAGCGACCTCGGGCTCAGTTCCCTGCAGACGGGTCTTATCGGGTCGGCCGCGCTGATCGGGATTTTCTTCGGAGGGCTCATCTTCGGCTGGCTGACCGACCGTTTCGGCAGGCAGCGTATGTATCTCGCGGATCTTCTGGTCTTCCTGATCGGTTCTCTGGTGCAGTTCGTGGTGACCGACGGGGTCCAGCTCTTCGCCGTGCGGCTTGTCATGGGCATCGCGGTGGGTGCGGACTATGCGATCGCCGGAGCGCTGGTCGCCGAGTTCGCCAGCCCTGAACGCCGCGGCAGACTGCTGGGATCACTCGTCGCCTCGTGGTACATCGGCTACACTGCGGCCGCGTCGTTCGGTCTGGCGCTGGCTGCCTGGAGCACGAACCCGGCGATATGGCGGTGGATCCTGGCCAGCAGCGCGGTCGTGGCCCTGATGGTCCTCCTGGCCCGGCTGGGGACACCCGAATCCCCGCGCTGGCTGGCGTCCAAGGGACGCACTGCTGAGGCTGATGAGGTCAGCCGGCGCTGGCTGGGCCACAGCATCATTGAGGTGGCGCCGGATGCGTCGCCGGGCAGCCGCTCGGAGTTCGCCGTGCTGCTGTCGCCCGGGTACCGGCGGATGACAGTGTTCACCAGTGTCTTCTGGCTATGCCAGACCACTCCGTTCTACGCCATCTCCGTGTTCGCTCCGCAAGTGATGGCGAGTCTCGGCATCGCGGATCATCACGTCAGCGAGATTCTGCTGAACGTGTTCCTGCTGGTGGGCTGCCTCGCTGGGGTCTGGCTGGTCGACCGCACGTCCCGGCGCGCCCTGCTGATCGTGCCGTTTGTCGTCGCCGCAGGGGCCCTGTTCCTGCTCGGAGGACAGCCGAGTGGACCCCAGTGGGTGATCAGCCTGAGCATCGCTGGGTTCGCGCTGGCGCACGCCAGCTCGAGTACCTTGCAGGCGGTCTATCCCAGTGAGGTGTTCCCCACCAAGATTCGTGCCACCGGGCTCGGTTTCGCCGCGGCAGCCAGCAGGATCGGCGGCGCGGTGGGAACCTTCCTCATGCCCATCGGTCTCGACCGATGGGGAATCACACCGATCATGTTCTGCGGCGCCGCCCTGTGTCTGATCGGCGTTGCTGTGTCCGCGGCCTGGGCGCCGGAGACCAAGGGCGTGGATCTGTCCCTGACGAGCGCTCCGCACCCCGGGCGTCGCTGAGCCCGTACAGCAGCAGTTGCCGTGGTTATTCGGACATGGCGACGCGGAAGCGGGTGAGGCAGGCCTCAATCCACCCACCCGCTTCCGCAAGGCGCCAGCCCCGGCTACCGGGCTGCTTCTGCCGCGAGCAGGGCCTCGAACTGCTGCCACCATGGGAGCTCCTCGGACCGCGGCAGCGTCGTCCGGCGGTTCTCGAGCATGTCCATCACACGCTGACGCGTGGCTTGCTCGGCTGCGTCGCCCAGTTCCAGGTCGGCCTGGAGCCTTCGCAGTTCGTCGGTCTCGGTCTCGTCCTCCTCATTGTCGACCAGGGCCGTCCACACCGCGCAGGCATAGATGAGGCTGCGATGTTCCTCGCCGACCTCCTGGCGCGAGGCTGCCGCATCGGGTTCAACTCCCAGTGCCTGGCTGATCATCTGCAAGGACAGCTCCTCCTCACTGGTGATCTGGCCATCAGCCTTGGCGATACGCGAGACCACGTCCAGGATGCGGTGTCGCACCGGCAGCGGGAGGGCGTCGAAGAGGGCGGTGACGCGCTCGCGCTCGCGCTCAATCAGTTCATCGACTACATGGGGGCTGCGCGTGACGTCGGTGAGCGTGAGGGGGTCGAACAGCTCGGCGGCGGCGTTCTCGGACATGATGTCCAGGTCGACAACGGCCTGTGCGATCGAGACGTGGTGCTTCTTGGAGTACAGCGCGGCGCGGACGCCGGCCTCGTAGCCGTAGATGTTCCCCACGACCGCTGCGAGTGCGGAGGTGGCGTCGGCGTGGGCGCGGGCGTTGTCTTCCTTTACCTCGACGCCGGCCAGGCAGCGGTGGGTGAACAGCGGCATGACGCCGGTGAGCAGCGCGCAGGATTCGAAGAGGTTCTTGGTGATCAGGCCGAGCCAGACGTTCGCTTCGAGTTCGCCGCCTTCCACTCCCATGGTGACGGAGGTGTCGTTGCCGCAGACCTGGTAGGCGACCTGAATCATCAGTTCGGGGATGATCGGGTTGACCTTGCCGGGAGTGTAAGAGGAGCCGGCCTGCA
Organism: Streptomyces sp. NPDC001941; assembly: GCF_040296945.1. Lineage (NCBI taxonomy): Bacteria > Bacillati > Actinomycetota > Actinomycetes > Kitasatosporales > Streptomycetaceae > Streptomyces > Streptomyces sp. NPDC001941. The sequence continues at coordinate 3,790 of NZ_JBEOYE010000124.1, read as the reverse complement.
CAGCGGGAAGAGTGATCTCGTCGATGTCGGTGCCGGACAGGAGCCGCAGGTCGCGGGCGATTTTTGAGAGGTTGGTGGCCAGTCCCTTGAAGGTGGCCGAGAGATAGAGGTAGACGTCGCCGTTCTGGACACAGTCGAAGGCGTTGGGATGCTGGCGCAGCGGCAGGCCGGTGGCCTCCTGAAGCCTCGGGTAGATCCGTTCCAGGTACCCGGCCCCCACCCCGAGTCCGGTGCCGATCACCGTCGTGCCCATGGGTACTTCAAGGCACCGGGCGGCTACCTTCTCCAGTTGCTCGATGCCGCGCTGGGCTACCGCTTGGTAGGCGCCGAAGGTCTGGCCGAACGTCACCGGCACGGAGACCTGCAGACATGTCCGGCCGGGCTTGACGGCGTCCTTGTAGCGTTCAGCCTTGCCCGCGAGGGTACTCTCCATGTCGCGGACCACGCCGACCAGATGCTGGATGTCGCCGTACAGGGCGATCAGTGTGGAGGTGACCATGGTGTCGGTGGTGGACTGGCCGGCGTTCACGTGATTGTTCGGGTGCACGGCATCGTGGCCGATCTCGCCGGTGAGGATCTCGTTGGCGCGGTTGGCCAGCACCTCGTTGAGGTTCATGTTGACCGACATCGCGCCGGCACTGAGCATGTTGACTGGGAACTGTTCGCGTTCGAAGTTCCCGGCGATCACTTCGTCGGCGGCCTGGGCGATGGCATCGGCGATCTCCTGGGTGATGACGCCCACGTCCGCGTTCGCCAGCGCTGCGGCCTTCTTGACTTGGGCTATCGCGGCAACGTAGCGCGGGAAGTCCGCTAGGACCGGTCCGGACACATCGTGGTTCTGCCGTCCCCGTTCGGTGTGCACGCCGTAGTAGAGCTCGTCAGGCAGTTCGATGCTGCCCAGCATGTCGTCGTCAGTCCGCATGGGGTTCCTCCCGATGGGTCAAGGCACGAAAAGTCGGCATTCAAACCGGGATTGCCGCCTCTGCTGGTGCCACGGATGTTGCAGGTGTTGATGGATGGTCGGCGAGTAGCTCAGATGCTCGGCTGGAGGGCAAGACTCGATCGGGCGTGCCACTGCGGGCTTTCTCGCTGCCGACGGTTCAAGAGACGTTCCGCCAGCGTGCCGATGTGGATTCCGGCCGTACTGGGAAGGCACGTGCCGGCAACGGGACCGATAGCCTGCGTCCACTGAGGAGGGAGGGAGGGTGCACCGCAGCGGGCACCTGCCAGGGCTCCCGCGATGGCCGCAGTGGTGTCTGCGTCGCGCCCCATATTGACCGCGGCGAGAACCGCTGGCGCGAAATTGCCGTCGGCGAGGACAAACGCTCCGAACGCAAGGCTTACAGCCTCCGGAGCAACGTCCGTCCAGGGATAGCCGGGGATGACGGCGGCTTGCGCCAGGCCCTGCTCCGCGCGCCCCGGATGCAGATCCCACGGCGCGAGGTCCCGGGCCGTGCGAACGGCCCGGGCAAGCGCCCGGAAGGTCCAGGAGTCCTCAGGAACACTGGCGAGCGCGGCATCGACGACGGATTCGACCGATGCCCCCGTGATGGCGCAGGCAACGCCGCTCGCCACCGCCATGCCTCCGTAGATCCCCTCCCCCTCGTGGCTGATCATGCCATCGACGGCGACCAGACGCGCTGCTTCGGCGGGCTGGCCGCACGCGTAGACCCCAAAGGGAGTGGCCCGCATGGCCAGCCCATCGCTCCACCCATGGCGGTGCTGTGCGGACAGGGGTGCCCGCAACCCGCGTCGGAGGTTCTCCAGCGTGCCTCGTTCGCTGAAGCCCGCGCCCCGCAGACTATCGGCGCCGAGAGGAAGAAGGCAGTTACGCCAGGCCTCTTCGACGTTCTCATGAGTAAGCAGCGAGCCGTGTTTGATCAGTCCCAAGCTCGAGAAAATGGCGTATTCGGTGTCATCTGTACCGGCAGGCTCGTCGCTGACAAATCCCTCGACCCGTCCCCACTTAGCTCTGATCTCTTCTCGGGACATGTTCTCTGCCGGTGCGCCCAGCGCGTCGCCGATGGCGAGTCCGAGCAGAGCACCCCGTCCACGATCAAGCAGGGCTGAGTCCGACAACATCGTGAGACTCACCGGTTCGCCACCAATCCTGTCTATGGGCCGATGTACGGAACATTTACGCCGTTCTACGGATAGCTGCAGCGCCATCGCGAGCTCGATTCCGGCGCGGAAACAGACGCGCGGGCGTTCCCGGGCCTCGCCCCCTACGCTTGCCGGAATCTGCCAAGGCCAGCTCCAGCGATACTCCTGGCCGGTAGCCCTGTGAGGGCATCGACCTCCCATCGACTTCATCACATGCTGTAGAGGAGTGCAATACGGGCTGTTCTCGATGGGCTCGATGCTCGGAAATCCAGACCCAGCAGCCTCAACTACACCGGCAACCCAGAACGAACGTTCACCAGCGTTCGCAGCGCCTCGCGACGCAACGCCCACGTGAGACGCTCACGCGGCCGTGCGGCATTGAGCGCGGTCCTTCTGAGTCGCCAAGCCGTTCGCGCCTGGGGCCGTCACCCCGAGTGTGAAAGCACGAGCTCGTCCGTCGAGACGCCTGCTTAAATTCGGCACTTCCGAATCAGCCCTTCCGCAGCTGACGGCGGAGGCACAGGCCCCGTACACACCGCTCGCCCATCGGCCCTCGCCAGCGACTCTCCAGAGCGCTACACCGGCCATCACACGGCCTGCGCAGCCGCGACGGCGACTCTCCATGGAATTGCCTCGCATCGGGGTCAGTCCTGGCGGCACGTGTCGGCCTTGGTGCAGCAACGCCCGCGTTCGGCTCCTGGCTGCGCACCCCACGCCTGCAGGTCGATCACCTCGTCGCACGGCATTCACCGAACTGGCTCAGCACGCCCTCCAAAAGACCGCTGAGCGATCCGCCTTGCCGGGCTTTCGTATCTCCTAGAGAGCAGTAGCTCCGCTGCAGGCCACAGAGGTCGATGTGCTGGAATGCGCGAACACTGAATGGACGACCAACGCCAACGGCCGCACCAGCAGTCAAGGTGGAATGACAGCGCTGCGTGCTCGCGCGCCAGCGACGAGCTTCCCGGTGCAATCACCCCGATGCACGCCAGTTCCCTCGACGCTCAGCTTCCTGATCTCGATACCTTCGCACTGCCTCACATCATCGATACGGTCCGCACGCGAGGTTACGAAATTGCCGACTTGTGCTCGCTCTGGCGCCCTACTCCCCGAGTTACCGATCAACTCAACTCACTTCCGCATCACGCAACGTAGTTGAGGTCGCAGCGACGGTAAATGTGGTGGATAGTGGGAGGTTGCGGCTCTGCGCTCCTCGCCGGGAACTCGCAGCAGAGCAAGCCGCAGATCTGCGAGTCAGCCACGTAGTTGGAAAGGACGAGCATCATGTTATGCGATCCCAATGGACGAGCGACAGGCGGGTTTCGTACAGCCCTCCTGCTCGCTGCACTGGCACTAGCCCTTGTGGCCGGAGCATCGGACGCACATACCACCGGCCCGGCAGGGAGCAAGGTCATTGTGACGGATCCACATCCTCCATATCCCGACCCAATCCTCCCGAGCATGACAGGACCGTGGACCTGACCCCGTGAAGGGTGGTCAGCTGGCAACAGCTGGCCGCCTTCCGCGTTTCGTACTTTTCGACTGTTCGAAGCTTTCTACGTCCTCCTCTGTCAGCAATCCTGCTCCGATCTCCATGAACGTCTTTCATCCTGAGTTTCCGCAGATCAGGAGGGTGTGGACGGCTCTCACGATGGTGCTGATCCTGTTGGTGGAGCATCGGGCTCGGCGG